>NZ_JAVRHO010000006.1:0-186786 GCF_031846515.1 Autumnicola lenta
TTTTTTATATAATTCTTCACTCTCTCTACTACTCACATTAGGTTTCTGCAGTTCTAACTTTGTATGCTGTACTCTGTTTCTCCCTGGCACCATAGCCATAGCCATAGGCTTCTTGTGTTTTAATACCATTAAGAACCACCATTGGACGTTTCAGTTTGCCTGTTCTGTAAATGTCATCTAAAGTTTTAAGTTGTCTTCGACGGGTAACATTGTGCCGAACTATATATATTGTTGAATCCACATAAGGCGCCAACGCAAAGCCATCAGCCACTTTACCGACCGGAGCAGAATCGATCAGGACATAATCATATTCCTTTTTTAACTCATCAATAAGAACTTCTATCCTATTGCTGAGCATCAATTCTCCTGCATTTGGAGGAATGGGTCCTGAGCCTATAAACGACAAGCCTTTGATTTCCGGAGAGGGAACCACAATTTCGCTAGCTTCAATATTTTCATTTATGATAAAATCGCTTATTCCAAAATCATCAGATAAACCTACTGTTCTCATCAGTTTTGGAGCTCTCAGGTCAAAACTTAGAGCCACTACTTTTTTCCCGGATATCGCGAGACTGGCTCCGAGATTAAGGGTGAAAAAGGTTTTCCCTTCGCCTTTCATTCCGGAAGTAACGAGAATCACCTTATTTGCTTTACCCGCAGAAACGAACTTTAGATTGAAGCGAATTAGCCTGAACAATTCGGCCACCGGCGTAGTATTCCTTTCTCCCACCACCATTTTCTCCTTCTCACGATTATGAGCTATTTCTCCCAGGATAGGAGTATCTGTTAATTCCTGAATATCTGAAGTATCTCCAATTTTATCATTTATTTTCTCCTTTACATAGATTACTGAGAACGGCAGAAATAGTCCAAAGATCAAAGCTCCTAAATAAATAGAAGTTTTATTAGGACTTACCGGGTAATTGCCTGCCTTGGGTGCATCTATAATCCGCGAGTTGGAGACGGGAGCAGCCATAGACAGTGCTTCCTCTTCCCTCTTCTGTAAAAGGTAAAGATAAAGTCCTTCTTTAGTGCTCTGCTGCCTGTTAATCTCCAGTAAGCCGCGTTCTACAGTAGGAACCTTAGCAATTTGTGATTCATATCTCCTCGTATTTGCCGCCAGGTTTCTACTTGTAATAATAAGTCCGTTTTTAATATTTCTCAAATTTTCAAGAATATTGCTTCTTAAACTAGTAAGCTGCCTGTCGATGTCTACAACAAGCGGGTTACTTTTAGGAGTGGTCTGTAGCATCCTTTTGCGCTCCAGCTGCAAATCGTTAAACCTGGAAATAAGACCTACCAGAGTGGGATCTTGAATATTTAAAGAACTGGGAACCATGGCACCATCACCATCCTCAGTGCTTAAATAACTTTCAATAGAATTTAAGACATCTATTTGTGTTTGATATTCTGCCAGTTGCCGGTTGTATTCACTCGCTTTTTCTAAGTAAAGTTCAGCATCAGAATTTACATTTGTAAGGGCGTTTTCCCTCTTGAATTGCTCAACATTTTTCTCCACATTCGATAATTCCCCAGTGAGAAAATCAAGACGCTCATCAATCATTGCAATTGTACTTGATGCTAGTTCGTTCCTGTAAGCGACTGCTTCTCGCCTGTAGGCTTCAATTAATTGCGCAAGTATTTCTTCACCCTGTTCGGGAACAGGATGGACAATGCTTATTTCCAGAAGCCCTCCTGCCTGGGTGAGTTGCAAGACAGTTAATTGCTTGCTGTAATAATCTGCGATGGCCGCAATGTCCTGAAAATAGAAGCTTATGGTACTGTACCAATTAGAAGCGGGGATAGCAGTGGATTTTACCACGGTAAAAGTTCCCCAGGGTTTTCTTATTTTTTCTTGAAAACTATGCACGCTCTTGTCACCTCCATTCGTCTCATAAAGTTCGAAAGTCTTTTCATCCTTCATTTTTATATAAATAGGGACATTATACTCCAATGTTTCCGAATCATCTACCAGAATGGTTACTGGAAGGTTTTGTAGAAACTTTTCTTCAGATATATTTTCAGGCACCGAATATTTTACCTGCATTGACAGGTCCTGCAGAGCCTTTTCCATTAAACTGGAAGATTTTAATATACCTATCTCATCTTCAACATTTCTTATAGGTTTCACCAAACCCAGGTCAGCAATAGCCTCCATGTCTGAAGCGCCAGAACCCTTATCTTTATCTTTAACCAATAAGGTGCTGCTAATCCTGTACTCCGGCACAGCCTCATAGTTGACATACCAGTAGGCAATACCGATACATAAGATGATACCAATTAAAAACAGATACCAATATTTGGAGTAATATGAAATTACCTTATTCATATCTTTGTTTTCACTTCCTCCTGATATTAATTTATTTTCCGCCATAAGTGAAAATTTTAATTTAGATAAATAATAAATATTGATAGAACAGAGATAACCGACAGAAGGAGAGATATATTATTCCTGGTTACACTTGCCTGTTCTTTTTTGGATTTAACCGGTTCTACATAGACTACATCGTCCGGCTGTAGATAAAAATATGGAGAATTAAGCACATCCTTATTATTCAAGTTAAGTCTAATCATGCTTCTTTCCCCTTCTGCTTCCCTTATTACAAGAACATTATCTCTTTTCCCGTAGACGGTCATATCTCCCGCCATGCCTAAAGCCTCCACAATGCTGATTTTTTCTGAAGGCACTATGAAAGTGGAAGGATTTTTAACTTCACCTACTACGGTAATACTATAATTGAGATACCTGATATTGATTACCGGCTCAGTTAGATAATCCGTCAGCATTCCCCTAAGCTTCTCCTTTACCTGAGATTTTGAAAGTCCGGCGACTTCAATAGAACCAAGTACTGGAAAATCGATTCTTCCACTGTAGTCTACCAGGTATCCCTGTGTAGTGTTTTCTGACGAAGCAGTATTTCTTGCACTTCCCACTGAAGGAAGTGTCCCTCTGTTAAAAGGAGCATTTGCCAGAGGGTTAAGACTTGTAACAGTTATATCTAGAAGATCACCTGGTTTTACGTTTGGCTTTTTTGCATTGGATGTTATTCTTTCAGTATAAACTGACTCCCCTCCCAAGTCACTAAAGTAGACTAGATCTCTTGAGCCCGAACAGGAAAAGATTAATATTAAAAGACATATAAGAGCGGGTACTTTTTTCATATAGTAAAATAAATTAGTTTTTAATTTAATAAGCTTTGTCATCTCCTCTGAAAGCATTGACAACAGTTTGGAAAACTATTCTAATATCCAGAAGTAATGACCATTTTTCAATGTAAAAAATATCGAATCTTACGCGATTAATGATATCGGCTTTCCTCATAATCTCTCCACGGTAGCCTTTAATTTGTGCTAAACCGGTAATTCCCGGTTTTACGAAATGCCTCACCAGATACTTATCCACTGAAGATTCATACTGACTGGTATGGTATTTCATATGTGGACGTGGTCCTACAACGCTCATATCACCAAAAAATACATCAATAAACTGCGGTAATTCATCTATACTGGTCTTTCGCATAAATTTCCCGATTCTGGTGATTCTTATATCATTTCTTATGGCCATGGAGGTATGGGCATTACTGCTAGTAGTCATAGATCTAAATTTATGACACCAGAATACTCTCCTTTTAACTCCGTTTCTTTCCTGCTTGAAGAAAAGAGGGCCGGGAGATTCCATTTTTATTAAGACATATAGAAGTGGAGTAAGCCATGAAAGAATAAAAATTAGTACTAGTGAAGAAAAAAGAATGTCGAATGTACGCTTAGCTAAAAGAGCGAATTCGGTTTCCATTGGCAGCTTTCTCATGTTTAGTACCGGTATAGTATCGTAAAGTTCAATAGTCATTGCATGTGTGAAGATTTCTTTGTTATCTGGGATTATCTTAAGCTTTATCAAACTATTGTCAGCGAATTTCATAAGCTGCTTAATTTCATCATGAGAAAGTTTAGACACCATACAGTAAATTTCATCTACCATATTTTTTAAAACATATTCATAACAGGCCTCAATTGGTCCGAGGTAGGTAGGGCTACTGGAATAATTATGATCAAAGTAACCTTTATAGCGATACCCTAATTCAGGCTCTTCAAACACCTTTCTAATTTTCTTTAAATTTTTATCTCTTCCTATTACAATTACATTAACGTAATTACCTCCCCCCAACCGATATTTACTTCTTAACCAATAAAACATCCACCTGTATAAGGTGAGAAAAGTAAATATTACACATAAAACGTACAGCTGAAATCTTGGTGATATTCCCTGATTTTTTTCAAAACTAAAAAGAGCAAAGTAAGACAGGCCGAAAATGATATATAACTCAACCATTTTAATGAAGTTATGCATAAATTTCTCTTTTCTAGCGGTTGGATAGAAGTTGAGACTATAGGTGATAAGCAACCAAACAATGTTATAATAAAAGATATGAAATGTGTCCAAATAAGTTTCAGAAGTAAGCATGAGAAGAGTTCCATTTAATATTATTAAATGGATAGCTATAGAAATTGGAATAATGAAAGCGGACTTTTTCATTCTTGTATTATTCAATAGTTACTCAAATAGTTCTTGAATCTTCAATGGGAATTTTGGTGGAATACCAACCGTATAATCTATTTATACCTTCTGTAAGCCCCACCTGATATTTCCATCCTAAATGTTCCAATCTGGAAGAATCAGTTAACTTTCTCATTGTTCCGTCGGTTTTATTTTTGTTAAAAAATAAGTATCCCTGAAAACCTGTAATTCCCTTAATTAGATAAGCGAGGTCGTATATTGAAACCTCCTTACCGGTACCTATATTAATATGTGTATTTCGAACTTCTTTTTGAATTTGCCTTCCTTCTTTAAAAGCAATGTCTTCAAGAATGTTTGTGAATCTTTTTTTCATCATCAAAAAAATGCAGGCATCCGCCATATCCTCGCTCCATAAAAATTCTCTTTTTGGATCTCCACTTCCCCATATTTCTATATTTACCTGTCCCCCAGTTTGCTGAACTCCATATTTGTGCAGCTTTTCGATTATTTCATTTTTAGAAGATCTATCAGAAACACCTTCTATAGGCCTATAGAAAAGATCCTGTCTTAGAATTTCCCAGTCATTTTGTTCCAAAGCTTTGCCAAGGTGCATTTTTCTTATTAGTGCTGGAAGAACATGGGATCTTTCCAGGTCAAAATTATCGTTTGGACCATAGAGATTAGTAGGCATTACAGAAATGAAATTAGTACCGTATTGCAGGTTGTAGCTTTCGCACATTTTTATTCCTGCAATTTTAGCAATGGCATAAGGCTCATTAGTATATTCCAGAAGGCCGGTCAGGAGGTACTCTTCCTTCATAGGTTGGGGACATTTTTTAGGATATATGCACGTACTTCCTAAAAAAAGAAGTTTCTTAACTCCATGTAAGTAGCTATGATGTATAACATTATTCTGAATCATTATATTTTCATACATGAAATTTGCCCGATATTTATTATTAGCCAATATCCCTCCCACTTTCGCAGCCGCCAGAAAAACATAATCTGGTTTAACATTAGAGAAAAAGGCTTCTACGGCGACTGCATCTGTTAAATCCAATTCCTCACGAGTGCGGGTAATAATATTTTTATACCCTTTCCTCTCCAGATTAATCTTTATAGCGCTACCTACCAAACCTCGGTGTCCTGCTACAAAAATTTTAGAATTCGTTGCATGTCGTCTTAGTAGTTTTAATGAACCACTAGCATTAATTGATTATTCATAATAATTATACACCTCATAACCTCCATTCTGGATATGTTGGTTTTTTTGCATAAGTCTAACATCGCTTTCCATCATCTCCTTTATTAAATCCTGCAAATTATATTCTGGCACCCAGCCTAATTTCGTATTTGCTTTAGTAGCATCTCCTATAAGAAGTTCTACTTCTGTTGGCCTAAAATAACGAGGGTCTACAACTAAGATTTCTTTACCAGCTTCCAACTGAAATTGAGGATTTAAACATGATTTTACAATTCCCTTTTCTTTTACTCCCTCCCCTATAAATTCTAGTTCTATTCCTACCTCATTAAAGGCCAATTTCACAAAATCTCTTACGGAAGTAGTTCTTCCTGTAGCAATTACCCAATCTTCAGGCTCCTCTGCCTGAAGAATCATCCACATCATTCTTACGTAATCCCTGGCATGCCCCCAATCACGCCGTGCGTTAAGATTTCCCAGAAAAATTTTTTCCTGGAGTCCAAGAGCAATACGCGCAGCCGCGCGGGTTATTTTACGGGTAACAAATGTTTCTCCCCTAATCGGGGATTCGTGATTAAATAAAATTCCATTGCAGGCAAACATTCCATATGCTTCACGATAATTAACTGTTATCCAGTAAGCATACATTTTAGCCACAGCATAGGGGCTTCTGGGATAAAACGGTGTTGTTTCTGTCTGAGGAGTTTCCTGAACCTTTCCGTACAATTCTGAAGTTGATGCCTGATACACTTTTGTCCTTTTTTCAAACCCCAATAAGCGAACTGCATCCAAAATACGTAGCGTTCCAAGACCATCTGCATTTCCTGTGTACTCAGGTGTCTCAAAGGAAACCTGCACATGACTCATAGCGGCCAAGTTATATATTTCGTCTGGTTTAATTTGCTGAATAAGACGGATAAGATTTGTGCTATCGGTCATATCACCATAATGCAAAACAAAATTTCTGTTTTCTACATGAGGATCTTGGTATAGGTGATCGACCCTGTCTGTATTAAAAAGTGAAGCTCTTCTTTTCAATCCATGCACGATATATCCTTTTTTTAAAAGGAACTCGCTTAGATAAGCGCCATCCTGCCCGGTGACTCCTGTAATAAATGCTACTTTCATATTAGATAATTAATTCTTTACAATTTTCAAACCCCACCTTTTTCTGGTAATAAGAAATTCACCGTACCTTAGCTATTAATGTCATCTCCTTCGACTCTAAAAAATTTCCCGGTAGGAGATAATCTGGGAATGAGATAATGGGGTACTTTTCTAGCAATTTTAAAACAAAGAGTAAATAATCCCAAAAGGTGGTTTTTTCTAATAATCTGAAGGTCCTCCATTGATTTTTGCTTCTGAAGGTCCAGAGTTGTACTTCTGCCACCCAGGCGCATTCTTACCACCCATTCATCGAGATAAGTTTTTTTTATGTGCTCATTTCTAAACCATCTGAGAGACATCTCATAATCACCTGCTATTTTATACTGCTGGTCATAAAAACCGTACTTTTCATAAATCTCCCGACGCACGTAAATAGTTGGGTGCAGAGGAATCCAGCCAAAGAGCAGATAATTCTTTTTAAATGGATTTGAAGGGTAAATCCGCTTTACATCAAAAGTTTTTGTTTGATCTACAAAAATGCCTTTGCCGTATACCAGGTCTGCACCAGACTGTTCGAATTTTTCCACGATCTTTTCTACAGTATTTTTTCGGTAGAAAAAATCATCCGAATTGAGAATACCTATAATATTTCCCGTGGCCATTTTAATGCCTTTGTTATAAGCATCATATATCCCCATATCTTTCTCAGAAACGAAATAGGAAATATTTTTCAAAAAAGGCCGAATCTTCTGTTGTGTTCCATCAGTGGAGCCTCCATCAATAACAATGTATTCGATGTCAGAATATGTTTGATGAAATACGGAATCAATACAATCTATAATAAAATTCACATTATTATAGACTACGGTAATTATCGAAACTTTCATTGTTTAAAAATCAATTTATAGGTAGTAAGAAAGAGCGGCAGATTTTGCAAGAATTACTTGCTGCCTAAGCAAATATGTTTAAAGCGTCGGATTAGAGAATGATTTTTGTCCTAGCAGAGCATCAAAATATTGAATCGTTTTAAATAACCCCTCTCTTAATTCTATCTTTGGCTCCCAGCCATTAAGATGTTTCTTAGCTAGTGTAATATCCGGTTGCCTTTGTTTAGGATCGTCCTGGGGCAAATCCTTAAATATTAATTTGGAAGAAGACCCAATTATATTTAAAATATGTTCTGCTAATTCCAACATCGTAAATTCGTTTTGATTACCAATATTCACTGGTCCGGTAAAACCTTTTGTAGTCATCATCCTTATCAGACCTTCCACCAAATCATCTACATACTGAAAAGATCTTGTTTGTTTACCATCACCGAAAATGGTAATATCCTCTCCTTTTAATGCCTGTACTATAAAATTTGATACTACGCGACCATCGTCAGGATTCATATTCGGACCGTAAGTATTAAAGATGCGAACAATTTTCACATCAACATTATTTTGATGGTGATAATCCATAAATAACGTTTCCGCACATCTTTTTCCTTCGTCATAACAGGAACGAGGACCTATTGGATTCACGTTACCCCAGTAACTTTCTAGTTGAGGATGAATTTCAGGATCACCATACACTTCGCTGGTACTTGCCTGTAAAACCGTAGCTTTAACCCTTTTGGCCAAACCCAACATATTTATAGCTCCCATTACGGAAGTCTTTATAGTTTTAATGGAATTATATTGGTAATGTACAGGTGAAGCCGGGCACGCTAGGTTATAAATTTCGTCCACTTCAATCATAAAGGGAATGGTCACATCATGCCGAATAGCTTCAAAATAGGGGTTATCCATCAGAGGAACAATATTTTCTTTGCTTCCTGTAAAATAGTTATCCAGACAAATGACCTCGTTACCTTCATCCAGTAATCTTTTGCAAAGGTGAGAACCTATAAAGCCCGCACCTCCAGTCACTAAAATTCTTTTCATTTTATTATTTTTTTAAAGAAGAACACATAAGAGCATCCAAACATCAACCTTCTTAATTATCGTATTAAATCCGGGCAATTTTGCTCTAGGTAGGAATAGATCATTTTTACATCCTGAGAAGCTTCTTTAGATATCACTAAATTCGCATCTTTCGTAGAAATAAGAATACAGTTATTTACTCCTACAAAAAAAGTGGGTTTAATTTCTCCAAGTTGCATATTTGCATTTGAGTCGGTAGTATATCCATGAGACTTAAAATATTCATAAACAGCCTCAAAGGATCCCATATCGCTCCATTGAAAATTAGCTGGAACTACTTTAATCCTGTCGCTTTTTTCCATTACTGCGTAATCCACGCTTATAGAAGGAATATCCATCGAAGTATCAAAATCAAGACAACCTTCTTCGCTCGCCTGCCAAGCCTGGGAAGATCTCTGATAAACTTCGGGAGCAAATTTTTGTAGTTCATTAAGGAAAACACCGGCTTTAAAACAAAACATTCCACTATTCCACAAAAAATTACCTGCCTGCAGAAAGGACTGAGCACTTTGCTTATCTGGTTTTCCCGAAATGAAAGCACTTCATCTCCATCAAATTCAATATAACCATATCCTGTTTCCGGGGCAGTCGGCTGTACTCCAAATGTTACTAAAAAGTCTTTTTCAGCCAGCTCTATAGCTTTCTGAACAGCTGTAGTATAGCTTTCACCTTCCTCTATAATATGATCTGCCGGGGTTACCAGTAGGACGTCATCAGGGTCTGCGGAAAGAGCAGCAAAAGCGATTGCCGGTGCAGTATTGCGTGGAGTCGACTCAACAATGTTTAAAAAGTTATTGAGATTTAACTTTCTCAGTATTTTTTTTGAAAGCTCTTGATTAACCCTATTTCCGACTACAATTAACTGTTTTGAAAAAAGTCTATTTCTTTCGATCGCCAGTTCGAACAAAGATTTCTCCGAAAAGATTTCAAGATATTGTTTAGGTTTGGACTGTCTGGATAAAGGCCATAATCTACTTCCAATTCCTCCAGTTAAAATTACATGCGAAACTTCTTTCATAGGAAAACATTTTAGAGAATTGGCTATTAAGTAAATTGCTTATTTCACAAAATTTTTTCAAAAGGGGTGGAGACATTTTTAGATTTGCTAACTAACTAAAGCCGGCTTGGAAACAACGGAATTTTTTGTAGGCGCTGGCTTCCCAATACTCTTTATTACAAAACCAATTTTAGTGAGTTCCTCTATATTAAGTAAATTACGACCATCAAAAAGAAATGCTGGCTTCAACATATTTTCGTATATCTTTTCCCAATTATAAGTCTTAAATTCTTCCCATTCTGTTAGTACTGCAATAGCATGCGAATCTTTGCATGCCTCGTAAGGATCATTAGTTACATTAAGATTTAACCTATTGGCTTCTTTATTTCTACTTTCCAGATAATCCAAATCCTTATAAATTTGTTCTGCCTGAACTTTTGGATCATAAACCGCTATCTCTGCCTCCTCATTTAATAAATGATCTACTACATAGATGGCTGCTGATTCCCTCGTATCATTAGTATCCTTTTTAAACGACCACCCGAGAACAGTTATTTTTTTTCCAGAAACGGTATTATAAAGAGTCCTAATAATGTTTGCCGCAAATCTTTTTTTCTGGTGATCATTCATAATAATCACCTGCTCCCAATATTCGGCTACTTGCTTTAGGCCAAAAGATTTCGCGATGTAAACGAGGTTGAGGATATCTTTTTGAAAGCAGGAGCCTCCAAAACCTACAGACGAATTTAAAAACTTTGGTCCAATCCTGGAATCCATTCCAAGGGCTTTTGCGACTTCGGTAACATCTGCCCCTGTTACTTCACAAAGTTCTGACATTGCATTTATGCTGGAAACACGTTGAGCAAGAAAAGCATTGGCAGTAAGTTTCGAGAGTTCTGAGGACCAAACATTAGTAGTCAGTATTTTTGATTTTGGTACCCACTTCTCATATATATCCGATAATGCCGAAATTGCTTCTATACCGTCTTTTGTCTCAATGTCCCCTCCTATTAGCACCCGGTCTGGATGTAATAAATCCTGAATTGCAGTTCCTTCAGCCAGAAATTCCGGATTAGACAAAATTTGATACTTCACCCCATTTCCTGTATGCTTCAGTATTTCCTTTAGAGCAGCAGCAGTTCGCACGGGAAGTGTAGATTTCTCTACTACAATTTTGTCGTTCCTGGATATGCGTGCTATTTGTCGTGCACATAATTCTATCCATTTAAGATCTGCTGCCATTCCCTTGCCTATTCCATATGTTTTTGTGGGAGTATTAACCGATATAAATATCATTTCAGCTTTATCTATAGCAGTATCAACATCGGTAGAAAAAAATAAATTCCTACCTCTTCCTTCCTGAACTACAGCGGGCAAACCCGGTTCATAAATCGGTATTCTTTCTACATCCTCATTATTCCAGGCCGCAATACGTTCTTCATTAATATCCACAACAGTGACCTGAATATCAGGACATTTTTGGGCAATAACAGCCATTGTTGGTCCACCGACATAACCTGCTCCTATACAGCATATATTCTTGATTCTCATGTTGTTTTATTTGATACTTATTTCTAAATTTTTTTTCGAAGACAACTTCATAAAACAATATCTTAGATTAATCCTTTCACAAAACTTTGCTCACGGGGAGGAAATCCTAAGAAATTTATATTTACTGGTTCCTGGTTGGTGGAAAATAGGATCTCCATGGCTTCGCCGCTGTAAGTCCCATATTGGTCTTACAAGTTACAATTGCTCTGTGGGGAATATCTTAAATATAAGGACCGAAAATACAATGTGTGGGGTATAAAAAATTGATCATTTTCTTCATTACTAAGATTGTAAATTTTCCTAAGGTTCGTTCAGAAGAAATGTTAAAATTTTTTAAATATAAAAACTAGAAGAACAGATAAAATGTCATATAGCAGTAAATGTTGATATTTATTGATCAAAAACGATGATTTTATAAATATTCTATAATTTTAGAAGCTATAACACTGTTAATAAAAATAGAATAGCAATGTGTTAAAATCAAAAAATTACGCCCAATATGAAGATTTTTGCTTTGAAAACTTAATCCGTAAGAATACCTTTCGATGAAAGGTATATTTTTAACTATGAGATACTTACAAAAAATTTACAATTATTCTTAAAAATGCAAATTCCTTCAGAAGCGTAGCTAAAAGAGAACAGTTTTCTTTATTTTATTTTTGAGAATTTCAGTTGGGGCAGAGGTTTTTTATGAAGTAGGAAACCATTCCAAAAGTCGATTTATTTTGTATTTTCCCGAAGAGAATCTGAGACACTTCTTACCTATATTACATCTAAGTGTGCCTCAAATCAAGCAGAAGGAAAAAGCTGTTCTGGGTAAAGCTGCAAAATTAACCACCCAAAAATTGAAACTCTCCGGAGCCCGAATAAAGAACCTCGGGGCAAGCCCATGAGGTATGAATTGGAAAACTATTTTATAATTTCGAGGCAAGCCTCAAGAATTAAATCCTGCTTGAGGGACTAAAAGTAAGTTTAAATTTAGAATCGAAAATACTTCACAGATATTGCCCCCCAGGCAGAATAAACTTTATGCCTGGATGAATAAATCATCACACATGTCCAAATAATTTAGTATTCACTAATGGTGGAGTAGAAAAGACAGTTAATATGATGGGTGAAGATGATACCAGTGAACACTAAAGATCAGAAAGAGGTCATTGGGGGCCTCTTGAAACTTTCTGAATCTTTCGAGAAGGTAAAATCATCAGCTAACATAATTGATAGAGAATAATGAAAATAATAAAGATTTACTGTGGAGGGTGAAGTATGGTTTTACCATAGTTACATCAAAAAAACGTACTACCTATTTCTTTCCTTATGAGTCTAGATAAGAATTATGCAGTAACCATTCAGAGAATTCTTATAAGTTAAAAATAACAACCTCCACTCCTTCTGCGTGGACTAGCGGAGCTATCAAATAATTTAAAGCTAAGACTCAATAAAACATGGTGCAACCTGCCGTCGAAACTGGCCAGATTTACTCCATCTCTCTGGTTCACACCACCCGTTACTGTATTATCATTATCAACATCTATTGATTGATTTTCAGCAGTAGCCAAGCTTCGCGAGTAACGTAAATCAAGTTCAAAACGTCCTACCCCTGCCTTTAAACCAGCCTGAGCGGCTAAAGGTGAATTTTGCACTACTATAGGGTCTTTCGTATTTTGTAAGGCTCCTTCTATAATATTATTATACGCCGGCCCTGCATAAACATCTATGGGACCATACACATTATAGCCAACTAATAAAGGAATAGTGAGCTGATCAACAGTATAAGAAGATGTACTGTTCACCAAAGTAAATTCTGTCTCAGCTGAAATATACAATGCCTCTGGCCTTATGAAAAACTTACCAAACCTCATTTCAATAAAAGCACCTCCATGAAAACCAATATTGGAATCTGGAGTGAAAGTGCCAGTACTATACTGAGGAGTACCGTCAACATTAGATGACCGGCCAATAATCTCGCCCCCCATAGCATAGTTAAGCCCACCTTTTATTCCGAAGCTGAATTCCTGAGCCTGAGAAAAAGAAAAAAAGAAAAGACAAAATAGAAGTGGTAAAAAAAACTTGTTCATAAATATTAGGTTTATAAGATCCTGACTTGGGCCGTAAATATATCAATTATTCAAAATAATAGACAGTCTAAGTTTCTTTTTAACGACAAAAGAAAAACTATAGTATCTGGCGATACCTTTTTTCCGATCTTCTGTCAAAATCTCTACCAAAGATGAATAAAATAAAGCCAAAAGAGACCTTCATAGTGGGTTTGGTTAAATATCATTTTTACTCATCTCCCTCAACATCCCCTTCCCATTCCATAAAACCACCTTCAAGGTTATATGTATTTTGAAAACTTTTCTGATCCAGTATAGAACATGCCTGTGCACTACGCTTTCCGGAACGGCAATAGATATAGTAATTTTTGGATTTGTCGAGTTTTTCTACTTCATCTATAAATCCCTGTCCTTTATATATATCAATTTTCTTGGCGCCGGGAATAAAACCCTCTTCTATTTCTTCCTCTGTTCTTACATCAAGAATAACTGCATCTTTGTCCTTTTGTAATTGATCTCTCCATTCTTCCTGTGAAAGCTCTTTCATTATTTCTATGTCTTTAAAATTTCAGGTTTAAAAGTACTAAAAGCTGTAAAGATACTGAACGTTTCGTTTGACGATTTTTGTGCTTAAGAAACTTCTTTAAAATTTTAACCTTTTTTTATACGCTCATATCAAGAATGCGATATATATTTGTATATACAAATGTTGTTTAGACAATGGATATTGAGAAAATCTTAAAAACGAATAAACCCTTACCGGAAAATAAAAAACTGGTAATAAACATGATGTTGGCTACCACCAAGGCTATTACCTTAATGGCTGATGTTTTAAAACCTTTTGGAATCTCCAATCAACAGTTTAATGTATTACGAATTTTAAGAGGACAAAACGGTAAGCCCGCAAATTTGAATACCATTCAGGAAAGAATGGTCAATAAAATGAGTAACACTACACGTTTGGTAGATAAGCTCCTCGAAAAGAACCTGGTTCACCGCTGTGTTTGTGAAGAAAATAGAAGAAAAGTTGAGATAGTGATTACAGGAGAAGGCTTAGAACTACTAAAAGAGTTAGATCCTATTGTCGAAGAAGTCGAGAACAAATTCGTAAAAACTTTAAGTCCGGAGGATATTGAACAACTTAATATCCTGCTGGAGAAAATCAGATAAAAAAATTTAGTTTAACAATTGTATATACAACAGTTATGAGTACTTACATAGAAGATTTAAAATGGCGCTACGCCACAAAAAAGTTTGACAGTACAAAGAAAATCAGTTCCACAGATCTGGATAAAATCCTTAAGAGCATTCAGCTTTCAGCTTCTTCCTACGGGATGCAACCTTATAAAATATTGGTAATTGAAGATCAGGAAATAAAAGAAAAACTGAAGCCGGCAGCCTGGGGACAACCTCAGATCACCGATTCCTCACATCTGGTCGTTTTTGCCAATTACCGGACTATAGACGAGGATTATGTGGACTCCTATATCGAAAATATTAGTGCAGTACGGAACATTGCTGTAGATAAACTCACTGGCTTAAGAGATAAACTTATAGATAGTATTGTTACGCTTCCGACTGAAGATCAACATGTATGGGCTCAAAAGCAGGCTTATCTCGCCATGGGCAACCTCCTTTCAGCAGCAGCCAGTTTCCGAATCGATACCTGTCCTATGGAAGGATTTGATGCTGCTAAATTTGATGAAGTCCTTGGACTTCAGGAAAAAGGCTTGACCACAGCTGTTATAGCAACATTAGGCTATCGCAGTAAAGAAGATCCGGCTCAGGATGCCAAAAAAGTTCGGAAAAGAAAAGAACAACTTTTCGAATTCATTTAAATAAAAAATTGTCTGAAAAAAAGAATTGGCTGGAAGCCACGACTGGTACTAAAAAACTCAATAATTATTATTCAAATTTTATACTATGAAAAAGGAAATTAAAACTCAGGAAAGTAATGTAATCTGGAAAGGTAAAAAATTAGCAGGTTCTCACTCAGGAACTATAAATCTTAAAGAAGGATATTTCAACATCGAAAATAACGAGCCTACAGGAGGCGAATTTATTATGGACATGACTTCTATAAAAGTAACCGACCTCTCCGGAAAAAACAAACAACAACTGGAAGATCATCTGAAGAATGAAGACTTTTTTGGCGTAGACAAGTATCCTACGGCAAAACTGGTAGTACGAAATGTTGTAAAACAAGAAGATGGAACCTATGGCGTATCGGGTGACCTTTCTATAAAAGAAAAAACCAATCCTATAACATTCGAACAAAAATTAAACGAAGATTCAGCATCAGCAAAAGTCGTTATTGACAGATCCAAATTCAACGTGCGTTATGGCTCGGGAAGTTTCTTTTCTAATCTAGGAGATAACACTATCCACGACAATTTTGAATTGGATGTAAATCTAAAGTTCTAACAACAGAATATTTTTAAACCGCGCAAACCCAAATTGCGCGGTTTCTTTTTTCTGAAAAAGTAAAAAGAGAAAAATCTTTGTCAATTAAAATTTCATCTCTATATTTGAGGCAATGAAAACTTTTACAGTACATACTTGGTGGTGGAGCAACTTACGTCAAACGTCGTGAAGTAACATTGCTATAGTATAAAACATATACAAAAGGCTTGTCTCACGACAAGCCTTTTTTTGTTTCTTTTCTTCCTTTGTCAATATTAGTTCTTGATTTAGTGCAGGAAAAAAATAACTAACATAAAATTTACCGGATTTCCGGAAATGCAAATATTTATAGATGTACCAGCTAACTACAACCCATACAAAACTACTTGCCGATACGATCACACCTGTGAGTGTATATTTAAAGGTGCGGGATAAATATCCAAACAGCCTTCTCCTGGAAAGTAGCGATTACCACGCCAGCGACAACAGCTTTTCATATATCTGCTGTAATCCAATAGCTTCTATTAAGATCCAAAATGAAAAAATTTTTGAAAGTTTTCCGGATGGCACCCAGAAAACGACAAATATCGATCAGGACGTAAATGTCCCGCAAAAAATTCAGCAATTTTCGCAACAGTTTAAAGCTGAAAATTCAGGATTTAAATTTATCAATAATGGGCTTTTTGGTTACATCGCCTATGACGGAGTAAGATATTTTGAAGACCTGGAAATCACTAAAAAGAAAGGAGATCTCGGATTGCCGGACATGTACTATGCGGTATACCAAAATATAATTGCCATTAACCACTTCAATAACGAAGCTTATATTTTTGACCATACCTATAATACAGAAAGTAAAATTGAAGAAATAAAGCAGCTTATTAAAGTTCGTAATTTTGCTACCTATAATTTTACGCGTCAGCAGGAGCCTGTCTCTAATTTAACCGACGAAGAGTTTATAGAAAATGTGAAGTTGGGCAAAAAGCACTGTTATCGTGGAGATGTTTTTCAAATTGTGCTTTCCCGCCGCTTTTCCCAGGCATTTAAGGGAGACGAGTTCAATGTTTACAGAGCACTTCGCAGTGTGAATCCTTCTCCATATTTGTTTTATTTTGATTATGGCGATTTTAAAATCTTCGGAAGTTCTCCCGAAGCGCAGCTTGTGGTAAAAGATGGCCAGGCAGAAATTCACCCGATTGCCGGAACATTTAAACGCACCGGAAATGATGAACAGGACGCCGAACTGGCAAAAAAGCTCGCTGCAGACGAGAAGGAAAATGCAGAACATGTAATGCTTGTGGACCTTGCGAGGAATGACCTCAGCAGGCACGGCAGCAATGTAAAAGTTGAAAATTACCGTCAGATCCAGTTTTTTTCTCATGTCATTCACCTGGTAAGCAAAGTCACCGGCACAAAACATAAAAATACACCAACCATGCAGGTCGTGGCAGATACTTTTCCCGCCGGCACCCTTAGTGGCGCTCCCAAACACAGCGCGATGAAACTTATCGAGAAGTACGAAAATGTGAATCGTGATGCCTATGGCGGCGCAATTGGATTTATGGATTTCGACGGCAATTTTAACCACGCCATTATCATTCGCTCCTTTGTGAGCAAAAATCATCAATTACATTACCAGGCCGGCGCCGGGGTGGTTTCAGAATCTGTAGAAGAAAACGAATTACAGGAAGTTTATAATAAATTAGGAGCATTAACCAAAGCACTGGAAATAGCAGAAGATATTTAATTTGGGCGTTACCCTGCGGGTCGGGCTTTCGGCAGTCGCTTTTTTAAAGTAAAAACTTTAAAAAGAGCTTCACAAAGCCTCAATCCCTAACGCAAAAGAATAAACAAAATGAAAAAGATATTAGTCATAGACAATTACGATTCTTTCGTTTACAATTTAGTTCATTATTTAGAAGATCTGGATTGTGAAGTAACTGTAAGAAGAAACGATCAATTAGAACTGGAAGACGTGGAGGAATTCGACAAAATCCTGCTGTCTCCCGGTCCTGGAATTCCTTCAGAAGCAGGCCTTTTAAAGCCAATTATCGAAAAGTACGGAGCTACCAAAAGTATTTTCGGCGTTTGTCTCGGCCAACAGGCAATAGGCGAGGTTTTCGGTGGAAAATTGGGAAATCTGGATTCGGTGTACCACGGAGTTGCCACTAATATCAACCTTTGCGTAAAAGATGAACCTCTTTTTAAGGATTTACCTAACGGATTTATGGTGGGACGTTACCACTCCTGGGTAGTACTAAAAGAATTACCCGATGTTCTTGAAGCAACTTCTTACGACGAAAACGGACAGATCATGTCCCTTCGCCACAGAGAATTTGATATTAGAGGAGTTCAGTTTCATCCGGAATCTGTCCTGACTCCTGAAGGGAAAAGAATTATTAAAAACTGGGTAGAAAGTCCCTCCTTTAATCTTACCAAAGGGAAGAAAGTAGCAGACACAAATGCATAAGTTTAACCTTAAAATTGCCTCGACATTGTTCTCATTTTTGGGAGACAGAGGAGAATTATGAAAGAACTACTCAACAGACTTATCAACCACGAAACGATTTCCAAGGAAGAGGCGAAGCATGTTATTTTCAACATTTCAGATGGGGAATATAACAGCAATCAGATCGCGGCTTTTCTCACTGTTTATATGATGCGGAGCATCACAATAGAGGAGCTGGAAGGTTTTCGTGATGCGCTTCTGGAACTTTGCATTGCTATAGATTTAAACGACTATAACCCTGTAGATCTTTGTGGAACCGGTGGAGACGGGAAAAATACTTTTAATATTTCCACAACGGCCTCTTTTGTTACGGCAGGCGCAGGTGTGAACGTAGCCAAACATGGAAATTATGGGGTGTCCTCAGTAAGCGGAAGTTCCAACGTGATGGAGCACCTGGGAATAAAATTCAGTAATGATCCTGACTTTCTGGAGCGGTGTATAGATAAAGCCGGAATATGTATTTTACATGCTCCCCTTTTTCATCCTGCGATGAAAAACGTAGCACCAATCAGAAAATCTTTGGCGGTAAAAACCTTCTTCAACATGTTGGGACCAATGGTAAATCCTGCTTTTCCACGGAATCAGCTGGTGGGCGTTTTTGACCTGGAACTGGCAAGAATGTATGGATATTTATATCAAAATACCAATAAAAATTTTACAATTTTACACGCTTTGGATGGTTACGACGAAATTTCGCTTACTGGAAAAACAAAAATTATTTCCAATCATTCTGAAGCTATGGTGGGTCCGGAAGATTTTGGTATTCCGACTTTAGATCCATCAGAAATTGCCGGCGGAGGTTCCGTTGAAAGTTCTGCAGAAATTTTTATGGAAATTCTGAAGGGAAAAGGAACCGAGGCTCAAAACAACGTGGTTTGTGCAAACGCGGGGATGGCCATTGCAACTACCCAAAACGTTTCACCACAGGAAGGATTTGCAAAAGCTAAAGAATCCCTGAATTCCGGATACGGACTCCAGGCTTTAAAGAAGTTACAGGAAATAAGTCGATAATTGTCACTTTAGAGGCACGACCTGGAATTAACAGCATATAAAAAATGAATATTTTAGATAAAATAATAGCCGATAAACGCAAAGAAGTTGCATTAAAGAAAACTATAGTACCTGTTTCACAGTTAGAGAACACTGCGCTTTTTGAGCGGGAAACAATCTCTCTTGCTGATGCCCTGCGAAGCAGCAAAACAGGAATTATTGCAGAACACAAGCGAAGATCTCCTTCAAAATCTGTTATAAATCAGGATTTGAACGTTCAGGATGTGGCTTCGGGATATGAGGACGCCGGAGTTTCAGGAATGTCTGTTCTTACCGATGGAAAATACTTTGGTGGATCCCTGGAAGATTTGCTTTTTGCAAGAGCAAGTGTCAAAATGCCAATTCTGAGAAAGGAATTCATTATTGATGAATATCAGTTACTGGAAGCAAAAGCTTATGGTGCCGATGTGATTCTACTAATTGCTGCCGTTTTGGAGAAGGCTCAAATAAAGCAATTATCGGAGTTTGCAAAGAATTTAAAGCTGGATGTCCTACTCGAAGTTCACAATGAAGAAGAACTTCAGAAATCCATTATGCCGAGTTTAGATATGCTGGGAGTAAATAATAGAAATTTAAAGACTTTTGAAGTAAGTACCGACATAAGTAAAGAGCTTTCAAAAAAAATTCCAGAGGATTTCGTAAAAGTTTCTGAAAGCGGAATAAGTTCTGTAGAAGCTATTAAAGACTTGAAGAATTATGGCTATCAGGGCTTTTTAATCGGTGAAAACTTTATGAAAACTGATGATCCCGGCAAAAGTGCAAAAGAATTTATCAGGCAATTAGCACAATAAGGCTTTTTCTACTTAAACAGGTAAAAATAATTTGTAACTTTACGTAGTGTATTTTATATTCTGCACGTAAAACTTTAGAGATGGATACGAAATTAACATTGAGCCTAAATAAGACGGTGATTGAAAGAGCTAAACAATATGCCAAAACGCAAAACGTAAGCCTGTCAAAAATGATCGAATCATACTTGGCTGCTGTCACAGAGAAGGAAGAAAAAGAGAAGCAAAACACTCCGTTGGTGGAGAGTCTAATGGGAGTTATTGATTTGGACGCAGATTTTGATTATAAAAAAGGCTATAGCGATTATTTACTGAATAAATACAAATGAGTAATTTATTTGTAGACACAAATATTGTGATTGATTTATTGGCCAAGCGTGAACCTTTTTGCCAACCAGCCGGCAGACTTTTTTCACTGGCAGATCAGGGAAAGCTTGACCTTACAATCTCTTCCCTCTCCTTTGCTAATACAAATTACGTCCTGTCCAGGTTAAAATCTGCTAAAGAGGCACGGAGAATACTTAGAAAATTTAAAGTGCTGGTGGAATTACTTCCGCTAAACGATAAAATAGTAGAATTGGCATTGAATGATGAAAATTTTGCAGATTATGAAGATGCTTTACAATATTATACCGCGCTGGAGTTTAATCAAACAATCATTATCTCCAGAAATCTGAAAGATTTTAAAAGTGCAGAAATACCCGTGATGACGGCAGACCAATACTTAATACACAGAAAAAGTAGCCAATAGACGTTTTTCTAGTAAATAAAAAAATTAAAGCGAACCTCATAAAATGACAAATATCAAGCTTAAAATATGCGGAATGAAGCAACCGGAAAACGTTCGGGAAATTGCTCTGCTTCAGCCAGATTATATGGGGCTTATATTTTATGAACAATCCCCTCGATTTGTTGCTTCAGAAGTTCCGGAAATTTCTTCAGCAATTAAGAAAACAGGTGTTTTTGTAGATGCATCGCTGGATTTTATTCTGAAAAAAGTACAGTCATATAAATTAAAAGCCATTCAGCTTCACGGGCAGGAAACCGCGGAATTTTGCAGGAAACTATGGGACAACCTAAAGGACGATAATGTTGAAGTAATCAAGGTCTTTTCAGTGAAAGGAGGATTTGACTTCAGCAAATTAAAGGAATATGAAGAGGTTGTGGATTTCTTCCTTTTCGATACCAAAGGAAAAAATAAAGGCGGAAATGGGGTCACCTTTGATTGGGAAGTTCTTAAAAACTACCCCTCCTCTACTCCATTCTTCCTTAGCGGCGGAATTGGCCTTGAAGAAATAGAAGAGATTAACGAGCTGATGACGTGGTTTCAGAAAAATGGAAAGGAAAATCTGCTTTATGCAATTGATGTAAACAGCAGGTTTGAAGATGAACCGGGACTAAAAAATGTCGAAAAACTGCAACTTTTTAAAGATCGTTTCTCGAATAAATAATAAAAATAACCCAAAAAGTCTTTTAGACTTTGCAGGAGAAATAGAAAATAAAATGACTTACCAGGCAAACGAAAAAGGATATTACGGCGAATTTGGAGGCGCTTTTATTCCGGAAATGCTTTATCCAAACGTTGAAGAACTGCGCTCGCAGTATCTTGATATTATGAAAGAGGAATCCTTTCAGAAAGAATTTAAAGATCTACTCCGGGATTATGTAGGGCGCCCTACTCCACTCTACTATGCGGAACGTTTCAGCAAAAAATACAATGCGAAAATTTACCTGAAAAGGGAAGATCTTTGCCATACCGGTGCCCATAAAGTAAATAATACTGTGGGCCAGATACTCATGGCAAAGCGACTTGGCAAAAACAGGATTATCGCCGAAACCGGCGCCGGACAACATGGTGTAGCTACAGCCACTGTTTGTGCCCTTATGGGGATTGAATGTATTGTTTACATGGGAGAAATAGATATTGAACGCCAGGCGCCAAACGTGGCCCGTATGAAAATGCTTGGTGCGAAAGTTATTCCTGCAAAATCCGGAAGCCGTACGCTTAAAGATGCCACTAACGAAGCTATCAGGGACTGGATTAATAATCCGGTTGATACTCATTATATAATAGGATCTGTTGTTGGTCCGCATCCATATCCCGATATGGTCGCACGATTCCAGGCAGTTATTTCTGAAGAAATAAAAGTGCAGCTTCAGGAAAAAGAAGGTCGCGAAAATCCTGATTATGTAGTAGCTTGTGTAGGAGGCGGAAGTAATGCTGCCGGTGCTTATTTTCATTATATAGATAATCCTGAAGTTGGCATTATCGCTGTGGAAGCTGCCGGAAAAGGAATTCAGAGCGGTGAAAGCGCAGCAACCTCAGCTCTGGGAAAAGAAGGAATCATCCACGGAAGTAAGACTTTGCTGATGCAAACTGAAGATGGACAAATTACCGAACCTTATTCAATTTCTGCCGGGCTGGATTATCCGGGAGTGGGACCTATGCACGCAAATTTATTCAGAAGTGGCCGCGGGGAATTTATTTCGGTTACCGATGAGGATGCCATGAAAGCCGGTTTACATCTTGCTAAACTGGAAGGAATTATCCCTGCTATCGAAACCTCCCATGCGCTTGCAATATTTGAAGACCGGAAGTTTAAAAAGGATGATATTGTTGTGGTCAACCTTTCAGGACGCGGCGATAAAGACCTTAATACGTATATCGAATATTTTAATTTATAAACATTAGACCTCACAGGTTTTGGAAACCTGTGAGGTCTCTTTTACTACCTTTAGATGAACAGAATTACCAAAAAACTGCAGGAAGACAAAAAGCTGCTTTCCATATATTTTACCGCCGGGTATCCAGAACCTGAAGACACGGTACAGATCATTCAGGATCTTGAAAAAAGCGGGATCGATTTTATTGAAATTGGTCTTCCCTTTAGTGATCCTTTAGCCGATGGCCCAACAATTCAGGAGAGTTCTACTAAAGCCCTGAAGGCTGGAATGACTACAAACCGACTCTTTCAGCAACTGGAAGGGATCAGGAATTCTGTGGAAATTCCGTTGATCATCATGGGATATTTTAATCCGATACTTCAATACGGTGTGGAAAGATTCTGTCAAAAATGTGAAGAATCCGGTATTGACGGACTCATTATTCCCGATCTTCCGGTAGATGTATATAATGAAGAGTACAGAGCAATATTTGAAGCTCACGGACTTCAGAATATCTTCCTGATCACTCCGCAGACTTCCGAGGAAAGGATCAGGTTTATAGATTCTGTTTCCGACGGTTTCATATATATGGTAAGTACAGCGAGTGTCACGGGTTCTACCAAAGGTTTTAGCGAGGAAACAAAAGATTATTTTAAGAGAATTGATAGTATGAACCTGAAGAATCCGCAAATTGTCGGTTTCGGAATTGGAGATCATGAAACTTTTGAGCAGGCTACCCAATATGCCAAAGGAGCAATTATCGGCAGCGCTTTTATAAAGCATCTCAACCAGCACGGGATTGGAAAAACTGCGGAATTTGTTAAAAGTATTCGCTAAGCTTTAACCAAAGTCTAACATGGTTTTAATACAGTTTTATCCGGTCTTTACGTATCTTAATTCAGAATTAAAAAAGGAAAATTATGGGACGTATAGATGAAAGTAGAAATAAGAGGAAAGAACAGAGACGGAGCGATAATGATCCTCTAAGTGGTGAAATTGGAAACCGCGATACCGAAACCAATGACTTTGATATTGATGACAAAACCATCAAAGACCAACAAAATAAGAAGTAATGGGTAGAGGTGATAAAAAGACCAAACGCGGAAAAATTGCTATCGGTACACATGGAAAATTAAGACCTAAACGTAAAAAGTTTAAGGTAAAACCAACCACCATGGCCGACACACAAAAGAAAAATTTGGAGCAGTAGTTTTAGAAATGCTCCTTGTATTGGAGAACCCTGAAATCAATTGTATTGAATTCAGGGTTTTTCTTTTTTAGATGTTTATAAAGCTCCATACTGCCGATAGCTCGATTGGCAGATCCGGAAGGCGCGGTTAAAGAAACTGTTTTGATCAGCCTGCCGTCAAGCACAAACTGATAAATTTTAGGAACATCATTGGAAATTACTTTCAGCCGTATGTCGCTTCCTATTTCTCTTAAATGTCTGCGGAAAAAATATTCCGGCCCATTTTTGCTGTTTCCGCCGGTGAACAACAGCGTATTAATTTTTGGATGATCCCGAAGAATCTGTACCATATCGCGGAGTTCCACCTGTTGCATTCCAAGATCTGAAGCATCAATTTTTTCCCTCCGGCTGCTTTCCACCATATCACAAATCCCGATACCGCGGCTTTTTAACCATTGCTTCCGATGCTCCACAGCTTCTTCAGTGGTTTCAAAACTAAGGCCAATGTCAAAGATTTTATCCAGCACCCGCCAAAGCAGTCCGTCACGACTTCCGTAGCAAAAATCTACATCACCTTCCTTTAATTGCCGTTTCGTAAATCGCGGTGGTGGCAATGTCCCAACGATCAACTTCGTGGCATTTTCAGGAATGAAAGGGCGATATGGATGCGTGTGGTGGAAGATGTCCTTTGTTTATTGTTTATTGTTTATTGTTTATTGTTTATTGTTTATTGTTTAAAAATAAAATACCAGCCCTAAAAAGGCAATTATCGACTATTAAATTATTTTAAGAATCTTTGCTCTCGTAACGAAGTGGTCTTTTTTCTTGTTTCTGTTCAACATCAATCTTGTCGAAAATCTACAATTGTTTATAGTCTATCGGATAAAGACCGGCTCATTTTCCTTTTCAGTATGTTCTTCGCTAAAGCGATAATTATCATAATCATAGCCCTTTATATCGTCCAGAGACTGCGCATCTTTATCTATGATATAGCGCACCATGGAGCCGCGGGCCTTTTTTGCGTAGAAACTAATGATTTTAAGCTTTCCGTTTTTGAAATCTTTAAAAACCGGAGAAATAACCGGAACTTTTAAAGCTTTAGTATCAACAACCTTAAAGTATTCATTACTGGCAAGATTCAGAAATATTTCATCTTCCTGAAGTTCACCATTTAACGCCTGAGTCAATTTCTCCTGCCAGACTTTGTATAAGTTCTTTTTTCTTTCAATACCGATGGAAGTACCCATCTCCAACCTGTATGGTTGCATAAGGTCGAGCGGTCTTAGAATTCCGTACATTCCCGATAAAATCCTTAAGGTATCCTGCAGCCGGTCGATTTTCTCTGTCGGAATTGTATAAGCATCCAGACCGGTGTAAACATCTCCAGCAAAAGCATACATTGCCGGGCGGGCATTCTTCTTATTGTGGTCTTCTTCAAATTCCTGATAGCGGGTATAATTTAGATCAGCCAGTTTATCACTGATTCCCATTAATTCTGAAATCTCAGCTTTTGTCATTCTCGCCAGTTTACGGTTTAGTTTGGCGGTTGTTTCCAGGAATTGCGGCTGTGTGCCGCGTGTAGTTGGTAATTTTGAATCATAATCCAGGCTTTTCGCCGGGGAAATTACAATTTTCATATTCTGAAGATTTTATTCAAAGATAAGCCGAATGAGATACAATGAAAAAGCATGTTCTATTACTTCTTTATTGAATAATAGAGAAGGTTTATTTCATTTAAACAAAGTATACTTCGTGAAACCAAAGACTTCAATCAAATGCAATGTACTATTTATTCTAAAAGTAATGCAATAGCCTTTAAAAGTCAGATCACGAACTTCCTCGTTATCAAAATAAATAGATTTTCTGAAAGAATAGGGATTAGAAGAAATTTTTCTTATTTCTAAAAAAAGGTCATTTTTAAACTTCCGGGCGGCTAAAGGTTTATCTTTTGCAATGTACCGTATCTGCTTTTCAAGGTTAAACCTAAATTTACCTGATAGTTTTATCTTCATATTGAGAAATAATCCTATCCAGTTCAATATCTACTTCGTCTAAATCGGATAGTGTTGAAGTTCCATTTTCAACAGCCTCCAATTCCTGATGCAACTCTGCTTTCTGCTGCTCAAAAACATTGTCTGAAATTATTTCAATTTCATTTTGATCAATTTTCTTAAGCAGGCTTAGTAGTTGATCATAAGCCTCTTTGCTTTTAATTTTTAATAAAATGTTTTCCATGGTACTGCAATCTGCAACTAAAGATAATTAATTAAAAGGCAAAAGTTCTAGATCCTAATCCAGAATTTCCTTCTGATTCTTTGCGTAGCTCTCCCACTTTGCGATGCAATCCTGCATATCCTGCGGAATCTCGGTATTAAAGCTCATCCACTTTTTAGTTTCCGGATGAACAAAGCCAAGGGTTTTGGCATGTAAAGCCTGTCTTGGCAATACTTTAAAACAATTTTCGACAAACTGCTTATATTTTGTAAATGTCGTTCCCTTTAAAACTCTGTCTCCACCGTATCTTTCATCATTAAAGAGGGTGTGGCCAATGTGTTTCATATGCACACGAATCTGATGCGTTCTGCCTGTTTCCAGCTTACAGGAAATGAGCGTCACATAACCATAACGCTCCAGCACCTTGTAATGAGTAACGGCCGGCTTTCCTTTCTCTGCATCCTCACCTTCATAGACGGTATTCTGAAGTCGGTTTTTTGGGTGTCTTCCAATATTTCCTTCTACAGTACCTTCGTCTTCTTCTACATTTCCCCAAACAATCGCAACATACTCGCGTTCGCTGCTTTTATTAAAAAACTGCTTGGATAAGTGCGTCATTGCCTGCTCTGTCTTAGCCACGACTAAAAGTCCGCTGGTATCCTTATCTATTCTATGTACTAAACCGGGGCGGTCACTGCTGTTATTTGGCAAATTTTCGAAGTGGTAAACCAGCGCGTTAATCAAAGTTCCGCTGTAATTTCCGTGGCCGGGATGTACCACCATTCCGGCCGGTTTATTTACAACCAGCAATGTATCGTCTTCATAAACCACATCCAGCGGAATATCTTCCGGAGTTAGCAAAAATTCATATGGTGGATGTTCAAACATCACCTGAACTACATCTCCAGCCTTTACTTTATAATTTGATTTTACAGCAACTTCATTTACGTAGATATTCCCCGTCTTTGCTGCCTTCTGAATCTTGTTACGGGTAGCTTTTTCGATATAATTCATCAAATATTTGTCCACCCGCAACGGATTCTGTCCCTTTTCGGCTACAAATTTATGATGCTCATAAAGTTCATCATCCTGCTCTTCAATATCGTGACCTTCTTCTTCTTCTTTCATTAAAATTCAATTTCTTCTTCTACACCCGTCTCGCTCTCCTCCTCTTCTTCGCCTTCCTGCCTGTACCTGCCAGAGCCATCACCCAATACAAGGTCGATAACTGACGTTTTCATGAGTTCATCTCCCGGCTCTACCAGCTCTCCTCTGTGTCGCATTTCCAGCACTGCATCTTCGGCAATATCTGGTTTATAGGTAACTTCACCAATTTCAAATCCCAGGGAGCGCAATGTTGGCTCTACCTGTCTTCTTGTTTTCCTGATTAAATCATTCGGAATAGTTACTTTTCGATATCCTGAAGGGTTTAGCGTTAAATAAATTTTCCGGTCTTCTTTTACAAATTTCCCAGGCTCCGGCACCTGTTCTATTACTGAATAGCGGGGAAAGTCCGGATTAAAATTGGCAGAATCCAGAATTTCAAACCGAAGATCCAGTTCATTAAGTTTGTCGTCTACATTATCTAAAGACATTCGCGCCAGGTCAGGTACTTTTATACGTTGATCCTGGTTAGTAGAATATTCCAACCACTGAAGTGCCAGAAAAACAATAACCACAATGGCTATTGCGGCCAAAACTAATTGTATCAAAAAAGTTTTGCTGAAGATAAATCGTATTATTCCCATAGATTGGTTTAAAAAACAAAGATATAAAACCCAACGGTTTTGGATGCACCCGTTATTAGTGATATTTTTGATAACGATTTTAATCTCTACATATTGAACATGAAGAAAAAAATTGCCATCGCCATGGGCGGCTATTCCAGTGAATATCGTATTTCCATCAACAGTGGAAACATGGTGTATCAACATCTTAGTCGCGAATTATATGAACCTTACCGAGTTCATATCTTAAAAGGTGAATGGTTTATGGTTGCAGATGATGATACACCTTATCCTATTAATAAAAGTAACTTTACCGTAAGAATTCAGGATAAAACAATTTCTTTTGACTGCGTTTTCAATACGATTCATGGCACCCCCGGTGAAAATGGACTTTTGCAGGCATACCTTGAACTTCTCGGGATTCCGCAAACTTCCTGTGGTTATTATCAGGCCGCTCTTACGTTTAATAAACGGGATTTAATCAGTGTTTTAAAGCCCTACGGAATAAAAACCGCCACTAATTTTTTTCTGAATAAAGAGGACACTATTAATCCGGACGAAATTGTGGAAAAAGTAGGCCTGCCTTGTTTTGTAAAAGCGAATCGTGCGGGAAGCAGCTTCGGAATTACAAAAGTAAAGACGAAAGAGGAGCTTATTCCGGCTGCAAAAACAGCTTTTAAAGAGGATGATGAAGCAATAATTGAATCTTTTCTGGATGGAACCGAAGTTTCTGTTGGCGTGGTCACATATAAAGGAGAAGTTATTGCCCTGCCGGTGACGGAAATAATTTCAGAGAACGAATTCTTTGATTACGAGGCTAAATACCTCGGAAAATCGCAGGAAATCACTCCCGCAAGAATTTCTGAAGAGCAAACTAAGAAGGTGCAGGATATTTCAATTCTTATATATAAAAAGTTGAAGATGAAAGGTCTTACCAGATCAGAATTTATTTTTCATGATGGTGAACCTCATTTTATTGAGATGAACACAACGCCAGGGCTTAGTAAAGCTAGTATTTTACCACAACAGGCAGCAAAAGCAGGAATTAGCCTGCAGGATCTCTACGGAAGCGCTATTGAAGCCGCTCTGGAAGAATAATTTTTTTCAACAGAAATTTTTACCTTTAGGCTTATGAGAAAAGCAGTTTTTCCGGGATCTTTTGATCCGCTTACTTTAGGACACATAGATATCATTGAGCGCGCATTGCCCCTCTTTGATGAAATTATACTGGCGATTGGCACCAATTCTGAAAAGAAGTACATGTTCTCCCTCGAGGAAAGACTTTCTTTCTTAAAAGAAGCATTTAAAGAAGAAACTAAAATAAAGGTCACCACTTACAGTGGACTGACTGTCGATTTTTGCAAAAAACAGGAGGCCGCCTTTATCCTTCGGGGATTAAGAAATTCTAAGGATCTGGAATTTGAAAAAACCATTGGTCAGACTAATTTTCAAATGGCCGGAATAGATACCATTTTCCTGGTAAACTCTCCGGGCAAAAGCCATATCTCTTCTACTGTAGTAAGGGATATCATCAGGCACGGTGGGGACTACAGTTTTATGGTTCCGGATGTGGTAAGGAAAAAGTAACAGGTAAGAGACGAATATTCTCCTTAAAATTCGATCAGTTACGTTTTCCAAAGCATTGAAGACAATACCTAAAAACGTCAATTATAAATCTACTGTTTTTTTAGACCTCACAGGTTTTGGAAACCTGTGAGGTCTGATATCAAAACTGGCAATTATCGGAATACTATCCCGTTATTGATTAAAAATTATACCTCACTCCTACTCCGCCAAAATAGTTCCTCGGATTACCTGGGTAATAATATCTTGGAGCGGCACCTCCAAAGCCTACAGCATTGGTAACCACACTGGCCGCATAATGTTCATCTAAAACATTATTGATGCCGGCGTTAAAATTAATTTCAAAATAATCTGAAACATTTAAACTATAGACTGCCTTTAAATTTACCAGCTCATAGTTATCTGTATATTCTGAATTACTATCATTCAGCGGAATTTCCCCCACCGCTCTGTAGTTACTGTAAAACGTAAGGCCCCAATCTGTAGAAAGATCAAAACCTAAATTCAATGTAGATTTTGGAACTCCCGGCAGCTCATTTCCCGAATTATCCACATCCTCATTTATAAATTCATCGAATTCAAAAAAGTTAAAAGCTGCATTAACATAAGGTTTTCCGGTTATTCCTGCTCCAAGATCAAAATTGTATTGTGCTAAAAATTCAATTCCGTTATGATCTGTTTTTCCGGCATTCACTCCTACGTATTGGTCATTATCTATTCGCTGCGCAACAAGCAGATTCTCTATCTGGATGGAATACAGCGCAATTTCGGTATATAAACGATTGTTTATCCAGTTTCCTTTAAACCCGATTTCGTAATTTATTTCCGTTTCGGGCTCCAGGTCTGTATTAATTTGCCCTTCAGGAGTCAGGGTTTCTGCTACAGTGGGAGTAGAAAATCCGTGGCTTATTGATGCATAGATATTTTTACCAGGAGCAACTTCATAGGTTGTTCCTATACGTGGAGAAAAAATAGTATTAAAACGGTAATCCCCGGTTTGATCAACCTCATCTTCAGCATATAAATCGGTTAAAGTATATCCTGTGGTATTAATATTAAAACCTGCTTCGACATTCCAGTTTTCGGTTATTTCCAGGCTTAGCTGTCCGAAAAAATTAGCATAGTTTCTTACCTGCTCATTGTTACTTAACCGTGCTCCCCGCACACTTCCCTCATCTGGAAAATCTTCATAAAGATTTTCAAAAGTGCCAATCTCATACCATTCATTATAATACTCTGCACCAAAGCTAAGTTGAGAAGCCATATCTCCGATATTAGTATCGAGGTTGAATTTTGTACGTGCACCGGCCGAAAGGCGTTCCTCTTTCAAAATATCGAATGGCCTTGGCTCATAACCATTTCTGAAGTTCATATAAATACTCGTGGTATTACTGAAGTTTTCAGAAAACTGACGCGTGTAAGCCAAACCTAAAAGTCCCCGGTCGTAAGATTCATAACCCTGTGCAGCACCCCAGGTATATGCGGCTGTTTCAGGATCATTGAGAAAATCCTCTTCATTTAAAGAACTTGGAATAAAAGCCTTTAGTCGGGTGAAATTTGCCAAAAATGAGAGGCTGTTATTTTCAGAAGTCAAAAGTTTCGCATTTACAAGAGCCGATTTCCGGTCATATTCTCCATTTTCACGATACCCATCGCTCTTTAAATGAGAATAATTGGCAAAAAAGCTTGTATTTTCTGAACTGTGTGAAGCCAGAACTGTTTTTTTAGAAGTATTAAAGCTGGAAAGCTGATAATTGACCTTTCCGGTGGTTCCCTGTGCTTCAGGATTAGCAGAATATAGATTTATTGAACCTCCCAGACCAGCTCCATAAATACTGGAAGTAGGTCCTTTGATAATTTCTACCCTTTCCAAAGATTCCTGATCGATATCATCCAACGTGAGTTCACCTTCTGCTGTAGTAAGCGGAATTCCGTCGAAATACGCCTGAATTCGATTTGTACTGTACTGAGAGCGCGCTCCAATTCCGCGAATATTGATCTTGTTAGTATTTAACGCACCCTGATTCACGTACATTCCCGGGACATAATTAAAATTGTCCATTAATGCCGTGGCATCTGTACGCCGGAGATCATTTTCTGTGAGCAAACCTACTGAAGCAGGCACTTCCTGAAGTTCATTAGGGATAATTGTGCTTCTAATAACAACTTCAGAAAGATTATCCCGAACAGGATCCAGCGTAATTAGTAGCGTTTCATTATAAGATGTAACTGTTCTGTAATTATTCTGAAAACCCAAATAGCTTATTTCCAGGCTAACCGGAAGGTCCTCAGCTTCCAGAGAAAATTCTCCATTTTCACCTGAAAAAACTACAGCATTTGAAGTAAGATTTTTAATTCTCGCATCTACAATTGCTTCAGAATTCTCTGAATTGATAATTCTACCCTCTATGTTCTGACCAAAAACTTTTCCGAAGCAGACAAAAATTAAAGCTGCTAATATTCTTTTTTCCAATATGATTATATTTTATTCCGCAGAAACTTTCCATAGTACATTCCCGTCATCATCGTTAACCAGCAAAGACCCATCTGGTAAAGTGGTCACCCCAACAGGTCTTCCATATACCTTACTTGAATCTTCATTGGCAAAAAAGCCGGTAAGGAAATCCTCCGGCTCCCCGGGTTTTCCATTTTCAAAAGGTACAAATACTACTTTGTAACCAGAAAGATTCGCACGGTTCCAAGATCCATGCTGTCCTACAAAAGCTCCGTTTTTATATTTTTCAGGAAATTGATCTGCTTTATAAAATGTAAGGCCCAGAGAAGAAGTGTGGGCGCCCAACGGAACATCTGGCACGATAGCTTTTTCAACAAGTTCCAGGTGCGGATCTTCTGCCCATCTCGGGTCTTTTATATCCCCAAAATATGAAAAAGGCCAGCCATACCAGCCATCTTCTTTTACACTGGTGAGATAATCTGGAACCAGGTTATTTCCAATTTTGTCACGCTCGTTCACAGATGTCCATAGCTCCCCGGTAACAGGATTCCAATCCATTCCCACAGGATTTCTTAGACCTGCAGCATAAATTTTTTCACCAGTTCCATCAGGATTAATTTCAATAATGTTAGCTCTACGTTCCTCCTTTTCCATTCCATGTTCTCCTGCGTTACTGGAAGAACCTACAGATATATAAATTTTGCTACCTTCATTATTGGTAATTATATTTCTTGTCCAGTGGTGATTGTAACCTCCGGCAGGGAGCTCAACAACAGTTTCCCCGCTTGCATCTATTGAAGTTTGTCCCTCTTTATAAGGAAACCTTTTAAGACCATCCACATTTGCAACGTAGAAATAATCATCCAAAATCAGCATTCCGTAAGGCTGATTAAGCCCTTCCATAAACACATATCGCTCATCGGGCATTCCGTCTTTATCTGTATCTCTAAACATGGTGATACGATCGGCGCTTTTTTTGGCGTCATTAGATTCTACCACAAAGACATCATTATTTGGAGCTACATAACTTCTGCGGGGATGTTGGAGATCTTCAGCATATAATGTCACTTTAAAACCTTCAGGTGCTTTGGGCCTATTTCCGGACCATCCTATAACTTCACTTTCATTAGTGACAGATTCCGAAGAATAAGGAGGAGGAAGTTCTAAAGAACCTACAGCTGTTTGAACCACATTTGCCGGCCTGTTCGCTATTTCGTCCTTCTTTTCTTCACTCACTTCATTAAACTGTGCAAGTGCCGTCATGCTCATCCCAAGAGCCAAAAGAATACTTAATAAATTCGATTTTCTTTTCATTTTAAAGCAATTTTCTCAAAAATACTCCGAAATTTGTGCCGAGGAAAGTTTTAGAAGCTGATTAAGTTTCCTTTAACAAGGGTTAAATCAGGCATACATATCTGCATATATTGTAAGCTATAGCAGTTTTACCTATGTTTACTAATAATTATATAAGAAGCTTTTAAAAATTTTGAAGCAGACATCACAAGAGATTATTTAATGTGTGATGTCACTCTCTTAAATTCGCTCAAATGAGAAAAGCAATAGTAGTTTTACTTTTTTTAATCCTACTTGTTTCCTGTGATTTATCCAAATACCGCCTGGTGGTAGATTATGATTTTGAAACAAAATTTGAAAAATCTGAAGGTAAAGAGACCGCAACATATTCTGAAGTTATTGATTTTTACGCTCAACTGGATAAAGCTTACACAACTATCAGCTTTACAGAATTTGGTTCTACAGATAGCGGTAAACCTCTGCATCTGGCGGTTTTCAGTCCTTCCGGAGATTTTGATCTGGAAAAATTAAGGCAGGAGAAAACTGTTATATTAATAAACAATGGTATTCATCCCGGGGAAAGTGACGGTATTGATGCTACGATGATGCTGTTCAGGGACCTGGCAGGTGATTCTATTGGTGTACCAGAAAACACAATTATCGCCACTATTCCTATCTATAATGTTGGTGGGGCGCTTAATCGGAATTCGACCACGAGAACTAATCAAAACGGCCCCGCAGAATATGGTTTTAGGGGAAACGCCCGTAACTACGACCTCAACAGGGATTTTATAAAAGCAGACACAAAAAACACACGAAGTTTCTATGAAATTTTTCATCTACTGAAACCTGATGTTTTTATTGATAACCATGTAAGCAACGGCGCAGATTATCAATATACCCTCACCCATTTATTTACTCAGCACAACAAATTAGGAGGGGAACTGGGAGAGTATCTAAACAAGAAAATGATGCCCGCTCTGGAAGATTCGCTTAAACAGAAAGAGTGGGATATCACGCCCTATGTAAATGTGTTTAATGAAGTTCCTGAAAATGGATTTAGTCAGTTTTTAGATTATCCAAGATATTCTACCGGCTATACTACGCTTTGGAACACTCTGGGAATGATGGTAGAAACCCATATGCTAAAACCATACAACCAAAGAGTTGCGGGAACTTATGAACTCATGCGTTCTATGATAAATATTACAGATGCTGAAAGTGCAACCATAAAAGAACTCAGAGAGGCAGAAACGAAGAAATATTTGACAGAAAGATGGTACCCCACAAATTTTCAACCAGATATGGAGAATCCCAGCACAAGGGAATTTAAGGGTTATGCAGGAGAAAGAATTGACAGTGAAGTTACCGGGAAAGATCGCTTAAAATATAACCGGAACCAGCCGTTTACAACAGAAATAGAATATTTTGACAACTTTACAGCACAAGACAAGATAGAAATTCCCAGAGCATATATAATTCCGCAGGGATGGTGGGAGGTCATCGGTCTTTTACAGCTCAATCAAATCAAATTGGAGCCTCTGGCGCGGGATACCGTAATTTATGTAGAAAAGTACAAAATCGAGGAATTCGAAACTGTAGAATCACCCTTTGAAGGTCATTATCTTCACCAGAATACGCAGGTGAGTAAAACCACGGATTCCGTTAGCTTTAGAAAAGGAGATTTTTATGTGACCACTTTTCAGGATGGTGCGAGGTACCTACTGGAAACTCTGGAGCCTACTACAGTAGATTCGTTCTTTAACTGGAACTTTTTTGATGCTGTCCTTCAGCAAAAAGAACATTTTTCACCTTACGTTTTTGAAGATATAGCCAAACAGTTATTGGATACAAACCCCCAATTAAAAGAAGAATTTGAAGAAAAAAGAGATTCAGATTCAGAATTTAGAAACGATTCTTATGCACAACTGGAATGGATCCATAGAAGATCAAATCACTATGAGGAAGCACATTTACGCTATCCGATCTTTAGAGTTCCCAGATAAATATTTATCAGAAAAAAGAAGTTTTATATTTGCGTAGGATTTTTTAAGTGCTTTCTGACTCTTTTCAAAATTTTTCCATTTCGCTTTTTCTATCCCCTCTTTTTGTTCCGGTTTTAACTCTCCGTCGTAGGATGTCCGCATTTCATACCAATGCGTTACCTTAAGCCTGTATTTACCCTTGCGCTTAAAGACGTGATACGTTTTTTGAATAAATTTAGTTATCTCCAAATCCTGAACACCAGTCTCTTCTTCTACTTCACGAATAGCAGAATCTTCGATGCTCTCCTTTTTTTCAGTCTTTCCTTTAGGAAGATCCCACCTTTTATTACGGTAAATAAACAAGATGTCATCCTTATCATTTAAAACCAGCCCACCCGCAGCGGTAACCACCCGCAACTTTTTGAGTAAAAACTTCAGAAGTTTTTCCTCGTCTTCATGATAAAGGTTCACGTAAAGCAGTTTTCCTTTATTGATCTTCTTTATCAACTTCTTCAGTCTTACGGTTTTAATAGGGTAAGAAGTATATGCTTCACCAATTTCTTTTTTTGTGGAAAGAATAATTGGGACATCATTTACAAAAACTTTATACATTTGTACTATGATTTTAAATAAAGAAACAGCAAAACAAACCGCTGAACTATTATTGCAAATTAAAGCAATAAAATTAAACCCGCAAGAGCCATTTACATGGGCCAGCGGATGGAAGTCCCCGATTTACTGTGATAATAGGGTGATATTGTCTTACCCCCCAATCAGGAACTTTATACGCGAACATTTTGCAAAACAGGTAGAGGAACTCTATGGAAAGCCAGATGTAATTGCAGCGGTGGCTACAGGGGCAATCGGCATTGGTATGCTCGTAGCAGAATATTTAAGCCTACCTTTTGCCTATGTAAGGCCTGAAGCCAAGGGTCACGGAAGAAAAAATCAAATTGAAGGTAATATTGAGGAAGGTCAAAACGTAGTTGTTATTGAAGATCTTATCAGCACAGGAAAAAGCAGCCTGAATGCTGTAAAAGCGATAAGAGAAGCAAAAGCGAATGTAAAAGGAATGCTGGCTATCTTCACTTACGATTTTATTGTTGCCACGGAAAACTTCAAAGAAGCAAAGGTAGAGCTTCATACTCTAAGCGATTATGATTACCTGATTGAAACGGCACAAAAAACAAAATATATTAATGGTTCTGAAGCTGAAATTCTAAAAGAATGGCGTCATGATCCCGCTAATTGGAATAAATAGTTATGAATTTAGAAAGTCCAAAAGTAACCGCAAATAAAAATCAGCAGGAAATGTTTGAATTTTTGACCAATGTCGAAAATTATGAACAGCTAATGCCAGAGAGCAAGGAAAAATTTAAAGTATTAGATCAGGAGACTTTTTTGTTCGCCCTAAAAGGCATGCCAGAGATAAAATTGAAAATTCAGGAGACCGAAGAGCCGAAATTAGTGGTTTTAGGCTCTACTTCAGATAAATTGAATTTCTCCCTCAATATTCATATCGATAATTTGAATGAAAATAAGAGTGAAAACCAGCTTTTCTTTCATGGCAAGTTCAATGCAATGATGAGTATGATGGTTAAAAGTCCGCTACAGAAGTTTATAAATAGCCTTGCTGAAAATATAGCGAAATTATAGGCTGCACCTCAGATAAAATAAGAGAGCATCAAAAAATGGCAAATATCGACCTGCAGAGTTCGCAAACCCTCATCAGTTAGATTAATTGCCATTAAAATAGAATTATTTTCTTCAGAAGAGAAGTTTTATCTCCTTAAGATCGAAAGTTTTATAATCGGAATCTTCTGTTTCCACGAATAATCTTCCTTCGCGCGTTACCCCTCGTATAATTCCGGTTAAATGGCTACCGTCTGGAAATTCAAAGGCAGAAACCTTGTCTTTTCTAAACATTTTGGAGATATATTCGTCCAAAAGCAGTTGTTTTTGACGAGCTGCCAATGTTTGAAGCCTTTTTTCGATAGAATCCAATAAGTTTTCCAGCAGCCTGTCAAGGTCAAAATTCTGACCTGACATTTGCTGCATAGAACCTGCCTGGGGCAGGTTGTGGAATTCTATTTGATTTACATTCAATCCTATTCCCAGTACAGATGCCGATATATTGGCATTTTTAAGAATGTTTTCAATTAAAATCCCGCAAAGCTTAAAATTTGCTGACATTATGTCGTTAGGCCATTTGACTGATAATTTAGGAATTTCATATTTCTCTAAAACATCTGCAATCGCCAAAGCCACCGCCGCACTTAAAAAAAATTGATCTTCAACCGCAAAATCAACATGAGGACACAACACACTAAACGTAAGATTTTCACCGGGGTTTGAAACCCATCCTGCACCACGCTGCCCTTTACCTTTCGTCTGACAATGAGCCACTACACATACAGGCTCAAAAGTAGATTTGCCGTGGTACAAATCACGTGCAAATTCATTTGTAGAATTGGTGGCATTAACTTTGATTATACGCATGTAGAAACTAAAGGCGCAAAGGCATTAAAATGTTATAATATAACAGGCTTTAAAAAGACTAAAAAGTAATAACTTTGCGTAAAGAAATAAATTTAATGGCAAAAAAAGAAACGAACAGCGATGAACTTATTGCTCAAGTTATAAAGGGAATTGAAGAAGTAAAGGGAAATAATATAGACATCCTGGACCTAAGGGAAATTGAGAATACTGTTTGTGATTACTTTATCATCTGCAATGGTACTTCTAACACGCAGGTAAATGCCATAGTAAATTCCGTACAAAAATCTGTTAGTAAAGCTCTTAAAGACAAACCCTGGCATATTGAAGGTAGCGAAAATGCCGAATGGGTACTTATGGACTACGTAAATGTTGTAGTTCATGTTTTTCAACGACATATAAGAGAGTTTTACGACATTGAAAGTCTTTGGGGTGACGCAAAGATCACCAGTATTGAGACCAATTATTAAATCTAATCCAGAAGTAAGCAAGAATGGCGAAAGAGCAACCCAAAAAGAAACTAGATCCTAAAAAGCCTAAATTTAGTGCGTATTGGATCTATGCGGCTATAATCATTATTTTCTTAGGAATTCAGTTTTTCACCGGCGGCGGCTTTAACGAGCCAGCCAAGATCACACCAAACCAGTTTGAAGAATACCTGAAAGATGGTGATGTTCAAAAGGTCGTAATTGTTAATAGTCAAAAGGCAAATGTCTATCTCACCGAGGAGGCAAAACAAGAAGACCAACATCAATCCAAAACTAACGAAGAAATGTTTGCTGCGGGAGATACCCCTGCCTATACCTTTAATCTTGGGAGCCTTGAGAAGTTTCAGAATGACGTAGAAGATATTGAGCAAGAATATGACGTTTCAGCAAACGTGACCTTTGAGAGGGAAACTAATGTTTGGGGCGAAGTTTTCTTTACACTTTTACCTTTTATCCTAATTATTGGTATTTGGATCTTTATTATGCGAAAAATGAGTTCTGGTGCCGGTGGTGGTGCCGGCGGGCAGATTTTTAACATTGGAAAATCCAAGGCAAAGCTTTTTGATCAAAATACCGACGTGAAAACATCCTTTAAAGATGTTGCCGGATTGGAAGGAGCAAAAGAGGAAGTACAGGAAATCGTAGACTTCCTGAAACAACCAGAAAAATATACCGCTTTAGGTGGAAAAATCCCAAAAGGAGCTTTATTGGTAGGTCCTCCGGGAACCGGTAAAACTTTATTGGCGAAAGCCGTAGCTGGAGAAGCTAAAGTTCCGTTTTTCTCACTGTCGGGCTCAGATTTTGTCGAGATGTTCGTAGGAGTTGGAGCTTCCAGAGTACGTGATTTATTTAAACAGGCAAAAGAAAAATCTCCTTCCATTATTTTTATTGACGAAATTGATGCCATTGGAAGGGCGCGGGGGAAAAGTAACTTTTCAGGATCTAATGATGAACGTGAAAATACGCTTAACCAGTTGTTAACAGAAATGGACGGATTCGGGACTAACACAAATGTTATTGTGGTTGCAGCAACAAACCGTGCAGATGTTCTGGATAAAGCCTTAATGCGTGCAGGACGTTTTGACCGTCAGATCTACGTAGACCTTCCCGATCTAAATGAACGAAAGGAAATTTTTGAAGTTCATTTAAAACCATTGAAAAAAGTTGCAGATGAGCTGGATACAGAATTTCTGGCAAAACAAACCCCTGGATTTTCGGGAGCCGATATCGCCAATGTTTGTAACGAGGCTGCTCTTATAGCCGCAAGAAAAGGAAACAAAGCAGTAGGAAAACAGGATTTTCTTGATGCCGTAGATAGAATTGTTGGTGGACTTGAGAAAAAGAATAAGATAATAACTCCTGAAGAAAAAAGAGCAATTGCTTTTCATGAGGCAGGACATGCAACGGTTAGCTGGATGTTGGAACACGCAGCTCCTCTTGTTAAGGTAACAATTGTTCCCCGTGGCCAGTCTCTGGGTGCAGCCTGGTATTTACCGGAGGAACGCCTAATTGTAAGGCCAGAACAAATGCTGGATGAAATGTGTGCAGCTCTAGGTGGACGTGCAGCAGAAAAAGTTACTTTTGATAAAATATCTACTGGCGCACTTAGCGATCTTGAAAAAGTGACAAAACAGGCACGTGCAATGGTAACAATATATGGTCTTAATGAGGCCGTAGGAAATCTTACCTATTACGACTCTTCAGGGCAAAGTGAATATAATTTCACAAAACCGTATAGTGAGCGTACTTCAGAACTTATAGATAAAGAGATTTCGGGACTTATTGAAGCTCAGTACCAACGGGCCATTGCTCTTCTTACAAAGAACAAAGATAAGCTTACACAATTGGCGGAAATCCTGTTAGATAAAGAAGTTATCTTTAAAGATGATCTTGAGAAAATTTTTGGAGCGCGCCCGTTTGCTAAAGATCGGGAGGAGCTTGCTAAAGCCACTAAAAACGTAACTCCGGAAGAGGAAGTAGCCCAGGCTAATCCCGATTCTGATAATTTTGATGGAGATACTGTTGCTAATAGCGATTCCGTTAAAAAATAGTTTTTTAAGCATCTGTAAAAAATCTTAATTTGACCTAAGGTTAGATTAAGATTTTTTTATCTTTGAGATAATGACGTCGAGAACCACACATAACACTTTATGAGTCTATTTAGCAGATTCCTGAACCCCAAATCTAAATCAGACAAAAAGCAGGAAGGTCCTGAAAAAGCTGATAGGGGAAAGTATATGCCTGAGGTAAAATTACCGACAGACGAGAGATTTATGCTTAACTTCAGGAATAATGGGGGAAAGTTTCTCTATTGTGAGAGTAACGATGAAGTTCTTGAGGCTTTTGACAACATCCTGCTGGAAAACGACTGGTATGAGAAAGAATGTTTTTGTTTTGACCAGGGGCTTCAGGATAAGTTTAATAATTTTAACCTTGATTTCAACAGATCTTCCCAGGCAGCTTTCCTCCTTTCTACCTGTGAGTACCTTATTGCCAATGATGGGTCTATCCTTATATCTTCAAACCAGATAAAGGAAAGCAAACTGCATGATTTACCCGCTAATTTTGTCATTCTAGCCTCCACTAGTCAGCTTATTGACACTATAGGGGAAGGATTACGAGGTATAAAATTCAGAAATAAGCAACATATTCCCTCCAATATTACCACCATTAAAAATTTCGAAACGCAGAAAGAAGGTGATTTTATGAGCTATGGAAGTAGCGCTAAAAACCTATATTTGCTACTTCTTGAAGATCTTTAATCTATGAGGGAAGCCATAATCAGAACTATTTCAGGATTACTGTATATATCCATTTTGGTAGCTTCTATCCTCTCTTCTGAATTTGTTTTTATTAGTTTATTCTATTTACTTGGCCTCGTTTGCCTTGTTGAAATGCAGAAACTACTACACCTTAAAAGTTATGCATTATATGCAGTCCAGGCCTTGCTTTTCTACCTCTTCAGTTATTTAAAATTTGATCAGGACGCTACAATCCTTCTTCTCTTTATTACCATGTTCGTTAATTTGTTTCTTGTTAAGGATTTAATGGTGGTTAATAAAATTCCGGTGTTTGAAAAGAAGAAATATATTATCATTATATTCTATCTTATCTCCTCCGTCATTTTTCTCACACTTATTCCAACTATTGCCGGAGTTTTTATTCCTAAACTGGTCGTTGGAATTTTTATTTTGATATGGACTAATGATACTTTTGCCTTTATTGTGGGCAAAAATTTTGGTCGTAGAAAACTTTTTGAGCGCATTTCTCCAAAGAAAACTATTGAAGGTTTTTTAGGCGGACTCATTTTTAGCTGCGTAGCCAGCTATTTTATTCACTTTTACACGGAATTTTTAACTTTCCCAATTTGGTTGGGATTAGCTGTAATATTGAGTATTTTTGGTACTCTGGGCGACCTGATTCAGTCTAAGTTCAAAAGACAGGCAGGCGTAAAAGACAGCGGAAAACTAATGCCGGGACATGGCGGCCTCTTCGATAGGCTTGATAGTATTATTTTTGCCAGTCCCTTTGTTTATGCATATTTATACCTATTAGATTATGTTTCATAAAGAAGGTTATAAGATAATGATCATTACTGCAATATTATTAATTGCAATAAATGTTCTTAGTTACAGTTTAATAAACACGTACTGGATTAAATTTTTAATCCTTATCGTCACGATCCTACTTTTCCTACTCGTCATCCAATTTTTCAGGAATCCGAAGAGAAAAACTGAAATTAATAATCAAAATGTGGTAGCACCAGTAGATGGAAAAGTTGTCGTAATTGAAGAAGTTTACGAAAAAGAATATTTTAAAGACAAAAGATTACAGGTTTCTATTTTTATGTCCCCCATAAATGTGCATGTTACCCGTCACCCTGTGGGAGGAAAAGTAAAATTTAGTAAGTACCATCCCGGGAAGTTTCTCGTAGCATGGCACCCTAAATCCAGTGAAGAAAACGAAAGAACTACAGTGGTTGTAGAAAATGAAGTTACAGGAGAAATCCTGTATAGACAGATTGCCGGAGCTATGGCCAAACGAATTGTGAATTATGCCGAAGAGGGAGAGGAAGTTGTTCAGGGAAGTGATAGTGGCTTTATCAAATTTGGCTCCCGTGTAGATGTTTTTATGCCTCTAGGTACGCCATTACATGTAGAACTAAACCAGAAAGTTAAAGGCGGCATAAGTGTGATTGGAAAAATTCAGGAATAATTGAATTATGCCAGAAGAAAAGAATACAAAGTTTTTAAAGGCCTATAAAATGGCAAGTACAACAGATCAAAGGTTTCCACCAGATGTGTTACTTCATTTTTATGCCTACTATAAGCGCGCCACTTCAAAAAATGGCTTTTATCTGCCACCTACCAGTGTTGGAGATTTACGCTCCGCCTTTAAAGTAAATGCTTTGGTTCAGGTTAAAGATTTGACAAAACAAGAGGCTCAGGAAAAATATATTGACCTGGTAGAAGAATATATTGGCAGCGTAGACTAAACTCCACTGCCATTTTTTTTAACTCTTCCCTCTTCTATTTCAAACTTTTCAGACTCGCTTTTAAAGCCTCTATTTTCGATTCGGCATCTGCTTTCTTTGCTTTCTCTATAGCCACGACCTTTTCCGGAGCATTATTTACAAAACGTTCGTTGGATAGCTTTTTGTCTACAGATTTAAGAAAACCTTCAGTATAAGTTAGCTCCTCTTCCAGTTTCTTTATTTCAGCATCAACATCTATGGCTCCTGAAACAGGAACAAAATAGTCATTCGATTTTACCCGGAAGGACAATGCGCCTTCAACCTGCTTCTCCACATACTTTAGTTCCGAAAGGTTTCCCATTTTTATAATAACAGGGTCAAAGAATTCTGAAGTTTTTTCGTTGTTTAAAACTTTAAATTCAATTTCATTTTTGAAGGAAATATTTTTTTCTTTTCTGATCTTTCTGATTCCCGTAATCACTTCTGAAGCAACTGAAAAATCTGAAATAATTTTTTCATCGAAAGAACTTAATTCCGGCCACTTAGCTATAATTAAAGCTTCCTGCGGAGTTCTTCCTGTTATTTCCTGCCAGATTTCTTCGGAAGAAAACGGCGTAAAAGGATGCAAAATCCTTAAATTATCTTCAAGAATAGCAATAACTTCCTTGAAAGTAGTCGCATCTATTGGCTCTCCAAAAGCAGGTTTTACCATTTCGAGGAACCAGGAACAGTAATCGTCCCAGATGAGCTTATAAGTGGCCATTAAAGCATCGCTAATCCTGTATTTATCGAAATGATCTTCTATTTCATTCAAAACCTTTTGAAACTTCGCCCTATACCAGTCAATTGCAATTTTTGAGGTTTTACCCTGTTCTTTTTCTTCGGAAATTTCCCAGCCTTTTACGAGCCTGAAGGCATTCCAGATCTTATTTATGAAGCCACTCCCCTGTTTGCAAAGATCTTCATCGAACATAAGATCATTCCCGGCAGGAGAACTTAACAACATCCCCACCCTAACGCCATCTGCACCGTATTGCTCAATTAATCCCAGTGGATCTGGAGAATTTCCGAGAGATTTTGACATCTTCCGGCGCTGTTTATCCCGAACAATCCCGGTTAAATAGACGTTTTTAAAGGGTCGTTCTCCCCGGTATTCATATCCTGCCATTATCATACGCGCTACCCAAAAAAAGAGGATTTCCGGCGCTGTCACGAGGTCATTTGTAGGGTAATAATACTGAATCTCCTTATTTTCCGGCTCCAGAATGCCGTTGAAGACACTCATTGGCCAAAGCCAGGAAGAAAACCAGGTATCTAAAGCATCCTTATCCTGACTAATGTCCGATAATTGCCATTTTTGACTGCCCGTCTTTTCTTTAACCTTTTCAAGGGCTGCTTCCGGATTTTCAGCAACAACAAAATCTTCTTTTCCGTCACCATAGTAATAAGCCGGAATCTGCTGTCCCCACCATAACTGACGGGAGACATTCCAGTCCCGCACATTTTCCATCCAGTGCTTGTAAGTATTTAGAAACTTATCCGGAACAAGATTTATATCGTCACCAACAACCGCTTTTATTGCAGGTTCGGCAAGATCTTTCATTTTTAAGAACCATTGATCACTCAATTTTGGTTCTATAACCGCCCCTGTACGTTCGCTGGTGCCTACTTTGTTAATATGCTCTTCAGTTTTTACTAGAATTCCCAGCTCTTTCAATTCCTCTGTAATTTCCTTCCGAACAACAAACCTATTTTTTCCTTCGTAATGCATTCCGTAGGAATTCAAGGTAGCATCATCGTTCAAAATATCGATAACTTCAAGATTATGCTTGTCACCCAGCATTTTATCATTCTCATCATGGGCCGGTGTCACTTTTAAACACCCTGTACCAAACTCCAGATCTACATATTCATCTTCAATAATTGGGATTACACGATTGTTGATAGGAACAATAGCTTTCTTCCCTTTGAGGTGAAAAAATCGTTCATCATTAGGATTTATACAAATAGCCGTATCTCCAAGAATAGTCTCAGGCCTGGTGGTGGCGATCGTCAATGTATCGTCACTCCCTTCGATTCTGTATTTAAGGTAATAAAGATTCCCCTGTTTTTCCTGATGAATAACTTCCTCATCAGATAAAGTGGTTTTCGCTTCAGGATCCCAGTTAACCATTCGGTAGCCCCGATAAATTAACCCTTTTTCATAAAGATCTATAAAAACTTTTATTACTGAAGCAGACATCTCTTCGTCCATAGTGAACTTTGTCCTCTCCCAGTCACAGGAAGCTCCCAGTTTCTTTAACTGTTCCAGAATAATTCCACCATGCTTATGGGTCCACTCCCAGGCATGTTCCAGAAATTCTTCCCGGCTCAGGTCATTTTTATTGATCCCTTCAGCCTTAAGTTTTGCTACAACTTTAGCTTCCGTAGCAATAGAAGCATGATCTGTCCCCGGCACCCAGCAGGCATTAAAGCCTTTTAGGCGAGCGCGTCTTACCAATACATCCTGAATGGTATTGTTCAGCATATGTCCCATATGCAAAACACCAGTCACATTAGGCGGAGGGATTACAATGGTGTACGGTTCTCTCTCGTCTACTTCTGAATGGAAATAATTATGATCCATCCAGTATTTGTACCACTTATCTTCTACTTGTTGGGAATTGTATTGGGAAGCAATAGCCATAACTTGGTCTGATTTTTGAAATAAAAGCAAAAGTAATTATAACTAAAGGATTTTGAAAGAAGTTGAATTGAATAAAATTTGGTGTAATTTTTAATTCAGAGTATCTTTACAAGATCTATCTAAACCCAAAAAACATGAAAAAATTAGTACTAATTGCCACTTTTATTTTAGCCGGAATAGGAACCACAATGGCACAGGCCAAGATCGTATTCCAATCTGAGACAATTGATTATGGCGAAATAAAAAAAGGAAGTGATGGAGTTCGTGTGTTTGAATTCACAAACACAGGAGATGAACCACTTGTAATTAAAGAGGTATCTTCCAGCTGTGGGTGCACTATTCCGAAAAAACCTGAAGGCCCTATTGCTCCGGGAGAAACCGGAACTATCGAAGTAAAGTACGATACTAAAAGAGTGGGACCAATCAGAAAAACAGTTACTGTATACTCTAATGCTGAAGAGACTATAAAAGCCCTTAAGATTAAAGGAAAAGTTTTACCGGAAGAAGTTACCGAGATTTAAAACTAAATTTTAAAAAAACAAAAACCTCCCAACTGGGAGGTTTTTTGTTTTTTAGAAATGGTAAAAAGGCCAATTTATTGTTGTGTTTAAAATCCTTCTATATATTGGCCGCAACCTTATTAATTCTACTATTATTTTTGCATTTTTGTATTCTATAAAAAATTGACAGTTATGCCTAGTATTTCCCAGAAGGGTCAAAATATGCCCCAATCCCCTATTCGAAAGCTTGTTCCATATGCAGAAGCCGCTATACGGGAGGGAAGGACGATTTACCAGTTAAATATTGGCCAACCGGATATAAAAACTCCGCAGATAGCATTAAATGCTATAAAAAATAATAACATAGAGGTTCTCTCCTACAGTCATTCGGCTGGTTTTCTTAGCTACAGGGAGAAGTTAGCAGGATATTATAAAAAGCATGATATCCCAGTAAGCAGCGAAGATATTATAATTACAACAGGAGGGTCTGAAGCACTTAATTTTACAATGGGAAGTATTACAGATCCTGGAGACGAAATAATCATTCCGGAACCTTTTTACGCCAATTACAACGCTTTTGCAGAAACTTCAGGTGTGAAAATTTTGCCTATACAGGCTTCTTTTGAAAACAATTTTGCTTTACCTCCCGTAAGTGAATTTGAAAGCCTCATTACAGAAAGAACAAAGGCTATCCTTCTCTGTAATCCTGGAAATCCTACCGGCTATCTTTATACGAAAGATGAAATTCAGCAGATAGCAGATCTTGCTATAAAGCATGATATTTTTGTCGTGGCGGACGAAGTTTACCGCGAGTTCGCCTATGACGGTGTAAAACATCATTCCATTATGAGTATAGCAGGATTGGAAGATCACGCTATAATGGTGGATTCTGTTTCCAAAAGATACAGTATGTGCGGTGCCAGGATTGGTTGTCTTGTTTCCAAGAACAAGGATGTAATAGCCGCTGCTATGAAGTTTGCACAGGCAAGATTAAGTCCGCCTACTTTTGCTCAAATAGCGAGTGAAGCAGCACTGGACACTCCGCAGGAATATTTTGATGAAGTAAATAAAGAATATACACTTAGAAGAGATATCCTTATAGAAGGCCTGGAAAAAATTGAAGGTGTAAAAGTAGCGAAACCCAAAGGGGCATTTTATTGCATAGCCGAGCTTCCGGTAGAAAATGCCGAAGACTTTGCAAAGTGGCTTCTGGAAAATTTTCAGCATAACAATGAAACAATAATGGTTGCACCAGCGGCCGGCTTCTACTCTACTCCAAATACCGGATTAAACCAGGTGAGGATTGCTTATGTTCTAAAAAGGGATAATCTGGAGCGGGCAATAGAAATTCTTGAAGAAGCCCTTAAGCAATACAACAAATAACATGCAGTTTCTGCATAATGCCTCTTTAAAGGAATATAATACGTTTGGAATTGACGTTAGCGCCAGGCGCTTTATCTCTGTTACTAATGTAGAAGATCTAAAGGAGGTGCTCGCTCAAACCTATGCGTCAGAACTTTTTATTCTTGGCGGCGGAAGCAATATGCTTTTAACAAAAGACATTGAAAAAACCGTTCTTCATATTGATCTGAAAGGGAAGGAATTAACTTCAGAAAACAAAGATGAAGTTCTTGTAAAAGCCAGTGCCGGTGAAAACTGGCATGAATTTGTGCTATATACGCTCGAAAAAGGATTGGGTGGCCTGGAAAACCTCTCCCTTATTCCCGGAAAAGTGGGAACTGCCCCTATTCAGAATATTGGAGCTTACGGAGTGGAACTTAAGGACGTTTTTGAAGAATGCGAGGCCATTCACATTCAAACCCTGGAACAGAAAACCTTCAGTAAAGAAGCATGTAAATTTGATTACAGAAATTCAGTTTTTAAGAATAAGTTTAAAGGTCAGTATATCATTACCAGTGTCACCTTCAGGTTGACAAAAAATCATCATGTTTTGCATACTGATTATGGGGCAATAAAAAATGCGCTTGATCAAAAAGGCATTAAGGATGCAGGAGTCAAAGAGATTTCTGATGCCGTAATATCTATAAGGCAGTCAAAGTTACCCGACCCCAGGATCCTTGGAAACAGCGGAAGTTTTTTTAAGAATCCTGTTATTTCAGTAGAACTTTTTGAAGAGCTGCAACGGGCTTATCCTGAAATGCCTTCTTATCCTGTTTCACGCCAAGAAGTTAAAATTCCTGCAGGCTGGCTGATAGAAAAGGCGGGATTAAAGGGATACAGAAAAGGAGATGCCGGTGTGCATAAGAATCAGGCGCTTGTATTGGTGAATTACGGAACCGCAACGGGTATGGAAATTTTACGATTATCGCAAAAGGTTCAGGAAAAAGTAGAAGAAAAATTTCAGATCAAGCTTGAACCCGAGGTTAATATACTCTAATTAGAAAAGAGGCTGTCCTAAAAAAAATAGCCTCTTTCTTCTACTTCACTACTAGACGACTAATCAGGACTTTTTTTTCATCATCACGGCATCAATAACATGCACAACTCCGTTAGAAGCATCCAAATCTGCCTGTGTAATGGTTGCAATATTTCCACTATCGTCCCGAAGCACAATATTATCACCACTCATCATAGCGGTAATTTCTTCACCTGCCATGGTATTAAAAGTATATTCTCCATTATTGCTCTGGATTTGCTGACTCAGTTCATCTGCAGTAATTTCATCTTCAACAACATGGTATTCCAACAAATCTAAAAGCTGATCCTGATTTTCACTCATCATTAAACTATCCAGCTTTTCCTGACTTAACTCGTTAAAGGCTGCATCTGTTGGCGCAAAAACAGTAAAAGGACCTCTGTCTGTTCTCAGTGTTTCAGAAATGTCTGCCTTCTTTAGCGCATTGCTTAATGTGGTGAGGGAATCTGCCTCCATAGTTTTTACAACAATGCTGTTACCCTCAAGTTCCCTTTGCTCTTCATCTGCCAATGCTTCCTCTCTTTCGGTTTCCACCTGCTCAGCCCGCGCCCGCTCCTGTTCCTTCTTCTCATTATTTTCACAAGCAGTGAATGTAAAAACTGAAAAACCACTTATAAATAATATTGTCTTTATTTTCATAACTAAATATTTAAATACAACACCGAAGGTATCACCTAACTGTTAATCATACAGTTAATTACATTTAAATTTTAGTTAAAGACCGCTAAGATTGGCATAAATTATCTTCACATTTCCCCAGACCTATTTTTATTCTTATTTTTGCATTAGAAAAAGGAAAATCATGGAAGTTTTTATAATTAGCTTTATACTCATAGCACTTGCTTTTGCCGGAATTGCGATTAAAATCTGGGGAAAAAAAGATGGAAAATTTGCAGGTACGTGCGCCAGCCAAAATCCTTTCTTAAATAAAGAAGGTGAGGCTTGTAGTTATTGCGGAAAATTGCCTGACGAGATTGGCGACTGTTCTACTACTGAAAAGGCCGGGTAAATTTAATGTCAACAATTTTACTGTTCTTTTTCCTGCTGATTGCAGCAGTTAATCTTGCCTATTTTGTTAGCTTTTTCAGTTTTGCCTCCGCGAAGAAATCTTCATTTGCACCTGCTGCCCAACCAGTTTCTGTTATTATTTGCGCAAAAAATGAAGCACAAAATCTCAATTCTTTTCTTCCCTCGATATTAGACCAGGATCATCCCGATTTTGAAGTCATACTCATTAATGACGCGTCAATGGATGAAACTCTGGAAGTAATGGAGAAGTTTAAAGAATTGGATCCACGAATTCAAATCGTAGATGTAAAGAACAACGAAGCATTTTGGGCAAATAAAAAATATGCGTTAACCTTGGGTATAAAAAGAGCCAAAAACACACATCTCCTCTTTACTGATGCCGACTGCGCGCCTCAAAGCAATTCCTGGATTAGCGAAATGTGTAGAAACCTGCAGGAGGAGACATCTATTGTTCTGGGCTATGGAGGCTACTTTAAAAATAAATCTTCCTTCTTGAATAAATTGATCAGGTTTGAAACTCTGCTTACTGCAATTCAATACTTTTCCTATGCAAAATTAGGGAGTCCTTACATGGGAGTTGGTAGAAATCTTGCCTATACATCAGGACTATTTTATCAGCAAAGCGGGTTTGCCAGTCATCTGCACCTTAGATCGGGAGATGATGATCTGTTTGTTAATGAAGCCGCCACCAGCATTAATACTTCCATCTGCGATTACCCCGCTGCTTTCACCAGAAGTGTCCCAAAAAGCACATTTAGCGCATGGATTAAGCAAAAAAGAAGACATGTTTCCACAGCTAAGAATTATAAGAAAAAGCACAAACTTCTTCTGGCGCTCTTCTATTTTTCCCAGGTTATGTTCTGGACTTTGTTCCTTATACTACTGTTTGCCGAAAATTGGCAAATTTCGACAGTCACCTTTGGAATTGTAATTTTAATAAAGGCTGCGCTGTACTACAAATCTGCGGAGAGGTTAGATGAAAAAGATGTAGTTTGGTTATTTCCCATTCTGGAATTATTTTTAATCTTTACTCAAAGCGGTATCTTTATAGCTAATATTTTTTCAAAACCTACTCATTGGAAATAAAACCAGAAAGGCTTCTAATCAAAATAAAGGAAGCAAAAGGCGGTAGTCAGGCAGCCTTTAACTATCTTATGGACACTTTCTGGAATGACGTCTACGGTTTCCAGCTAAAAAAAACCAGGAACGAATACGAAGCTGAAGATATTAGCATTCAGACTTTTTCGAAGGCATTTAACAAGATTGAGACTTTTGATGAAAAATATTCCTTTAGCACCTGGCTTATAGCAATTTCCAAAAATATTCATGTAGATCTTATAAGGAAGAAGAATTCTTCAATTCGTTCCCGAACAACAAATCATGATGAAGAAAAGGTTTATGCCATTGCAGATGAAACTCCTTCAATTGAAGATAAACTTATAAGTGAGCAGAACCTTGCTCAATTATTAAGAGATATCAAGCAATTAAAACCACATTATCAGCAGGTCATTAATCTCAGGTATTTTCAGGAAAAATCTTATAAGGAAATTGCAGAAAACCTAGATGAACCAATGAATAATGTTAAGGTCAAACTACTGAGAGCCAGGAAACTGCTGGCAGAAATTATTAAAGACCGCAAACATGAGTAAGGAATTTTACTCTCTACTGTCTAAATTTATGCAGTTCGCTATAATATCGTATCTTTGAATAACAGAATTTTGCTATGAGTACAGACACTATCGCACCCATAAAAACTAAGCCTCAAGCCAAGCCAAAATGGCTAAGAGTTAAACTTCCAACAGGTAAAAAATATACTGAACTACGCAATTTAGTGGATAAGTATGATTTACATACTATTTGCACCTCGGGAAGCTGTCCTAACATGGGAGAATGCTGGAGCGAGGGAACAGCCACCTTTATGATCCTTGGGAATGTCTGTACACGATCCTGTGGATTTTGCGGAGTAAAAACCGGAAGGCCGGATACCGTAGAATGGGATGAACCTGAAAAAGTGGCCCGTTCTATTAAACTTATGAAAATAAAACATGCGGTGGTTACAAGTGTAGATCGTGATGATTTAAAAGATATGGGTTCTATTATTTGGGCTGAAACCGTCAAGGCAATTCGCAGAATGAATCCTGAAACTACTTTAGAGACTCTTATTCCTGATTTTCAAGGAAATGAAAGGAATTTGGATCGTATTATAGAAGTAATGCCAGAAGTGGTTTCACACAATATGGAAACCGTAAAGAGACTGACCCGTGAAGTAAGAATTCAGGCAAAATACGAACGCAGTCTGGAGGTCCTGAGGTATCTTAAAGATCAGGGAATTAACCGCACCAAATCTGGAATTATGCTAGGTCTGGGCGAGCAGGAAGAAGAAGTTATACAAACGCTTCATGACCTTAGAGATGTTGGCGTGGATGTAGTGACTATTGGACAGTATTTACAGCCCAGTAAAAAACACCTTCCTGTAAAGCAGTTTATCACTCCAGATCAGTTTAAAAAGTACGAAGCCATAGGATTGGACCTGGGATTTCGTCACGTCGAAAGTAGCGCGTTAGTTCGTTCTTCCTATAAAGCACAAAAGCATATCAATTAACAAAGTTTCTTTAATGTTATGGCGCTACCGGCAAATATTGCCATTAACGGGTTTGGCAGGATAGGTCGTAATTTTTTTCGACTTCTCATCAACCATCCAGATTATAACGTGGTGGCGATAAATGATGTTGCCGATGCTGAAACGCTTACTCATTTACTTAAATACGATAGCATCCACGGCAAACTTTCCGAAGAAGTTATAGGAGTGAATTCTACAATTACCATAAAAGATAAGTCTACAGCCGTTCTGAATTATTCCCATCCCCGGGATATCCCATGGGATAAATATGATGTGGATTATGTGGTTGAATGTTCCGGAAGATTCAAGTCTACTAAAGATCTTAGAGAGCACCTGAAACCAGGAGTTAAAAAAATTGTACTTTCTGTTCCCCCCGACGATCCAGCGATTAAAATGGTTGTGTTAGGAGTAAATGAGCATATCCTCGACGGAACAGAAAGAATTATTTCTAATGCCTCCTGCACAACAAACAATGCTGCTCCTATGCTTAAACTCATTCATGAGAATTTTGTGGTTGACCAGGCTTACATAACTACTGTACATTCCTTTACCTCAGACCAAAGTCTTCATGATCAACCCCACCGGGATCTTAGACGTGGCCGGGCTGCAACACAGTCTATTATTCCTACGACCACGGGCGCAGCAAAAGCTTTAACCTATATTTTTCCTGACCTAAACAAGGTAATTGGAGGCTGCGGAATAAGAGTTCCCGTGCCCAATGGTTCTTTAACAGATATGACGCTGAATATTGAAAAGGAAACTACCATCCAGCAGGTTAATGAAGTCTTTCGAGCTGCTTCTGAAACGAATCTTAAAGGAATTTTGAATTACACCGAAGATCCTATGGTTTCGGTTGATATTTTGGGAAATAGCGCATCCTGTGTATTTGATTCGCAAATGACCTCTGTAATTGGCGGAAAAATGGTAAAATTGATTGGATGGTATGACAATGAAACAGGATATTCTAACAGACTTTTAGATTTAATTGCAATGATTAATGATAAATAACTATATTTAACTCCGTTAAGTTGCTACCTACAAGCCCAAATGAAGAACTTAAGCATTTTTATTCTCTTTACTTTCTTTTATACCTCCACCTTTGCCCATCAGGATCAGGAAGTAAAAAATGAAGACGAAATAAGTGAGCAGATTCAACAATTGCTTAGCGGAGCTGAATCCTCTATCTTACAATATAATTTTGATGCTGCAATTAGAAAACTGGATTCTTCCATGGTTCTCTCTAAGAGCATCAACCACAAAAGATACATTGCTTTATCCAGTAACATCCTTGCTAATTTACGGTACATAAAGCACGAATATGAAAGCTCAAATGAGCATATAAAGAGGGCAATTTCCATTCAGGAGGAAATCGGGGACGATATTGGTCTTGCCTACAGCTATATCCAATACGCAAAAACACTAGACCTTCAAAAGAAATATTCAGAAGCTGAGGACTATCTGGATCTTGCGGAAAAGATATATACTAAAAATAATAACAGAGAACAGCTCGGGCTGGTCGCTCTCAACCGGGGAATTGTAGAACTCCACCACGAAAATGATTATGGACACGCATTAACACATTTCAATAATGCGGAAATTTACCTCAGCAACAGTGAAAATGAATATGAGAAGAGTCGCCTTAATTATTACAAGTCTTCTGCTCATTTATCTCTTGGAAATCTAGATGAAGCTGAAGAAAGTGCTAAAAAAGCCCTGACTCTTGCTTATGAAAATAGCTTTGCAGGAATGATTATTAGCGGCAACAGAAGATTAAGTGTCATAAATGAAGCCAAAAACCAGCCAGAAGCAGCACTTGCTTACCTAAAAACCAGTTATAAGACTAATGATTCTGTATACGATTTAAACGAAGCAGAATTGGCCCGTGAAGCAAATAGCAGATATGGACAGGACGCATTAAAGAATACCCTAAGCGCATTAACCCTTCAGAATGCTGAACAGGAAAAATCGCTTAAAGTCAACAAACTCACTACTATTTTAAGTGTAGCACTTATTACCATCCTATCGCTTTTAACGTTATCATTATACAAAAACAATAATCTTAGAGCACGCGCTAACGACTTGCTGCAAAAAAAGAATTCTGAACTTACACTTGCCAAAGAGAATGCAGAAAAAGCATCCCTTGCAAAAGCACAATTTTTAAGCACAATAACACATGAGCTTCGGACGCCATTATACGCTGTTACCGGCCTCACCCATTTACTGTTGGAAGAAAGTCCTACAGAGAATCAAAAGGAACACCTTAATTCGCTTAAATTTTCGGGAGAGTACCTGCTTTCTTTGATAAATAACATCCTGGATTTAAATAAACTAGAAGCCAATAAAGTTGAAGTAATGCAAACGACCTTCAATTTAAAAAGGAGGATATCAGATGTTCTTGTCGCTTTAAAAAATTCCGCAGACGAAAAAAACACCAGTATACATCTTAGCTTTGATAATTCCATCCCTACTAAATTAAAAGGAGACCCGCTTAAGATCTCTCAAATCCTTATCAATCTAATAGGCAACTCCATTAAATTTACTGAAAACGGGGATATCTGGATAAGCGTATACAAAATAAAACAGCTGAACGAAACAGTTTATCTTTCTTTCCAAATTAAAGACAATGGTGAAGGAATTAGCAAAGAAAAGCAGAAGGCAATCTTTGAGAACTTCACCCAGGGCTCCACGCAGATAAATAGAAAATTTGGAGGAACAGGTCTTGGATTATCCATTGTAAAAAACCTTTTAAGTTTGCTGAACAGCGAAATTAAACTGGAAAGCGACTTAGGAAAAGGATCTAAATTCACCTTTGAGCTAAAATTTGAAGCCCTGGAAAATCCAGCCATAGGACAGCCTAATAAATTAAAGGAAGAAAAGCCGGTAATACTCTCCAATGACATTATGATTGACAAGCGTATTTTGATTGTTGAGGACAATAAAATCAATCAAATGATTACCAGAAAGATCCTGGAGAAGAATAAGGTTATTTGTGATGTAGCCGATAATGGAACCATTGCGATTGAAAAAGTACACAATAATCACTTTGATCTCATCCTGATGGATATCCATATGCCCGGGATAAGTGGAATTGAAGCCACCATTGAGATAAGGAAGTTCAATGAAAACATCCCAATCATTGCCTTAACAGCGGTCACACTCGATGAAAACCTGGATGAATTTTACTTAAATGGATTTAATGACATTATCCCAAAACCATATAAAACCGAAGAATTCTTCAACAAAATTAACAAATACCTTGCTGCAAATGCAGAAAGTACAGTCTAAGGTTTTATGGAAAGGACCTTTGAAGAGATTAGAATCGATGCAGCTTATCAGATAATACATTCAGAATTATTTATGTAATAATGAGGTATAATTGCACCTCATATATTTTTCACAAAGTTTAATATCACCCGATTAAAATCTTTTTCTCGCTCAATAAATTTTGTCTCAATTGGCAGGTAAAATAGTTTTGAAGGCGAAAGCCGTTCCTTTAGTCTCACAAAATCTTTTTCTGTAGCAAGCACCAGGTTTTCCTTTATTAAACGCTGTATTTCATCTTCTGAGAAATGATGATGATCTGGAAATTTCCGATGCTGGAACTTTAAATCTTTATCCTTCAAATAATCTATCAGCGGCTTTGGATTTGCAATTCCTGTGACGAGCACAAAATCTTTTCCTTTCAACTCATCTAAGGTTAATTTAGAGCTTTCTGAAGTAACTTTTTCAGCATAAGAAATATAGCTAAAGAACAGCTTCTGATTTTTATTCAGTTTAAGAAATACCTTTATTTTTTCCATCTCTGCCGCTTTAATATTGGGCGGACATTTTGTTACCACCACGATATTTGACCTTTTTGCACCTTCTCTGGATTCACGCAAATTTCCGGCAGGCAATATTAGATCTGAAGCATAGAGATTATCATAAGAAGTGAGCAAGATATTAAGCCCTGCCTGCACTTTACGGTGTTGAAAAGCGTCGTCCAGCAAAATAACCTCAGCCTGCTCCCCAACCAATTGAGCAATTCCGTTTCTTCTGTCTGCATCTACAGCTACAATAGCATTTGGAAATTTTCTTTTGAACTGAAGTGGCTCGTCCCCCACTTCTGCCGCAGTTTCTTTGCCCGATAATTGCCAAAATCCGCTGGTCTTTCTTTTATAACCCCGCGAGAGCGTTGCAATACGAAATTGTGAAATAAGAAGTTGTACCAGGTACTCGATCATAGGAGATTTCCCTGTACCACCGGTGTTCAGATTTCCCACGCAAATCACCGGAAGATCGTATTTTTCCGATTTTAGTATTCTCTGATCGTAAAGTTCGTTCCTGGCCCGTGTAATCCCATCATATATCAGGGAAAACGGAAAGAGTAATTTTCGAATTATCGCCATGGAACCAAGGTATAATATTTATATTTGAAACGCTTTTACTTAAGCCGATAGTAACCAAATCGGAAGCCAAAAATAGGAAATTATGCTTATAAAGGAGATTATACAACACCTGGAGGAATTTGCCCCTTTAAATTATGCTGAAGATTTTGATAATGTTGGATTATTGGTAGGCGATGCCGAAACAGAAGCCACGGGTGCTTTAATTACTTTAGATACTCTTGAAGAGGTTGTAGATGAAGCTATTGCCAAGAATTGCAATCTTGTTATCAGCTTCCATCCTATTATTTTCTCCGGACTCAAAAAATTAAACGGAAAAAATTATGTGGAGCGGACTGTCATAAAGGCGATTCAGCATAATATTGCCATATATGCGATCCATACTGCACTGGATAATCAGCATAAAGGTGTGAACGACATGATCGCCGAGAAGCTGAACTTAATTAACCGAAAGATTCTAATTCCCCGAAAAAAAAGTATCAAGAAACTCACCACCTTTGTTCCTAATAAAGATGCTGAAACATTGAGAATTGCACTTTTTGAGGCCGGAGCAGGAAGCATAGGAAATTACGATAATTGCAGTTTTAACGTGCAGGGTTTGGGTAGCTTTAAACCAAATGATGAAGCCGACCCTACCATTGGAGAAAAGGGCCAACTTCACTTTGAAGAAGAAACGCAAATCGGAGTTACTTTCCCGGTTCATCTGGAATCAAAAATCCTTCAGACGTTATTTAAGAACCATCCTTATGAAGAAGTTGCACATGAGATCACAACTCTGGAAAACGCACATCAACATCTGGGAATGGGAATGATTGGCGAGCTCGAACAGGGAATCTCCGAAGAAGATTTCCTCAAATCTGTAAAAGAAACCTTTAATGCTGGAGTAGTTCGACATTCTGATTTGCTGGGAAGAACCATAAAAAAAGTAGCAGTGTTAGGCGGTAGTGGAAGTTTTGCTATTGAAAATGCGAAACGTGCCGGAGCAGACATTTATATTACTGCAGATTTGAAGTACCATGACTTCTATAAGGCTGAGAAACAGATAATTTTAGCAGATATTGGTCATTATGAAAGCGAGCAATTCACAAAAAATTTACTATGTTCTTTTCTTAGCAAAAAAATTCGTAATTTTGCACTTATTTTAGCAGATACAAACACCAATCCTATCAAGTATATATAACTATGGCAAAAAAAAACGATGTTACTGTAGAAGAGAAGTTAAGAGCATTGTACGATCTTCAGTTAGTCGATTCCAGAATTGATGAAATTAGAAACGTACGCGGCGAACTTCCTTTAGAAGTTGAAGATTTGGAAGACGAAGTAGCAGGATTGAACACGCGTTTGGAAAAATTAGAAGCCGATATTGAAGTAATCGAGAATGATATCAAAAGTAAGAAGAACCTTATTGATGAGTCAAAAACTGCGATGAAAAAGTATTCTGAGCAACAAAAGAACGTTAGAAATAACCGTGAATTTAATGCTTTGAGCAAAGAAGTAGAGTTTCAGGAACTGGAAATCGAACTTGCCGAGAAAAACATTAAAGAATATAAAGCTCAAATTGAACAGAAAAAAGAGGTTATTGCCAAGACAACAGAGCGTGTTGACGAAAGAAAAAAACATCTTGAGCACAAGAAAAATGAGCTAGACGAGATCCTTGCTGAAACTGAGAAGGAAGAGCAGGCCCTTATAGACAAGTCTAAGGAATACGAGCAAAATATTGAAGAACGCCTTGTAAAAGCTTACAAGAGAATTAGAACCAACGTTAAAAACGGTCTTGCAATTGTTCCCGTAGAACGTGGTGCTTCAGGAGGTTCCTATTTTACTATTCCGCCGCAGGTAATCATGGAAATTGCAGGTAGAAAAAAGATTATTACAGATGAACATAGTGGGCGAATTCTGGTTGATGAAGAGCTAGCTAAGGAAGAGCAGGAAAAAATGGACGGCCTTTTCAATAGGTTTTAGTTCCATTCTTTAAACATAGAACACAAAGCTGCCGGAAATCTGGCAGCTTTTTTTTGTTTTACACCTTTGAGCATTGGGATTAACATCAGTTTTACAGTATTTACTGTCCAAAAAGTTATATTTAAAACAAAAAAACTATTCTCGCAGTAATTCCCCGAAATAATACAACTGTGAATTTTAAATCTAAAAAACTATGAAAAGTCTTTTAAGTGTAATTCTAATATTTTTTATGGCCTGCGGAAATCAGGCACAAAAAGAATCTGTTACAAAACCCGAAATTGCCAATGCAGAGCCTATAGAAGTGGCTACTGAAGATGGAATGGCACGTGCTTATTTTGCCAGCGGTTGCTTTTGGTGTGTAGAAGCAATTTACGAAAGTATTGAGGGAGTGGATGAAGCCATTTCAGGTTATGCAGGAGGGCACACAAAAAATCCTACGTATGAAGAAAGCAATACGGGGAGAACAGGCCATGCCGAAGCTGTAGAGGTTATTTACAATCCTGAAGAGGTCGATTTCAGAACGTTGGTAGAGGTATATTTTGGCTCTCAGGATCCAACACAAGTTAATGGACAGGGACCGGATAGAGGTTCCCAATACCGTTCTATTGTTTTTTATCAAAATCAGGAACAAAAAGAAATTATAGACGAAGTGAAGTCGCAGGTAGCTCAGAACTACGAAGAACCAATAGCGGCAGAAATTCTTCCGTTTCAAAAATTTTGGGTAGCAGAAGACTATCACCAGGACTACGAACGAAACAATCCGAACAACCCTTATATTCAGAATGTTTCTATTCCAAGACTTAACAGGTTTAAAAGCAACTTTCCGGAGATTTTAAAAACTAATGCTCATTAATTTTCATAGGTAGTTTTTCTCTCGAAATCAAAATACAAGAATGTCCCTGGAGACAGGAATTATTCTGTTCTGGCAAGCAGTTCCAGTATCCTGTCTTCTACCTCCTGGTTATTCCATCTGTTGCCGATATTGTCCATTTCCATGACCTCATCCATAATTTTTCGCTGCCTCTCACCTAGTGCTAAAGCTTCAGCATAAGGTTTATCTGAAAAAGTTACTCTGGAATACATAGGAATCCAGCTTTCAGGATGTTTTTCTCCCATTCGATTCTCTATTTTTTTCCGAAGAAGAAAATCGGGATCAGCTGTTTTGCTGCTCATTTCAATAAAATTCCTATAGCTAAGCTCGGCAATAGCATCTGTATTAAGCTTTCTTTCATTCTGATATTCCTCAAAAATCAATTTCCAGTTATCATTATGCTTATGAATTTTTTCAAATAATACCGAAATGTCTTCAAAACCGGCATTCATTCCCTGTCCATAAAAAGGAACAATAGCGTGTGCCGAATCTCCAACCAGAGCCACCTTATCGCCAAATGTCCATGGAAAACATTTAATTGTCACCATTGCACTGGTAGGATTTCTGAAGAAATCCCCCTTTAAATTCGAGATTTCATCTTTTATATCCGGAAAATATCTCTCAAAGAAATCATCTGCCTTTTCTTCTGTAGAAATACTTTCAAAAGAAATCTCCCCTTCAAAAGGCATAAAAAGCGTACAGGTAAAACTGCCATCCTGGTTAGGCATGGCTATAAGCATGAATTTGCCACGCGGCCAAATATGAAAAGAGGCATTATCCAGTTTATGGCTACCATCTTTATTTGCGGGTATCCGAAGTTCTTTATAACCCACATCAATAAAATGTTGGGAATAATTAAACCGACTCTGCCGCTGCATCTTGTGACGAATGCGGGAAAAAGCACCATCTGCTCCAAAAATGAGATCAAAATCATATTCCTCCCACTCTCCTTTTTCCGTTTCCCCGGTATAAAGCTTAGCACTCGGCATATCGATATCCCAAACCTTTTCCTCAAATTGAAACTTTACTCCGGCAGCTTCAGCAAGATCGATCATCTTTCGGTTTAATACTCCGCGGGAAATAGAAAATATGGCTTCTCCTTCTTTACCATATTTCTGAAAGTAAAGTGGTTTACTATTTACATGCATTGCTCTTTTATCCAAAGGAAGAGCGAGTTTTCTAATTTCTGTCTCAACTCCTACTATTTCCAGAGCTTTCCAGCCTCTGTTAGACATTGCGAGATTTATGGATCTACCTGAAAATTCTACCTTCCTAACATCAGGTCGTCGATCGAAGACAGTAACCTCGTGCCCAAGCTTTTTTAGATATAGGGCCAGCAAAGATCCCACAAGTCCGGAACCGACTACTGCAATACTTTTTTGTTTCTGCATGTATTAAGCTTTGTTATGCGTAACCTGACGGGACAACATATCACCTTGCGAAAATACTCATTATTTATGAATTATAATGAAAGGAAGCCCTGGATGGCATGTTGAGCTAGCGCACAGCGTTTGATTGACAGAATTTCCAATAAAAACAATAATCCAGTGATAAATTTTTCTTTACCCGCAAAATTTCCACTAAATTATCAAGAAACTTAAAATACTAAAAAATGGATAAACAAAAATTGGATCAAATGCGAGTGACATTAAGTAAACTGGAAGACATCAAAAACAGCCAGGAAAGCATTATCGATAAGATTAACCATGTTATTACCGATCTGTTTCAAAGCCCGGATAGCGAGCTGGAAAAGTCGATGGAAGCTGCCCATCAGAAATCTTCTGACAATGTGGATGCGATACGCGAAGCAATTGACACGTACGAAATGAAGATCAATAAACTGGAAAATCAGGGCTAATTTAAAATAGCATTAACAACTATTTATGCGGGGGATTATTAACTTGGGTTAGATTTTAATCTTTAACCTTTTTGATGAAACATATTAATGCTGAAGATATTCGGGAGATGGATAAAATTTTTCGACTCAACCTTATTAACAGTTGTACCGGCTACAAATCTGCAAATCTTATAGCCACAAAATCTAACTCAGGTGGCGCTAATGTAGCAGTATTTAGCTCAGTCACTCATATGGGAAGTAATCCCCCGCTCCTTGGTTTTATAACGAGGCCCAAGGATGTGGCGCGTAACACCTACAAAAACATTAAAGAAAATTCATTCTTCACAATTAATCATATTCAGGAAAATATGATTGAAAGCGCGCACCAGACTGCGGCAAAATACGAGGAAGAAATATCTGAATTTCAAAAAACAGGACTTGAAGAAGAATATCTGGATGGATTTTTTGCTCCCTATGTAAAACAGTCCGGTGTTAAATTGGGTTGTAAATATGTAAATGAATATGCAATTAAAGAGAACGGCACCACTTTAATCATTGGTGCTATTGAGCATGTTTATTTTGATGAAAGCATTCAGGCTCCAGATGGATGGTTGCGGTTAGATGATGCCAGTACTGTGGCCGTTAATGGACTTGATGGATACGCATTGCCAACACTCCTGGATCGTTTTCATTATGCCCGTCCGGGACAGGAAATCAAATCCTTCTTTAAAAGAGCGGATTAGTTTTTTCATACCAAAAAGGAAAAAACATTACGCTTAATCTTGGGGGACCAGTCAAACCCAAAGAAATGGAACAGATCGGAACAAGGGCTAAAGTAAAATGGAGTTAAACCGTAGTTAAAGCTTAATTAATCCTGCTTTCTATTTCCTAAATTCGTGAAAGCTAGCAACATTAGTTATACCTAAAATTTTGATTATGAAAGATTTAATTTGGCTTATCATCCTATTGCTGGTCATCGGCTGGCTACTGGGGCTTTTTGCTTTTGACCTTGGTCAATTTATTCACGTCCTGATTGTTCTGGCCGTTTTTCTTCTCTTGTATAAATTACTGACCGGTCGTAGACTTTAGGAGTATAACCCTTTGAAAAATCAAAGGGTTTTTTATTTTCAAAAATCATCGCAGCAAATATGTGGAGCTTAAAAAATAAAAAAGCGGTTATTACCGGAGGAACAAAAGGTATCGGTAAAGCTGCTGTTATGGATTTTGTAGCGTTGGGAGCAGAAGTGCTTTTCACGGCAAGAAACAATGAAGATGTTAAAAATTTCGAGGAATCATTGATAAGTAAGGGCTACAAGGCTAAAGGTCTCGTTTCAGATTCAAGTGTTAAAAAGGACCAGCTGGAATTGCAGGAATGGTTGGAGAAGAACTGGGGAGTTGTAGACATACTGGTAAACAATGCCGGAATAAATATTAGAAAAAAAGCCGGGGAATATTCTGAAGAAGAACATCGGAAAGTTATTGAAATTAATCTCATTGCTCCTTTTGAGCTAAGTCGTAAATTGTATCCGCTTTTAAAGAAATCAGGGAAAGGCGTCATTATTAACGTCGCTTCTTCTGCAGCCACACAAGATGTAGGCACAGGCACTCCATATGCGATGTCCAAAGCAGGTTTACTGCAGCAAACACGCAGCCTGGCAGTAGAATGGGCTGATGACGGAATAAGAGTTAATGCTGTTTCTCCATGGTTCACTGAGACTCCGCTTACTCAGGGCTATCTTACACAAAAAGAAAAAATGGATCCTATTATTAACCGTACTCCTTTAAAAAGAATAGCACAAGCAAAAGAGATTTCTTCTATTATAGCTTTTCTCGCCATGCATAAATCATCTTATATCACCGGCCAAAACATAGTTGCTGACGGAGGTATGAGCATAAATGCAATATAACAATTGAATTTTGTACATTTAGTGCTAATCTAATTCCGAAATACGCCGGAAGATTAAATTCCCTTAAATATGAAAAAGATATTCTTCCTTTCTGTTCTAGCCATGGCTGTATGCAGCTGTAATCAGAACACAAATAATTCAAATACTACAAGCAATTCCTCGTCTGAAGAAATAAAAGATTTGCCTCAGGAAATTGCAAATGCAAATGGTTTACAGTCCTTCGATGAAGTTGAAGAGCTCAATTTTACATTTAATGTAAAAGTTCAGGATACGTTAAGATCTCAAAGAAGCTGGGAATGGCACCCAAAAACCAATGAAATCAGTTTAACCGAGAACGGTACGACAAGTAGTTATACCCAGGATGAGGATTTGACTGAAGACGAGAAAAAAATAGATCAAAAATTCATAAATGATACTTACTGGCTGTTATTCCCTTACCAGCTGGTCTGGTCTGATGCAGAGATTACAGAAGAAAAAGATGCAACAGCTCCCATAAGTGGCGATACAATGGACAAGCTAATTGTTTCCTATTCAAGTGACGGTGGTTATACCCCAGGTGATACTTATGACATTTATTATAACGACGATTTAATGGTCCAGGAATGGGTTTACAAATCTGCCGATGGTAACCGCGAAATGCCTACCACCTGGGAGAACTATCAGGACTATAATGGGATGAAAATTGCCAAATCTCATAAGTCACCTGATGGTAGTTTTGAGCTCTACTTCTCAGATATCGCTGTGGAATAGATCGCTGTTAAAGACAGAACCTTAAAAAGACAATTATCGATATTAATTTATTGCTTTTTATTCAAAATCCCCTGTTTTAATACCTGTCCAAAGCGAAAAATATCTAAAAAAGAACAATAAAATGGTGCAGGAGCCAATCTTATGACGTTGGGTTCTCGCCAGTCCACAAAAACGCCATTTTTCATAAGATAATTGAAGATTTCTTTGCCTTCACCATGTAGAAATACAGAAATTTGAGTTCCTCTTTCCGCCTGGTCCGAAGGAGTGATAATTTCAAAAGAACTCTCTACTTCTTTATCTATTTCCCGCAGTACAAATTCCAGATACGCGACAATTTTATTCCGTTTTTGGATAAGAGCCGGCATTCCAACCTCATCAAACATCTCCAGGGAAGCGAGGTAAGGAGCAAGTGCCAAAACCGGAGCGTTACTAATCTGCCATGCATTTGCATCGGGTTCCGGTTGAAATTCAGGTTCCATCAAGAACCGTCTTTTCTTATTGTGTCCCCACCAACCTTCGAAACGGGGAAGATCTTTGCGATTATGATATTTTTCATTAATGTAGCACCCGGAAGCATTTCCAGGACCGGAATTCATGTATTTATAACTACACCAGGCGGCAAAATCCACATTCCAGTCATTTAATTTAAGCTCGACATTTCCAGCCGCATGAGCCAGATCCCAACCTACAAAAGCACCAATATCGTGTCCTGCTTTAGTGATTTCTTTCATATCAAAAACCTGCCCGGAGTAATAATTCACTCCTCCAATCAAAATTAAAGCACACTCCTCTCCTACTTCTCCAATTGTTTGAAGAACATCTTCAGTCCTAAAATTGTTCTCACCCTCGCGTTTCTTTACTTCTACAATAACTTCGGAAGGATCAAAACCATGAAAGCGCACCTGACTTGCCAGCATATACTGGTCACTTGGGAAAGCTTTTTCTTCACAGATAATTTTACATCTCTTTCCTGATGGCCTGTAGAAGGAGACCATTAATAAATGAAGGTTTACGGTAAGCGTATTCATCACCGTGATTTCAGAAGGTTTTGCGCCCACGACTTTGGAAAGCTTTTCTGAAAAACGTTCATGATAATCCCACCAGGATTTTTCGGCTTTAAAATGACCTTCCACAGCCAGTTCTGCCCAATCCTGCATTACCTCATCTACATACTTTTTTGCGGATCTTGGCTGTAGGCCAAGTGAATTTCCCACAAAATAAACAACTTCTTTCCCATCTACTTCAGGAAAGATAAATTGCTCTCTGTATTTGGCAAGATCATCTTCGGCGTCCAATTTTAGAGCAAATTCCCTGTTATTTTTAAATTGCATAGCATCTTTTTTGTGTAAAAATACAATTTACCAAAGAGAATAATTGGTAAAATTTGCCTGTCTAAATTATTTAGATTTGTAAAAAAGTAAAGCAATGGATTTTCTGCCCGATAAAATCGATAACTACATAATTGCCAATTCTCAAAAAGAACCTGAGTTTCTTGCAAAGCTTAATCGCGAGACGAATCAAAAAATACTACAGCCGCGTATGTTAAGCGGACATTACCAGGGGCGGTTACTAAGTATGCTGTCTAAGATCATTCGCCCAAAAACTATTCTTGAAATTGGAACCTTCACGGGTTATTCTGCTTTGTGCCTGGCAGAAGGACTGGCAGAGAATGGGACAATTCATACTATTGATGTAAATGAAGAGCTATATGATTTTCAGAAGAAATATTTTGAAGCATCTGATTACAGCAATAATATTCAGCAATATCTCGGGGATGCCCTGGAAGTAATTCCGCAGATCAATGAAAACTTTGATCTGGTTTTTATAGATGCAGATAAGCCAAACTACCCGGCATATTTCGATTTGATCATTAACAAAATGAATCCAGGAGGAGTTATTTTATCTGATAATGTTTTGTGGAGCGGAAAAGTCGTCGAAGAATTAAAACCAGATGATGAATCTACAAAAGCGCTGTTGATGTATAACGAAATGCTGGCTAATGATACCCGCGTGGAGACAATTATACTTCCTATAAGGGACGGACTTACCTTAACCAGAAAAAAATAGAATAAAATTCTTTATGCTGCAATTCTACAAAGCAAAACGCTTACCTGATCTTTGGTAAACCCAAAAGAAAATAAAGGCCATTATTACACCTACAAAGGCACCCACAAAGATATCTGAAGGATAATGGACTCCCACGAAAATTCTGCTCAGCACAAAAATCAGAGGCCATATATAGGCGAGAAAAATCCACGCCGACTTTTCTTTTAGCACCAACACGATAAAAGTCACGGCTGCAAAAGAAGTAGATGCATGTCCTGAAAAGAAACTATAGTTAGTTGGTTCCTGCAGAATGCGTATAATTTCAATGAGGTCTGGATTATTATTGGGCCGTAATCTTATCGCAATCCCCTTTACCAGATTTGTAAATGCCAGAGTAGTTCCAACTGTGGCAAGCAGAAAAAGTGAAGCCATTAAGGCTTTTCTCCAGTGATAAGAAATAAAAAAAAGGATAAAAAACAGAATGTGTAGCGGAATCCAATTCTCTGGTTGGGTGACAAATATCCAGAAGTTGTCGTGAGATTCAATTCCTAAGCTATTCAGATAAACAAAGAGTTCTCTGTCCCACGTTTGTAGCTTATCCCACATGCTTTTCTACAGAGTAATTATAATTTACGTCTTACAGAACCGGTGATTTCATCGATATCTTCTCTTACCTTATCTATTTCACCTTTAATATCGTTAGACATATTTTTATCAATTCCCTGATTTTCTGCACTCCGCTGGATTTCACCTTTGATATCGTTGGAAGCATTACGGAGCGTCTTCATTCCTTTCCCTAAACCACGGGCAATTTCCGGAATTTTGTCTGCTCCAAAAACCATCACAAGGATGAACATAATAAATGCGATTTCAGCACCGCTAATAAATAATGGTAGTAATAACATAGCACACAAATATATATACAAATATGACCAAAAAAAAAGCCGGCTCGTTAAAGTCGGCTTAATTTTTTAAGTTAAAATTATTATTCCGCGTTTTCCTTAAATTGTTCAAATTGGTTCTTCGTCTCCGTCTCTGGCCAAACATTGTTGGACAGATCAACATCTGCAGTTTCAAGATCCGGATCAATAGTAATTTTTACAATTTCTTTGTCCGTAGCAATCGCTTTACTAACCCGATCATCATTTTTCCTCCAGATTTGAGCAGGATAAGTGACTTTCTCTGCAGTACCATCGGCATATTCATACTCCACGATAAGTGGCATTACTAAACCTCCCGGCTTTTCAAAAACAATCTGATAAAAGTATTTAGGTGTTTTAAGGTTACGACGCTCCTCTTCAGAAAAATTATCCATCAGATATTCCTTAAGGGATGGTGCATTTTCCAATACAGTTTTTCCCTTCATACTTTCTTCAAAACCTTCGCTACCTTCTTCCACTACATAAAGCGCATCAATATCGTCGGGATTGGATATACCCTGACTTCGTAGAAACTCCACAGCCTTCTCTGTTGGCTTATCTGTTACAAAGAGCTTCTGAACCTGCTCAATTCCTATATCCACGTTGTCGGTTCCATAAAACCAACCATTCCAGAACCAATCCAGATCTACACCTGAAGCATCTTCCATAGTTCTGAAAAAATCTTCAGGAGTTGGATGTTTAAACATCCATCTTTGAGCATACGTAGCATATGCATAATCAAATAACTCCCGCCCCATTACGGTCTCTCTAAGAATATTAAGTGCTGTTGCCGGTTTTCCATAAGCATTATTTCCAAGCTGATGCACTTCTTCAGGATTGGACATAATTGGAGCAATAAATTGCTGATTCCCCTTCATATAAGGAATTATTTTGGAAGGTATACCTCTTCTTGAAGGATACTCATCCAATGGCGCTATAGCTTCCGGGTACTCTTCAGCAAATTTTTGCTCTGCCAGAAACTGAGTGAAGGTATTGAGACCTTCATCCATCCAGCCCCACTGGCGCTCATCACTATTCACGATCATTGGGAAATAATTATGCCCTACTTCATGAATAATTACACTTATCATCCCAAATTTTACGCGATCGCTATATTCACCATTTTCATCTGGTCGTCCATAATTCCAGCAAATCATTGGATATTCCATACCCTGATTCTTTGCGTGTACAGAAACTGCTTTATGGTAAGGATACTGGAAAGTATAATTTGAATAACTTTTTAAAGTACTGGCAACTGCTCTTGTTGACCACTGTTCCCAAAGCGGATTCCCTTCTTTAGGATAAACAGAAACTGCCACAACATCTTTCCCCATTACATCTACAGCCATCATATCCAACAAGAACTTTCTTGATGTAGAGAAAGCAAAATCCCTCACCATATCAGCTTTATAGGTCCAGGTCTTTGTTTTACTGGTCATTCCCTGCTCAGCCTTTTCTGCCTCTTCCTGAGTAACAATCATTACAGGCTTATCAAAAGACTTTTTTGCCTGCTCATACCGGTTCATCATTTCACGAGAATACACTTGTTTTCTATTCTGAAGTTCTCCGGTAGCCTCCATGATATGATCTGCAGGAACTGTAATATTTACTTCGTAGTCTCCAAACGGAAGTGCAAACTCCCCGCTTCCCCAAAATTGCATATTTTGCCAACCTTCTACGTCGTTATAAACTGCCATTCTGGGAAAAAACTGAGCGATTACATAGGCCCTATTGTCATCTTCAGGAAAGTATTCGTATCCTGAACGTGCTCTGTTAGTGACATGGTTATTAATGTTGTACCACCATTTAATGGTGAAAGTATAGTTATCCCCAGATTTTAAAGGCTCGGGAAGATCTATTCGCATCATGGTCTCATTGATGGTATAATCCAACGGTTGCCCGTTGCTGGATACTTCTTCAATGTTAAAACCTCCATCAAAAGGCTCTTCAAGATATTGACTAACAAAACGACCCGGAGTAGAAACAGGTGTCATTCCACTTGGATCCTTCTCGAGAGCAGGTGCATCCTTTCTTCGGATGTTTTGATCCAGCTGCACCCATAAATACGTTAATTCTTCCGGAGAATTGTTATGGTAAGTTATAACTTCCTCGCCATCTAATCTGGTATTTTCATCATCCAGCACTATATTCATTTTATAGTCTGCCTGATTTTGATAATAAGCAGGCCCCGGAGCTCCCGATGCAGCACGGTATTGATTAGGGGTTGAAAAAATCTGATAAAGTTGTCTAAATTTGTTCTCATTTATATGCCCTTCCTGACGCTGCGGCTCCTGGCTTTCTCCAGTATTCTCCTGAGCATTAACTCCGGCGAACAGGAACATTGCAAACACTGAACATACTAATCTCATTGTTCTCATTAAGTAATTTTTAATTTAAAGATTGCTAAAAGTAATATTTTCATTGCTAATGAATAAACACTACCCAAAATTAATAACTCCTTTATCCCGGTCTTTATCGAGTAAAAGGCTTTTTATTTGGTCGTCAATTTTTACATGTACCACGTTTTTTTGATCATCATAAAGATCGGTTAAAATAGCATTTTGTACTTCAATCTGCTTAAAATCAGGTACATTCTCTACCTCAACATATAGAATTAATTGATCCCCATCATATTCTTTTCCCAGGTAATTGAGCTTCAGTTCTTCACCATTGATCATAAGATTGAGCTTTTGCGAAAGATACTTATCTATGCTGTTTCTAATATCCCCTGTCTCCTTCTCATGAGAAAGACTGATTTCTTTACCGTAACGCTGATTGAGTACTTTCTGAAAATCATCAATAAATACCCTACTGATAATTTGAAGAGCACCTGAATCCTTTTTGTATTCAATTTCCGTCACACTTAAGAAAAATTCGTGGCGGCCATTCGTCTTAAAGGAAGAAAACAATATGAAGCAAACCAAAATAAGGGTTAAGTTTTTCATTCATAATTTTTTTTAATCTTAGCAAACATCAGTCCAAATTGTAAATTTGAATAAAATCAGGAGCACGTCTTTTATATAGCTCCATAAGTTCTATTACTTTTTCTTCGCTCAACAAGTTCTTAAACCGCGGCTCTTCAGCACAGAAATAAAGAAAACTGATAACTTAAGCTTCAGGTATTTTAAGATCATCTGTGTAGAAAGACAACGGCACCATTTTCTCGGCCTTTTCCAACACAGCCCGAAATTTTTCATTTTTTCCGACCTTCTTCAGCATCTTTATTTCTCCGTTCAAATGCCCAAGAAGCAAATCTACAGGGCTGCCCCCGTAAACTGACATTTTTCGCTCGCTTACCGTCCGAACATCCGGGCCTACACGTTTAAAACCATAATTTTCTTCGATAATGTCCATTTCAGAAATGTCACTTACAAGATTTCCGGTCAAAGAGATATTGCTGATCTTTACTTCCTCTAATTCGTTTATCCCTGGAATCAGCTCCACTTCAAGATAACCTGATTCAAAAATCATCTTATTGATTACAACTGCAAGTTTTTTGTACTGGATTGAGGAAAATTGAAGGGTATCTTTTTCCCTTACCACAATTTCAAATGCCCCGGAAGTAGAATTAATGGTTCCGGTATTGGTATTTTTATTAATAATATTTATAAAACTTCCTTCCAGGGAATCATTTAAAATTCTTCCCTGAAGTTTTATACTTTCCTGACTCCATGCCGGTGAAAGATTCGCAATGCATATAAATCCAAAGAGCATTATGCTCCATTGGAAACTTTTAATCTCAGAAACAGATCTCATTAGCAAAATTTGATGATGGTGATGAAAAAAGCAATGAGCAAAATTTATTCTGAATCTTTCCCATTCAGAAATTCAGGAGCATATTTCATGTAAAACTCCAACAGATCCAATCTGTTCTCCTCTTTTAAAAGATACTTCAGCTGATGATTTTCTGCACAATAATAAACGAAATTAATAATTTTATCTTCCGGAATTTTTAGCTCTTCAACAAAAAAACGGGTAGAAAAAACAGCTACACCTTTTTCTACCATCTGCTGAAGTTTTTCATTTGCAACTATTTTTTTCAGCTCCTTTGTCCTTCCGGTGATGGCATTGATCAAGGGATCGAGACCAGCTGACGCTCCTGCACCATTTGAAACAGATGTAGATATATTAGTAGCAGTGGCCGTGTAAAGTCGCCTTTCTGCAGCACTAAGAGGTGTTCTGTTAGCATTGGGAATTCCAAATTGGGAAATACTGTAGGTATCCATTGCACCTATATCCCTGCTCAAATTTCCAGTAAGATCGATATTGCTAATTTTTACCTCGTCCAACTCGCTTACTCCCGGCACCAGAAGTACTTTTAAATATCCTGATTCGATCACTGTTGGAGTGACTACAACTTCCAGCTTTTCATACTGAATTGAAGAAAACTGAAGGATATCATTTTCTTTTACCTGAATTTTAAACTCACCCGAAGAAGAGTTTATAGTTCCGATATTTGATGTTTTGTTGATAATGTTGATAAACGAACCGTCAAGAGAATCGTTGACAATTCTTCCGTTTAACTGAATACTCTCCTGGGCAAAATTTAAAAATGGGATAAAAAATATAAGGACAATAAAGTTTTTCAGCATAAAAAAAGGTAGATTTTCTGCGTCTCTAAAATTCCTGCCTGTACTGCTCTTTCTGTTCAAAAAGAAACTGCATAATTTCCAAATCGTTCTTGGTATTCAGGAATTCCTGGGTTAGACCATTATCTATAACGTATAAAAGGAACTGGTTGGTATGTTCCCCGGCAATATTAAGGGTTTCTACGAAATAATCTTCACCCATACGTAGCCAAATTTGATCTGCCAGCTTCTGGGGAGAAAGCTTTTCCTCTTTTCTCCCATTTTTGCCGTATTCCTTAAAAAGTGCTCTAAAAATGTTTGCGAAATTTAGGCCCTGGTAATCACTAGCCGTCACATTTCCCATCGCATCGTTGCGCACATAACCGGAGCGGTATCGCTGTGGCATACTTTTTAATCTCTGGAGTTCTGGGGTAGAGACCCACTCTTTCTCACCACCTACCACCCTGATTCTTTTAACATCTACCTCTATAATTCCTGAAAGGTCGCTTATTTTCACCTCAGGAAGGTCATTAACTGCAGCATTTAAGTTAACAGTCATCACCCTTTCTTCCATCAGGTTTTCTGTCACTGTTATTGCAAAATCCTCAAACTGTACCGCCGAAAAAACAAGACTGTCGCCTTGCCTGGCCAATATCTGAAAATCACCATTTCCATCTGTAACCGTTCCTGATCGTAAGTTTTTATTGAAAATTGTGATTCCACCAGCATCATCACCAGGCGGTACTAGAATACGTCCATCCAGAACAGTCCGGCTTTCCTGTGCACCCATTACAGCAGGTAACAGAACAAAAAAGAGGATGAAAAAATGACGTACTGCAACTTCCATTCTTTAAAGTAACGATAGTTCCCTCTAATAATGACAAATAGTAGTTTAAATTCCTCTTAAAAAAGCAATTTTTCTACTTTTACAAAAAGTATACTATGAAAAACGCCATTCTTGCAAGCACTTCAACTTTACACGACCAGAAATACCTTGAATACCTCCTTCCGGAGATAAAAAAGCTCTATAAAGAAACTTCAGAAGTGATTTTTATTCCGTTTGCAAGACCCGGAGGAATATCCCTGAATGAATATACAGAAAAAGCGAGCGAGGCCTTTAAAATGGCAAATATCGACCTCAAGGGAATCCATGAATATTCTAATCCCGCTGAAGCTCTGGAAAATGCAGAAGGTATTTTTACCGGTGGCGGGAATACTTTTCTTCTGGTTTCAAAATTATATCGTCATAAATTGATGCAACCCCTAAGAGAGACAATTTTATGCGGAACTCCTTATCTGGGAACGAGCGCAGGAACCAATATTGCAGGTTTAACGATGCAAACCACTAATGATATGCCCATAGTCTATCCTCCAAGCTTTAAAACACTTGGAATTATCCCTTTCAATATTAATCCGCATTATTTGGATCCCGACAAAAATTCTACTCACAAAGGGGAAACCAGAGAGACAAGGATCAAAGAATTCCATACGATCAACACTCAACCTGTTGTAGGTCTTAGAGAAGGTAGCTGGCTGGAGATTATTGATAATAAAATATCGTTAAAAGGAAGCCTTAGTGCCCGAATTTTTAAAAAGGATAAATTACCTTACGAATTAGATACAAACAATACTTTAACAGATCTTAATTAAAATGGATTATCAGAAAATTCTTGACTCTATTTATGAGGAAATGAGTTATCGGGATGTGACCGGTAAAGTAGCCTCCTACATTCCTGAACTTGCCAAAATCGATCCTAAAAAATTCGGAATGCACCTCTACTGTGGGCAAAAGCAGCACTATGGTTTTGGTGATAGTGAAGAGAACTTCTCTGTACAAAGTATCACCAAGGTTTTTACGCTGGCGATGACGATGAACATTATGGGAGAAGACCTTTGGAAACGTGTAGACGTGGAACCTTCAGGCAATCCATTTAATTCTCTTACTCAATTAGAACAGGAAAGCGGGATTCCGCGAAATCCTTTTATTAATGCCGGAGCCCTTGTAATATCTGATATACTTGTAGATCATCTGGATAATCCTAAAGAAGATCTTCTCAATTTTGTACGGAAAATTACCCGTGATGATGACATTCATTATGATCCAACTATTGCTGCTTCAGAAAAATCTACCGGATATAGAAATATTGCGCTGGCAAATTATATGAAAGCATTAGGAAATATTAAATGTGATGTAGATCCAATCCTGGATTTTTACTTTCACCAGTGTTCCCTGGCCATGTCGTGTAAAGATCTTGCTAAAGCTTTCATGATTTTTGCCAATAAAGGGAGCATTCTGGAAACGGGAGAAAACGTCCTAAAACCGGAAATCGTAAAACGAATAAACGCTCTTATGCAAACCTGTGGCTTTTACGATGAAGCCGGTGAATTTAGTTTTGAAGTTGGTCTCCCGGGGAAAAGCGGTGTAGGTGGTGGAATTGTAGCCATACACCCCGAAAACTATTCTGTTGCAGTCTGGAGTCCTATTTTAAACCCCAAAGGAAATTCTGAATTAGGAATGAAAGCTCTGGAAAGATTGACAACACTCACGGGAGTTTCGGTATTCTAAGCTGAAAAATTGAATCAAAAGATCTCAACACTTCTCTCTTACCTAAGAATCTTCTGTAAATAAAAAAATGCTTTCTATTTTCACAGAAAGCATTCCCTATAAATTGAACACTAGTAAATTTAAAGCGCAGCTACATGTTTAGTCAATTGAGACTTAAGGTTTGACGCTTTATTGTCATGTATAATATTTTTCTTCGCTAATTTGTCTACCATAGAAACTACAGAAGGCAATAATGCTTCGGCTTCCTGCTTATCAGCTTCTTGATAGCATTCCTTGTAGTTTTGTGCTGGTAACGGTTTCTAAGACGTTTAGCCTCATTACTACGTATCCTCTTTAACGATGACTTGTGATTTGCCATTACAAATTCTGTTTAAATTATTTTCTTAAAAGTAGTCCGTAGGGGAATCGAACCCCTGTTACCAGGATGAAAACCTGGCGTCCTAACCCCTAGACGAACGGACCATAAATTATTTCAAATATCGACCTTTTCAGGTCTGCCTCTGTACAAATAACTAATTTTGTACCTCTTGTAGTCCGTAGGGGAATCGAACCCCTGTTACCAGGATGAAAACCTGGCGTCCTAACCCCTAGACGAACGGACCGTTTTTTGTTTAATTGCGGATGCAAAAATACAACTATTTTTGAATGGCGCAAATGTCAAACAAAAAAATTTCAAAATTTAATACGCCTTTGCAAATAACACTCTCTGGGAAGAAGGTTTTCCTGTCAATACACAACTCCCCTCTTCTTTTTCCTGATTGAATGGCACACAGCGTATTGTGGCTTTTGTGAGCTCCTTTATTTTGTTTTCTGTCTCTGGTGACCCATCCCAATGAGCGGAGATAAAACCTCCTTTTTCTTTTAAAACTTTTTTAAATTCATCGAAAGAATCTACTTCAGTAATATGTAAATCCCTAAAAGATTTAGCTTTTTCAAACAAAGAATCCTGCATCTCAGTCATTAGTCCGTTTACCTTTTCTACCACCTCATCCTGATTTACAAATTCTTTGGTAAGAAGATCCCTTCTGGCAAGTTCCACTGTTCCTTTTTTGATATCCTTTGGACCAATTGCCAGACGCACCGGCACACCCTGAAGCTCATATTGGGCAAATTTCCATCCCGGCTTTTGTGTGTCGCGATCATCATATTTCACAGAAATACCTTTAGCTCTTAAATCTGAAGCTAATTGATTGGCTACTTTAGAAATTTGATCCAATTGATCTTCACTCTTATATATTGGCACAATCACCACTTGTATCGGCGCAAGGTTTGGAGGAAGAACTAGTCCGTTATCATCACTATGAGTCATGATAAGTGCACCCATTAGCCTTGTAGAAACACCCCATGATGTTGCCCAAACATGCTCAAGTCCACCCTCTTTAGAGGCAAATTTCACATCAAATGCCTTTGCAAAATTCTGACCGAGGAAATGTGAAGTTCCCGCCTGTAAGGCTTTTCCATCCTGCATAAGAGCTTCAATACAATAGGTTTCTTCTGCACCTGCGAACCGCTCATTTTCGGTTTTACTTCCTTTAACCACAGGAATAGCCATGAATTCTTCAGCAAAAGTGGCGTAAATATTGTTCATCTGCATTGCTTCATCTAAAGCTTCCTGCTTTGTAGCATGTGCGGTATGTCCTTCCTGCCAAAGAAATTCTGCAGTACGTAGAAATAACCTCGTTCTCATTTCCCATCGAACAACGTTTGCCCACTGGTTAATGAGAATAGGCAAATCCCTATAGGACTGCACCCAATTTTTATAGGTGTTCCAGATAATAGCTTCTGAAGTAGGTCTTACTACCAACTCCTCATCCAGCTTTGCATCAGGATCGACCATTAGCTTTCCGGGTTCATCTGGATTATTCTTTAGACGATAGTGTGTTACCACCGCACATTCTTTCGCAAAACCTTCAGCATTTTTTTCTTCAGCTTCAAAAAGGCTCTTCGGCACAAAAAGTGGAAAATAAGCATTTTGATGTCCTGTTTCTTTAAACATTTTATCCAGTTGAGCCTGCATCTTTTCCCATATCGCATATCCATACGGTTTTATAACCATACAGCCGCGCACAGCCGAGTTCTCTGCGAGATCGGCTTTTACAACCAGTTCATTATACCATTTTGAATAATCTTCACTTCTGGCAGTTAGTTTCTTCCCCATTAATCAGTTATTTGGCACAAAACTTGTGTTTTGTTATACACAGGTTAAATCCTCTGTTAGTTAGCGCAAAACTAACTATTTTTGTAATGTTCAACAATAAAATACAATGCTAATGATACGCAATGACAAGAAATATCGACAGTTTTCCTTCTTCATGGCCCCTGTATTTTTGCTATTGTTAGCATCCTGCGGTTCTTACGAATATACAGGCTACGGCAACGATGGCATTTATGGTGATGAGAATCCTGATGTTCGCTATGACCGCAGGGCTGATAGTCGACAGGATAGCTATACAGAAGAGCAAAATAACAATAACAGCAGTGAGTACTATAAAAACCTATTTGCTGAAAAATCTCAAATGTACAATGATGTTCTGGAAAACGGCGCCATTTTTACTGATGTAGAATCTTATTCTTCTACAGAAGGTCAGGATGAAGAGTACTATGATGATTCTATCGCCTACACTGGTGGTTATGCTCCATGGGGAGGGGATCCTGATGAATATACTGTTAACATTTATAATAATGGCTGGAATGGCGGATTTATGAATCCTTACCGTTGGGGCTGGGGTAACAGATTTGGATATGGGTACGCCGGATATGGAGGATTTTGGGGAGACCCCTACTGGGGAGGATGGGATCCTTTTTGGGGACCAGGATTTGGACATCCATTTATGGGAGGTTATGGAATGGGATTTGGACACCCTTTTATGGGCTACGGAATGGGCTACGGCTGGGGTTATTCCGGTTTTTACAATCCCTACTTTTACAATCGCGGCATATTTAACCGTGGCTGGTATGGATCTCCATATTACGGCCAATATGATAACAGGCGCGATATTGCTTTCAACGAAGGAAGAAGAAACTCAAGACAATCTTATTCTGACAGGAGCACGAGAAACTCTTCTGTTAGTACAGCACGCGCAAGGAACTCCTCTTACTCGCGAAGCATAAGGGAAATAAGAAACAACAGAACTGCAGATTATAGCGGTTCCCGAAGCAGGTCTGCAAGGTCTTCTAATGACGATTCTAATGTCTATAGCAGAAGTGCCACCAGGTCTACCCCTGTAAGAGTAAATTCTGAATCATCAAGAGGAAGTAATTCTTCTTATGAAAGGTCTTCTTCACCAACCAGAAGTAGAAGCACACAAACCAGATCTTCAACTCCTACAAGAAGTAGCAGCGGAAGCGTGAGAAGCTCCAGCAGCTCAGGAAGAAGTAGTTCTGGCACCAGAAGTTCTGGTGGAGGACGTTCGTCTTCAAGAGGAGGCAGAGGATAGGATAATATAATTTCATTAAACATTCGACCTTACAGCCTAACACTGTAAGGTTTTTTGTAATACCCATTTAAAATCTTCCATATTATGAAAAAGTTACTTTTAACCGTCTGCATTGGCTTGCTCTCGCTCTCATACGCAGCAGGACAGACTACTGCAGATGCTTACAGATATTCTTCAGAAGAATTAACCGGAACAGCACGTTACCGTGCCATGAGCGGAGCCTTTGGTGCTCTTGGTGGTGATTTGTCTGCGCTAAGCACCAATCCCGCCGGTTCTGCGGTTTTTTTGAATAGTTTCGCAACTGTTACTCTGGACCACCGGAATTCTGAAAATGCCGTTAATTATTACAATGGATTAACCACAAGTGAAAGATCAGATTTTAATTTTTCACAGGCTGGTGGTGTATTAGTATTTCAGGGAAACGACGACAATCCATGGAGAAAATTCACTCTGGGTATTAATTTCTCTGAAACCAACAACTTTGACGATAATTTTATTGCGCGGGGAACCAGTAATGCTTCAATAGATGAATATTTTCTAGGCTATGCTGAAGGTCTTCCTTTGGATTTACTTGAAAACAGGGACTACTCCTATCTTGGAGAAATAGAAGGATATGGTGCACAACAGGCATTTTTAGGATATCAGGGATATATTATAGATCCGGTTAGTACAGATCTTGACAATACTTCTTACACCTCGGCTATTGCAGAGGGTAGTTTTTCTCAAAATTACGCTATGGCATCGACAGGGATGAACGGGAAATTGTCTTTTAATTTTGCAACACAGTATCAGGACTTCCTTTATTTGGGTTTAAACCTGAACAGCCACTTCTTAAACTATGAAAGCTCTTCGATTTTCACTGAATCCAATAATAACTCTGGCAGCAATACTTCTTATGTAGAGTTCGAGAATAATCTTAGCACAACTGGTGATGGATTCTCTTTCCAGCTTGGTGCCATTGCCAAAGTAAACAACAGTGTGAGATTAGGTGCTTCTTACGAATCGCCTACCTGGTATAACATAAGAGAAGAAGGCATGCAATATTTGGAAACTGATAATGACGTGGAAGGCACAACCGTAGTAAATCCTGATGTCCTGAATGTCTACCCGGATTATACTTTAAAAACTCCAGGGAAGTACACAGGAAGTCTTGCTGTATTATTTGGAGGCAGTGGATTAGTTAGTTTTGACTATTCTTACAAAGATTACACAACGATGGAATTTCAACCTACAAATGATCCGGATTTCGGTATCCAGAACCAGGATATTGCGAATAACTTCCAGGCTGCATCGAGCTACAGGCTTGGTGGTGAATATCGTATCCAGGGCTGGAGTTTACGCGGTGGATATCGCTTTGAAGAAAGTCCCTATAAAAATGACAGTACCTTAGGAGAAGTAACCGGATATTCCGGGGGGCTTGGATATAATTTTGGTTCGGTTAAACTCGATCTGGCTTACAATCTTACAGATTATACAGAATCAAGGGAATTTTATAATGTCGGATTCACCAACACAGCAAATATCGAACGTGATATTTCTAATTTTGTAATTTCCCTAAGCTTCGGTTTATAACTAAAACAGTTTTAAGATAAAAAAGGTCTAAAAAAAGTGAGACGGTCTCCTGCTTTTTAGACCTTTTTTATCTTATGAGACTAAAGTTACCGCTGAATTCTCCCTTATTACCGGTAAGCTCATCCACAAATATTATTTTAAACCAGTAATCATCAGCAGGAAGATCTTTTCCATTGGTTGTTCCATCCCATCCTGCTCCTGCAGGAGATATTTGCTTTAACAACTTGCCGTATCTGTCAAAAATATAAATCACTCTAGTGGTCACCCCAGCTTCATCAATTACATTCCAGGTATCATTATACCCATCAGAATTTGGTGTGAAAAAGCGCATGTATCCTATGATATTAAATTTTTCAGAACTGGTCATACCACAACCGTTGACCTCCCTTGCACTAATAACGTGCGCTCCGGGATTTACATTTCTAAAAACTGCACCAGATTGCCAGCTACCGTCATCCAGCTGATATTCATATTCTGTCGCACTACCCAAGCCCTGCACAGCCTCTGCAGTAACCGTGGCGCCACCGGTAAAGTCACTCCCCTCTACGGTAATAAGAACTTCAGCAGGTGCTGAATAATACTGTATTTGGGTTTCAAAATTTCGACTGCATCCGGTTTCATTATCGGTAAGTATTAACCTGTAATTTTCTGCAGAAGGAACTTCAGAAAAAATAAGGACAGGCTCATTGGAAATAATTGCACCAGCACTTCTCCATTGATAGGAATATGTAGAGCCAAGGTCATTCCCTAATCTTATATCATTTTGCAAACCTCCATCTGGTCTTAAGCAGACCTGCGTAATTTCACTCAGGTTCACTTCAGGAAAAACCGTCTGATCTAAACCAAAGGAAACCAGGCTGGATCTACAACCACTTTCAACACCTAAGACCTGTGCAAAAATCTGCTCACCTTCTTCCCAAATATATGCTGATGGTGAATTGACGGGTATATCTTCATCTGCTGCCTCTTCTGACTCATAATAAAGTACCCTGTAATTTTCACGATCTGAATTTCCGGATAAAATTTCGGCAGATGCCTGCGTCAAATCCACGGGCTCACCTTCTCCGGCGCAGATAAGGAAATCGGCCGGTAAACTGGCTACAGGCTCATCATAAAAGTTGACGTCTACATTATCCTCTGCGGTATCATCACCATCAGAATTAGTCACTACCACTCTATAATTTCCGCTCGAAAAAACACTCAAAGTCGGACTGGTCTCGCCCGGAAGAAGATCATACGTAGCTAAATCCTCATTGTATACAAACCATTCATAATCTGTCGCTCCCTCTGTTTCACCATCAAGAATAATTTCCTCTTCACCACAACCTATCCTATCATCTCCTAATGTGCTCTCCAGAATACTACAATCTGTCGCACCCGCACCCGGCTGAGAAGAATTTGTTTGTTGAAGACTTATATATCCCGGCGACTCAGAAAAATTGGTTATAAGTACTATATAAATATCATCGGCCTGGGCGTTATTAATAGTCATCGCTTCAACAGCCGATTCAGAAAAACTACAGTCCACGAGGTTCAGATTACTAAGAGCTGCATCATTGCAATAATCTTCATCCTCATTAAAAGGACCCCACACTGCAAAATCTACATCAAGACTCGCTCCTGAACCATCCCGGTTCTGAAACTGAGAAATCTTAAACTCCAGATTTCCTGAATTTTCTATCTGAAGATAAAACCAAGCCGGGTAAGGCTGAGAAAGAAGACAACCATAATAAGGACCGGACTGGCCCTGGGCCAAAGAACCACTAGCAAAGTTTGAATTCGGAAAAACCAGTTCCTGATCCCCGGCACAAAAAGGTTCAACCTCTTCACATAGACTACCCTGTCCATAGGAACTACCAGTCACAACAAATAGAAATATCGCAAATAAGTGTTTGAAAAATCTGGATTTCATCAAATATTAGGTCTTATGCAAATTAAAGAATAAAATCCCAATACTTTTTAGTATGCTTTTATTTAACTACTATCCTAAAAGCTTATAAATATGTATCTTTGCAAGCTCAACTGCCGGTTTACGACTATTATTGTAAAAATAGGATGAAAATAGATAAGATTTTGAACGAAATAGATGAAATTGGAGAAGCGCATGCAAGTAGTAGTGCTGAAACCCCGCTTCGTGACGATGCTTTTGAAGTAAGCGACTTAGAAAAGATTGAACTTATTAAACAGGATGTAAACAGCATCATGAAAACCCTTGGTCTTGATCTGACCGACGATAGCCTGAAGGGAACACCACAGCGAGTGGCAAAAATGTTTGTTAATGAAATTTTTTCCGGTCTTGATCCTAAGAGAAAACCTAAAGCATCAACTTTTGATAACAAATACAAGTATGGAGAAATGCTTGTCGAAAAGAATATCACGGTTTATTCAACATGTGAGCATCATTTACTACCTATTGTAGGAAAAGCACATGTGGCATACATCTCGAATGGATCGGTTGTTGGTCTTTCTAAAATGAACCGTATAGTAGATTATTTCGCTAAACGTCCACAGGTACAGGAGCGCCTTACTATGCAAATTGTCCAGGAATTACAGCGCGTACTTGGAACCAAAGATGTTGCCTGTGTAATAGACGCAAAACATTTATGTGTTAACAGCCGGGGCATTAGGGATATCGAAAGCAGCACGGTTACCAGTGAGTTTGGAGGAGCGTTTAAAGAAAAAGAGGTTAAACGTGAATTTTTAGATTACATTAAACTGGACACGACTTTCTAACTAGCTGTACAATTTTTCTTAAAACAACAAGGTATTTATGGCGCTTTACCAGGAACAAAGCTTAAAGATTTACAACTCCATGACGGGTGAAAAGGAGAAATTCACTCCTATTAATGAAGGTAATATTGGAATGTATGTTTGCGGCCCAACCGTTTACAGTAATGTGCACCTTGGCAATTGTAGGACTTTCATTTCTTTTGACCTCGTTTTCAGATATCTCAAACACCTGGGATATAAAGTACGATACGTGAGGAATATAACAGATGCCGGACATCTGGAAAATGACGCTGAAACAGGGGAAGATCGCATAGCAAAAAAAGCACGCCTTGAGCAAATCGAACCCATGGAAGTTGTGCAACGCTACACTATTGATTTTCACAACATACTCGAGAAATTTAACAATCTTCCCCCCAGCATTGAACCCACGGCCACCGGGCATATTGTTGAGCAAATTGAAATCATTAAAACTATAATTGAAAATGGTTTTGCTTACGAAGCAAACGGGTCAGTATATTTTGATGTCCTTAAATTTAATGAGAAAAACAATTACGGCAAATTAAGCGGCAGAGCCATTGAGGATATGATCGCAAATACAAGGGAGCTTGCTGCACAGAGCGACAAGAGAAATCCGCAGGATTTTGCACTTTGGAAAAAGGCAGAACCCCAGCATATAATGAGATGGCCTTCACCATGGAGTGATGGTTTCCCCGGCTGGCATTTGGAGTGTACTGTTATGAGTACGAAATACCTGGGTGAAGAATTTGATATTCACGGCGGCGGAATGGATCTGAAATTCCCACATCACGAGTGTGAAATTGCCCAGGGAGAAGCAGCAACAGGAAAAAGCCCTGTTAATTACTGGATGCACGCCAATATGCTTACCTTAAATGGCAAAAAAATGGCAAAAAGTACAGGTAACAATATTTTGCCTAACGATATTTTCAGCGGAAACAATGATATTCTGGAGAAAGCTTTTTCCCCAAATGTGACCCGGTTTTTTATGCTTCAGGCGAATTACAGGAGCATTCTTGATTTTTCCAATGAAGCGCTTTCGGCAAGTGAAAAAGGCTTTAACAGATTAATGGAAGCCTATCATTCTATAGAAAATCTTCCGGTGAGCGATTCATCATCTTTTTCTTTACAAGACTGGAAACAGTCGTGTTATGATGCTATGAACGACGACTTCAACAGCCCTACAGTCATTGCGAAATTATTTGATGCTGTTAAGAACATCAATAACATCAAAGAAGGAGCATCCACTATTACTTCCGAAGATAAAGAAGCTTTAAAGAAAACAATGTCGGACTTTATGTTTGATGTACTTGGATTAAAAGATGTTCTGGAGGAGAAAAACGACTCTACAGATAAACTTTCCAGTACTATTGAACTTCTTATCGGTCTAAGAGCTGAAGCCCGTGCAAATAAAGATTTTGCCACGAGTGATAAAATCAGGGATCAGTTACAGGAGATGGGCATCCAATTGAAAGATGGAAAAGAAGGCACTACGTTTTCCTTAAATTGATACTGTGAAGCGGTGGCTGGCATATCCATTTATAATCCTGGTAAAATTTTACCGGAAATTTATTTCGCCACTAACCCCTGCCACATGTCGCTATACTCCTACCTGTTCGCAATATACACTCACTGCCCTTGAGAGGTTTGGAATGTTTAAAGGCGGATGGATGAGTTTAAAAAGGATGTTTAGCTGCCATCCCTGGGGAGGTTCTGGATATGATCCTGTACCTTCAAAATCTGCACATAAATGATATGGCAGAAACGTTCAAATATGTATATTTACTCTCCTAACAAATAAATTCCCTTCATGTTATTCAACGCCATACAATGGAATCCTTCAGAAGGCCTGGATCTGGGTTTTTTTATGCTTCACTACTACAGTTTAATGTTCCTAATCGCCTTTGGGTTGGGATGGTATATCATGAAAAGCATATTTGTTAGAGAAAAGATCGAAATTGAGAAACTGGACTCCCTCTTTATATACACCGTGCTGGCAACTCTTATTGGAGCCAGGCTCGGCCACGTTATTTTTTATGACTGGGATTACTTTCAATATCACCTGCTGGAAATATTCCTGCCCGTAAAATTTGAACCGGAATTTCAGTTTACCGGATTCCGAGGTCTTGCTAGTCATGGAGCGGCGCTGGGTATAATTGCAGCAATGTTCCTGTACAAAAAACGGATTTTAGATAGACCCGTTTTATGGATATTAGACAGAGTTGTTATTCCCGTAGCCTGTGGAGGAATATTTGTAAGAATCGGGAATTTTATGAATTCAGAAATTGTTGGTAAACCTACCAATTCTGATTACGGAGTTATTTTTCAAAATTTAGGAGAGACATTTCCGCGGCATCCCGCCCAGTTATACGAATCGGTATGTTATTTGGCAATTTTCAGCTTCCTTTGGTATTTGTACTGGAAGACAGAAAAGAGATTTAAAATCGGCTATATTTTTGGAGCTTTTCTTGTCCTTCTTTGGACGGTGAGATTTTTTATTGAATTCCTTAAAGAGCCACAGGTAGAAGAACGTGCTGTATGGCTGCTTAATACCGGGCAATGGCTAAGCATCCCATTTATATTGGCTGGATTTTATTTCATGTTCAGATCCACTAAGAAACGTATGCTATGATTGGCAGAAATAGTTTTGTGATTCTTTTCTTCTTCGGAATATTATGTACCGGGTGTAAAAGTGAATCTGAAGAACCTGAAAGTATAGAAACAGAACCTATTGTTTTTACCAAAGAAGCGGAATTATACCTGATTAAGCCTGAGGGCGACACAATTCAGAAAATCGATATTGAAATTGCCGATAATGACTATGAAAGGGAAACAGGTCTCATGTACCGGGAGAGTATGGAAGAAAACCAGGGAATGCTTTTTGTTTACGATACCCAGTCTCCCCGTAGTTTTTATATGAAGAACACTTATTTCCCCTTAGATCTTATCTTTTACAACAGCGACAGTACCGCGGTAAGTTTCCAAGAGAATGCGCAACCTCTAAATGAAGATCATCTGCGATCGGGAGAAGCCGCTCAGTTCATTCTCGAGCTCAATGCCGGCCTTGTGGAGAACTGGAATATTGAAGAAGGTGATACATTTTCTGTAGTCACAATAGAGGAATAACAAGCCATTCCGATAAGCGTTACCACCCATCCAGGCTGTTTAAAGCATGCCTGAAAATGCCAATTATCGGCCTTTAAATTGTTCGGAGTCGATAAAGCAAGAGGTAAATATCACCTTCAGAATAAGTTCGGATAAAACCTCAAGAAGTACTGGCTGAAAAAGGCAATTATAAGCCCTAGAATTACTTGGAATCAGGTAAAGATAGAGGGAAATATCACCTTCAGAAAAAGTTCGGATAAGACTTCAAAAAGTACTGCCTAAAAATGCCAATTATCGGTCTTAGCATTCTTCAGAATTGGATAAAGCAAGAGGAAAATATCTCCTTCGGAATAAGTTCGGATAAGACTTCAAAAAGTACTGTCAGAAAAATGCCAATTTTCGGCCTTAGAATTCTTCGGAACTAGATAAAGCAAGAGGAAAATATCTCCTTCAGAATAAGTTCGGATAAAACTTCAAGAAGTACTGCCAGAAAACGTCAATTATCGCCCTTAGAGACATTTAAACCTATAAAAAAAATTGGCAATAACTTTCCACCTCCTTAGCTTCGAAATATTGTCAACAAAGAGAGGCTTTAAAATGCCAATTATCGCCCCGGAGGCACCAAAGAAGGAATAATAAAAAAGGCTCCCCTTGTGGAGAGCCTTTCTTTCAGTATTATAATTCAGAAGAATTAAGCTGTAGTAGTTGTACCTGCTTTCTCTGGTTCTTCTTCATTCTTCTTTTTCTTCTCAATTTTAGATTTATCTGTTACACTATCGAACATGATTGGTGTAGCAATAAAAATAGAAGAATATGTACCTACAATTACACCTACTATAAGCGCAAACATAAATCCTCTGATGCTTTCTCCTCCAAAGATGAAGATTGCAAGCAACACGATTAAAGTAGTAAGCGAGGTGTTTAAAGTTCGGCTTAGTGTACTATTAAGGGCACTATTAATTGTTTTACCTAATGGCCAGCTGGAATGCTCATTTACGAATTCCCTAATCCTATCGAACACTACCACTGTATCATTCAGGGAATATCCAATTACAGTAAGAATTGCAGCAATAAAAGCCTGGTTAATTTCCATGCTAAAAGGCATCACTTTATAAAGCAGGGAGAAAATACCCAGAACAATTAGAACATCATGGAATACAGCGGCTACCGCACCAAGGCTAAACTGCCATTTTCTAAATCGCAACAAAATATACAGGAAAACAACAATCAGTGAGCCCAAAACTGCCCAGAATGACGCATTCTTAATATCATCTGCAATAGTAGGTCCAACCTTCATAGACTGCATAATTCCAAGGGATCTACCTCCAGAACCAGCGGTAAAATCGTCATATGACAGATCTGTTGGCAGGTAACCTTGTAAAGCTTCATATAGATTTTGCTGAATTTCTTCATCTACTTGTGCTCCTTCATCATCTACACGGTAGTTTGTGGTAATTTTAAGCTGATTATTTGGACCAAATGTTTTTGCTTCAGCACTTCCAAAGACAGCAACAAGATCCTGTTCCACTTCAGTAGGATTAACATCCTGATCAAACCTTACAGTATATGTTCTCCCTCCTACAAAATCAACACCCTGATTAAGTCCCTGTACAAATAAAGATCCGATGCTAATAATAACAAATATAGCAGAAGCTACATAAGCGATTTTCTTTTTCCCCAGGAAGTCTATGTTCATATTCGTGAACAACTTCTTAGTAGCTCCAGTTGAGAACGACAGGGATTTTCCATTTTTCCCATATCCGTCAATGAACAGCCTGGTGATAAAGATTGCAGTAAAAAGAGAAGTTGCAATACCAATTAATAACGTGGTAGCAAAACCTTTAATTGGCCCTGTACCTAATATTAATAATATAAAACCGGTTAAACCTGTAGTTATGTTCGCATCGAGAATTGAAGAAAGAGCATTGCTAAAACCATCCCGAATAGCATCTACCTGTGATTTACCTTTAGCAAGTTCTTCTTTAATCCTTTCAAAGATAAGTACGTTAGCATCTACCGACATACCTATTGTCAACACAATACCTGCAATTCCAGGTAAAGTAAGTACGGCTCCCAGACCCGCAAGAATTCCAAAAATAAACAAGATGTTTACCACTAAGGCGACATCTGCAAATATACCTGCCTTACCATAGTAGAACACCATCCATATAAGAACAAAAATAAGTGCTATAGCAAAAGAGAGTACTCCACTGTTAATGGCCTCCTGACCTAATGACGGTCCTACTATTTCACTCTGAATAATTTCTGCTGAAGCGGGAAGTTTACCGGCACGTAAAACGTTTGCTAAATCCTGACCTTCAGTAATTGAAAAATCTCCTGAAATTTCACTTCTACCTCCCGAAATAGGTCCGGTAGAAACACCAGGAGCAGAATAGACAATGTTATCCAGTACGATAGCAATATTACTTTGCTGATTTGAAGCCTGACCAGTCATTTCCTCCCAGATCTTAGCTCCTGTACCGTCCATTTGCATAGAAACAGCCACATTACCTAACTGGCCGTAAGTTTGCTGTGCATCTGTAATTACACTACCACTCAAAGGAGGCTCCATATTACGGTTACCCTTTAAAGCATAAAGACCTACAGTACCTGTTTCTTCGTCCGGCACACCCCAAACAAATTTTGCGTATCGGTGCTCGGCGGGCAATAAAGATCGTACTCGTGGTCTGCTCAAATAATCATTAACCTTTGCCGTATCGGCGACTGCAAATGTGGCAAGTACCGGGCTTCCCTGGAAACCTGGTGATTTTATAAGTTCAAATAAAGGATTGTTTCCGGTGGCTACTTCTGTAGTATCTTCAGCATCTGCAAGAAGTTCACTAATATCTTCATCTGCGGCAGTTGTTGTATCTGTAGCAATAGTATCTGTAGTTTGAGCAGCCTCCTGTTCATTATCCACAATATCGGCCAGAACATTGTTTGCTTCAAAAAGAAAATTCCCCAGTTCTGTATTTTTGTAGACATGCCAGAACTCCAGTTGGGCTGTACTCTGTAAAAGATTTTTAACCCTGTTTACATCTTTGGCTCCCGGCAACTCAACAAGTATTCTTCCGGAATTTCCTAACCTCTGAATGTTTGGCTGGGTAACTCCAAATTTATCAATACGTTTACGAAGCACTTCAAAAGCCGAAGTAATAGACTCATCAACTCTACGTCTAATGATTTCCTCTACCTCATCATTGGACATGTCAGGATTAATTTCATCACTAAGAGCTTTATTAAAGAAAACGTCCGGAGAAGCTAAACGCGCATCTGGAATGGAGTTAAATTCTTCAAAAAAGAGATCTATATAATCTTCCTGACTATCTGCCTGAGCTTCGTCGGCCCGGCTTATAGCCTGATTAAATGATGGATCGTTTGTATTCTCTGTCAGACCTTTCAGAATATCTCTAACAGAAATCTGAAGAATAACGTTAATCCCACCCTTAAGGTCGAGACCTTTATTTAATTCTTTTTCCTTTGCACTATTATAGGTAATCCCTGCAATAATTTCTTCATTTCCAATAGAATCAAGATATCTCTGCTCCTCAGCATCTCTTAACTCAGAGTAATCCTCTACTTCTTCACTAACTCTTCGTTCTGCATAATCTTCAGCATCGTTTTCAACTTTATTGCTTATAAAGGTAAACGACAACTGGTATAGACATACCAGTCCAAATAAAATTGCAAAAACTTTGATAAGTCCCTTATTCTGCATTATTCCTTAAATTATAATTAAATAGGTCTATTTTAAAAACGGACAAATATAGGCTTTCAGAAATGAAATCCCAATATTTTTTTTTTGAATATTTTAACTTTTAAACATAAGAAAGACCACTAGTTAGTGGCCTTTCCTGCTTATGCTATTCTTCTGTAGTTTCTCTTAAACCTCCAGCAGTCCGTTGGTTTTCTTTACACCTTCGGCGCTTTCTTTAATTTTGTTCTTTTCTGCCTCGTCAAGTTCAATTTCTACTATTTCTTCTAATCCGTTTTTTCCAAGAATAGCAGGAACACCTATACAGAGGTCATTAAGTCCATATTCACCCTCAAGCAAAGCAGAACAAGGGAACATCTTCTTTTGATCGCAGGCAATTGCCTGTACCAAACCAGACACTGCAGCCCCGGGAGCGTACCATGCGCTTGTACCCAGCAATTTCGTTAAAGTTGCACCTCCTACTTTAGTATCTTCAGCAACCTGGTTCAGGCGATCTTCAGATAAAAATGCAGTTACCGGCACACTATTTCTGGTAGCCAGTCTGGTAAGGGGTACCATACCAGTATCACTATGTCCACCAATCACCATTCCATCCACGTCAGACGGTGGACATTCCAAAGCTTCACTTAATCTATATTTGAATCTTGCACTATCCAAAGCTCCTCCCATTCCGATAATTCTGTTTTTCGGAAGGTTGGTAGTTTTATGTACAAGATATGTCATTGTATCCATAGGATTACTCACTACTATAAGAATCACATCCGGAGATTGCTCGATAAGTTTAGAAGAAACTTCTTTAACAATTCCAGCATTTATACCGATTAATTCCTCCCTGGTCATCCCTGGTTTACGTGGAATACCACTGGTAATAACAGCAATATCACTACCTGCTGTCTTTGAATAATCGTTCGTACTTCCAGTGATTTTGGTGTCAAAGCTGTTTAAAGTAGCAGTCTGCATAAGGTCCATAGCCTTTCCTTCTGCAACCCCCTCTTTAATATCCAGTAAAACAACTTCTGAAGCAAAATCCTTAATTGCAACATATTCCGCACAGCTGGCACCAACAGCACCTGCTCCTACTATAGTAACTTTCATACTTAAATATTTATTCGGTTTATAATTAAAACAAAAATATGAATTATGTTAATGATTTTATAGTAACAAGGGGTTAAAGTACGTCTTCTTATATCCTGAAATGAAGGCCAACATTAAGATTAAAGAATTTTCCGGCCGTAGCCATTGTACTAACCTTAAACTGATTAAAGTAAATATTAAAACCAATATCTCCCTTAAATTGCGCTTCGGAATCTCCTAAGTCTTCCAATGCTTCATTTATAACGTTTAGTCCAAAGTTACTCCCTTGCATCATATAAGAAAAATCTGAACTAGCTACTCCAAGAGCTCCAAATATTTCAAAGTTTTCATATCGTTTTGATCCGAGCAATTCTGCAGTCCACACATTTGCATCCACATCTATAGCATCTAATTGGGCGAAATCAGCCAGATCAACAGGCTCAAAAGCATAGGCGACGTCAAAAATACTATAGGCAACAAAGGCAGAAAACTGAAAGTCTTCTGGCTTGTTATACCTGAGATATTGGCTAAAGTTATGTTTAATTCCGGCGCCATACTGGCTTACCTGCACATCATTAACGGTTAATTTTGGCATTGCCCTGACAGCAAGTTCTGTTTCATAAGGAAGACCGACGGTGACCTGCGCAAAAGGATGCGCCACAACACTTTGATCTACTCCCTCTATAGCCTGAAAGTCGAACTCCTGCCCCGCTACTTCTCCTTCAAAATAAACGTCAGAAGAAGAACCAAAAGCGGTAGGAATTATCGCACTACGCCCCCCTCCCTGAATATTGAGGGAACCCAAATTACTTATGGTAAACGATTTTCTACTTTCGGGTACAATTAAAGCATTGGCATGCAAAGAAACTTCGAATTTCCAAACTCCTAAAGTTTGTGCAGAAGAAAACCATCCTCCATTTGCCTGATAGGCTATACTGGTTGCTGCAGGTCGGGCAAAGTCATCAGCCATATTTTTCAAATCACTCACTAAATCCTCCTGGGCCGAGGCTGAAATACCCAGCAGCAATGCCGCAAGATATAGAATGCTATTTTTTAAGTTTTCCATAGGTGAAATTCAATTTTATTGGGGTGTAAAAATAGTAAATATTTTGCGCAAGGTTTCACAAAAAAAAACAGGCCTGCAAATCTGCCGGCCTGTTTATCATTTATTTAATACAATTTATGCGTCGATATTAGCATACTTCGCATTCTTTTCTATAAACTCTCTTCGAGGCGGAACCTCATCTCCCATAAGCATTGAGAAAATTCTATCTGCCTCTCCACTATTATCAATAGTCACCTGTCTCAATTTTCTACGTTCAGGATCCATTGTAGTATCCCATAGCTGCTCAGCGTTCATTTCTCCAAGACCTTTATATCTTTGGATTTGCACACCTCCGCTGTAACTCTCTGCAATTTCATCACGCTCCTTTTCTGACCAGGCATAGCGCTTTTTTGAAGCTTTCTTGACGAGATATAAGGGTGGTGTTGCGATGTAAATGTGCCCACCTTCAATTAACTCCTTCATATATCTATAGAAAAAAGTCAGGATCAACGTTTCAATATGGCTTCCATCCACATCGGCATCACACATAATCACAACTTTATGGTACCTTAACTTTGACAAATTCAAAGCTTTACTATCTTCTTCTGTTCCAATAGTAACACCAAGAGCCGTGTAGATATTTTTAATCTCTTCGTTATCGAAAACGCGGTGGGTCATCGCTTTCTCCACATTAAGAATTTTACCTCTCAAAGGAAGAATAGCCTGGAATTTCCTGTCCCTACCTTGCTTTGCTGTACCTCCTGCAGAATCTCCCTCTACAAGAAAAACCTCACATTGTGCAGGATCCTGTTCAGAACAATCTGATAATTTCCCGGGCAATCCACCAATACTCATTGCAGTTTTACGCTGCACCATCTCACGAGCCTTCTTGGCTGCATTCCTGGCTTGTGCTGCAAGAATTACCTTCTGAACAATAGTTTTTGCATCATTGGGATTCTCTTCCAGATAAATGTCAAGCATCTCGGACACCGCCTGAGAAACAGCTGATGTAACTTCACGATTACCTAACTTGGTCTTTGTCTGACCTTCAAACTGAGGCTCTCCAACCTTAACCGAAATTATTGCTGTTAAACCTTCACGGAAGTCATCTCCTGTGATTTCGAATTTCAGTTTGTCGAGTAATCCTGAAGCATCTGCGTACTTCTTTAAGGTAGTTGTTAAACCCCTTCGGAATCCTGAAAGGTGCGTACCACCTTCATGGGTATTAATATTGTTTACGTAAGAATGTAGATTTTCATTAAAAGAGGTATTGTAGACCATGGCCACTTCTACAGGAATATCATTCTTTTCCCCTTCCATGGAAATAACGTGACCTATAATAGGCTCACGGTTACCGTCTAAAAATTTTATAAACTCCTTCAGTCCTTCTTCAGAATGAAAAGTTTCAGAAACAAAATTTCCTTCTTTATCTTTTTGCCTCCTGTCGGTAAGACTTATGGTAAGTCCTTTGTTCAAAAAGGACAATTCACGCATTCTGCTGGAAAGTGTATCGTAACTATAATCTACAGTTTGCTGAAAAATACTGGGATCTGGCTTAAAAGTAACCACAGTCCCGGAAAGTTCCGTTTCTCCCACTGGTTTAACAGGATAAAGTGGTTTACCCAGCTCGTACTCCTGCTCCCATATTTGGCCGTCACGATATACAGTAGCTTTAAGCGCAGAGGATAATGCATTCACACAACTCACCCCTACCCCATGCAAACCACCGGAAACTTTATAGGAGTCCTTATCAAATTTCCCTCCGGCACCGATTTTGGTCATCACCACCTCAAGAGCAGAGACACCTTCTTTTTTATGAAGATCAATAGGTATACCCCTACCATTATCTTCTGTGGTGACAGAACCATCTTCATTTATAGTAACTTTTATTGTATCGCAATGGCCCGCCATTGCTTCATCAATAGAGTTATCTACTACTTCATAAACCAAATGATGGAGACCTCTTACTCCGGTATCCCCGATATACATAGAAGGCCGCATACGAACATGCTCCATCCCCTCGAGGGCCTGTATACTATCTGCCGAGTAAAGTTTTTTCTTGGCTTCTTCGCTCATGTAATGTGTAAATTAAATTCGTGTATTTTTGGTAACGAACAAATATAGCAAAACCCATGCTTTTACACTGTGAGAGCGAACTTTAAAGCCTTTAAGTTATTAACAATTAATGTGGAAAACCCATAGCAGAACCGATCAAAAAACCGGGCGCTACGGGTTAAACAAACCACACGAAAATTTTTTCTCTAGACTTTGGCTAATTCATCCAGTTGCTTCTTAGCAGTAGAAGCTACGTGTGAAGTATTTGCTCTTCCACTTGGATCCAAATCTGCCTGCCACTTAGGAACCCATCTCTTCACTGTTTTAGCTGCACTTTCCTGTGGGAAATGACTATGGAAGATCTCTCTGTAGAAGTAAGCTTCTTTTGTCGCAGGGGTATTGTGAGGGAACCTTTTTGCTGCTTCTGCCATTTGCTCATCAGTTACACGCGCAGCTGCATATGCTATAAGTTCATCTATCCAGTTATAACCCACACCATCGCTAAATTGCTCTTTTTGTCTCCATAAAACCTCATCAGGAAGGAAAGGCCGCTCCGGAGTATCAAAAGCTTTACGAAGAATGTACTTTTCAACACCATCATATGTGCTTGGCATTTTCTCTTTTGGCTCGGTTTCTATAGCTGTTTTAAGGAACTGCTTATCCAGAAATGGAACACGCGCTTCCAGGCCATGAGCCATTGTAGATTTATCTGCTCTTAAACAATCTGCAGTAGCAAGTCTTTGCACCCTTCTAATTGTTTCTTTCTGAAACTCTTCAGGAGAAGGAGCATTTTTAAAGTACAGGTATCCTCCAAATATTTCGTCTGCACCCTCGCCAGAAAGTACCACTTTCACCCCTTTATCTTTTATTCCTTTCGAAAGAAAATACATGGGTGTACTCGCTCTGATAGAAGTGACATCGTAAGTTTCCAGGTGCCATACAAGCTTTTTAAGGATTTCTATTCCTTCTTCAACAGTAAAGTATAGCTCTGTATGTTCTGTTCCTAAAAATTCAGCAACTTTCCTGGCAGCTATTAAATCAGGAGCCGTTTCATCCAGACCTATAGAAAAAGAATGCAATTTTTTACCTGTTCCTTCAAGCAACCTCGCCGCAATAGAAGATGTTAAAGAAGAATCAAGACCACCACTCAACAATACTCCTAATGGTACATCTGCCATTAACCGTTTTTTTGTAGCCGCGATAAGGCTTTCCCTCAATTTTGCAAGATCCAGCTTTTCTTTGCCTTTTTTATAATCATACCAGTCCGGAGTGTAATATTCTACAAAACCTGTTTCGGGAGTGTAGTAATGTCCAGGAGGAAATGCTGCAAAGTTTGAACAGTCATCAGCTAATGCTTTCATTTCACTTGCAAACCAGATAGCTCCATCATCATCTGTTCCGTAATAAAGTGGTTTCACCCCAATAGGATCACGGGCAGCAATAAAGTCTTTACCATCCACAACAACGAAAGAAAAATCTCCGTCCAGCTTATCTAAAAAATCATAACCATATTCTTCGTATAAATGAACAATCACTTCAGAATCCCCTGTAGTACGGAATTTATGATGCTTTAATTCATTTTCCCTAAGAGCTTCGTGATTATATATTTCACCATTATGTATCATCCAGGCAGTTGATGTACCCTGGATTGGCTGTTTTCCTGTTTCTAAATCTACAATAGAAAGTCTTTCGTGACTTAGTACATAACCTTCTTCGGTTATATGAACATCACTTTCGTCCGGCCCGCGGTGAGACATCCTCTTAGACAGGCTGCTTACTTTCTCTTTACTTAATCGATCTCCGATTACTGCTAAAATTCCACACATGACATTTTCGTTATTAATTTCAAACAAATATGAGCCGAAGCTTACACTTTTTAAAACCTCATTTACTAATTGGTTTCATCTGAAAATTTCAAATTAAATATTCGCACCTAAAAGATAGTTCGTGCACGAGTATTACTTATAAAAGATTACAGATGTAAAAATTCAGTATTTTAACAGCATCTAAATATATTTTTAACATAAAAGACGCCACGGCTAGAGTATCTTTAGAGAAAATATAGAAATAGTTAACAGTAAAATTAAAACAAGCAATGAAAAAAATATTGATAGCAATATTCGGACTAACACTTACATTCGGAAATTTAAATGCGCAGGAAGACAATATGAGCGCTCCTAATTTTTCGAAAATGGACTCCAGCCCAATGGATCTTGCCCTTTACCGGGACACAAACGAGGAACCTGTAGCAAGGGTAATATATAGCCGCCCACAAAGAAGGGATCGGGAAGTGTTTGGAAAGCTGGTACCTTATGGAGAAGTATGGCGAACCGGAGCCAACGAGGCAACAGAGTTAACCCTTTACAAGGATATGCAAGTTGCCGGCGAAAAAATTCCGCAGGGAACGTATACGCTTTATACTATTCCAAATGAAAACGAATGGACTGTAATCCTTAACAGAAAAACTCTTACGTGGGGTGCTTACGAATATTCAAGCGAACAAGATCTTGTAAGGATCAATGTACCCGTAAGAAAAGCTCCAAACGATATTGAGGCTTTATCCATGGCATTTCAGGAATCTGGTAATGGTGCCGACCTTCTGATAGGATGGGATGACAGCTATGTAAAAGTTCCTTTTGAACCAACAATGTAGAAAAAACATCTTTTAAAAATTAGAAAAGCGCCCTGGAGGCGCTTTTTTTATGGAATATTGAGGTATTTATGCGTTTGCAATGAAACCTTCCACTTTGGATTTTTCATTACATAATCTACGATAAGCGGAATCATTTTTTCCCTGTTGCTCCACTCCGGCTGCAGGTAAAGAATACAATTTTCACCAACTTTAGCTGCCTGCTCTTCCGCAAATTTTAAATCGTGCTTATTGAAAACAATGACCTTAAGCTCATTGGCGGCAGCATAAACTTCTTCCGTAGGCAACTTTATTTTCTTTGGAGAGAGACAAACCCAGTCCCACTCCCCGGTTAACTTGTAAGCTCCGGAAGTTTCGATGTGCGTTTTACAGCCTTTATCTCTAAGACTTTTAGTTAAAAGCGTCATATCCCACGTAAGCGGTTCTCCTCCCGTGATAACCACGGTATCACTACTTGCAGCTGCCTTTTCCACCATTTCACCAATATGCGTAGGTGGGTGCACTCCGGCATCCCAACTCTCCTTTACGTCACACCAGTGACAGCCTACATCACAGCCCCCAATCCTGATAAAATACGCCGCAGTACCCTTAAAAAAACCTTCCCCCTGTATCGTATAAAAATCCTCCATTAAAGGAAGCATTATACCTTCATCTACCAACGCCTGTGTTTCTTTTGTAATCATAGCGTGCAAAGATACGGAAACTGTTAGTTTATAGGTTTAAAATCCTTTTTCTTTCAAACCGACAAAAAATTTCCGCGGAATTGCACATATTTAAAGTAAATTCACATCATTCTAACCGGAAATCCTGAATTTTTGACGACTTCTAATTTTTACTATAAATCTTCTACGTTTCTACTAGTTTTTCTGCTACTCCTGCTTTTAAGTGGCTGTAGCGCTACAAAAAATTTAAACCAAAACTTAAGTAAGCAGATCAACCAAACTGGAAATTTCAGCACAGGTTTTACAGGTTTTGTTCTTTATGATCCTACTACGAAAAAGACAATTTTCAAACATAATTCGGATAAATATTTTACTCCGGCGTCCAACATCAAATTACTTACTTTTTACGCCGGACTCCAGACTCTGGAAGATTCTATTCCGTCCATGCGGTATGCTATTAAGAATGACAGCCTGATTTTTAAAGCTACCGGCGATCCTTCTCTTCTGAATCCTGATTTGCCAGATTCCGGACTGCTGGAATTTCTGAAAAGCCGCAATGAACAGTTATTTTATCTGAAGCCTTCTTATACTGAAAAAGCCTTTGGCCCCGGTTGGGCGTGGGATGATTATAATTACGCTTTTTCTGCGGAAAGAGCTGCTTTTCCTATTTATGGGAATAAACTGAAGGTAATTTTTAAAGAAAATAATCCTCTTCCGCGCACCAAACCTTCAGTATTTGAAAATCTAATCACTCCTGAAGAAAATTCACTGAAAAATTATACAGGAATACACCGGAAATTAAATTCCAATCATTTTACTTACATTCCGAAAGAAAACGAAGAGAATTTTGAAGCAAACGTTCCTTTTATTTATTCCGAAGAATTATTTCTGAAACTTCTCAGCGACACTTTGCAGCGCGAAATTCATCCAATTAAAGTTCTGCCTCAAAAATGGCAATTATCGTCCTCCTATTACGGAATTGCCACAGATACGCTTTACAAAAAGATGTTGCAGGAAAGTGACAATCTCATTGCTGAACAAATCCTGCTTTTAGCTTCAGAAAGTATTGCAGACACTCTAAAATCTGACATTGCAATAGAATTTATAAAGAAAAAACTTCTCAAAAGCCTTCCCGATGAGCCAATATGGGTAGATGGCTCCGGACTTTCCCGATATAATCTCATTACACCACGCACAATTGTAAAACTGCTGGAAAAAATTCAGAATGAAGTGGAATGGAAGCGATTATCTGCTCTTTTACCCGCCGGCGGTGAATCAGGAACTTTGAAAAGCAACTATAAAGCAGAATATCCTTTTATTTTTGCCAAATCTGGAAGTATGAGCAATAATTACAGTTTAAGCGGATATCTGAAAACCGATAATGGTAATATTTTGATCTTCAGTTTTATGAACAGCAATTTCACCGTTAGCAATCAACTCCTCAAAAAGAAAATTGAGCAAATACTGCTGTTCATAAAAGACAATTATTGAAAAAATTTTCAGGAAAGTCGGTAAAATGCCTAATTTCGGTAAGTCTCAACCTTCAAAAATGGAAAGAAGAAAATTTATTCAGAATATTGGAGCTGCAGGAATGGCAATTCCGCTGAGTTCCTTCAGCACTAGCACGAATTTTTCCATTTCCGAAGAAATTATACGTCCTAAAGCATTAAAAGAAGGCGATACAATAGGTATTGTAAGCCCGGCAAGTGCCATTTTTGAATCTGAACCTTATGAAATTGCCCGGGAATCGTTTGAAGCCATGGGATTGAAGGTGAAGTTTGGGAAATTTGCCAAAAACAGGTACGGACATCTCGCAGGAACAGACGAAGAGCGGGCAGGCGAATTAAACGAAATGTTTGGCGACCCGTCAATAATGGCAATTATCGCCCTTAGAGGCGGTTCCGGCTCGGCAAGGATTCTGGATAAACTGAATTACAATCTCATCAGGAAAAATCCGAAAATATTTATAGGTTACAGTGATATCACCGCATTACATCTGGCGATTTTTCAGAAAACCGGGCTCGTCACTTTCCACGGTCCGGTAGCAGTTTCTACCTGGAACAGCTTCAGCACAAATCATTTTAAAAAACTTCTTTTTGAGAAGGAAAAGCTTACACTTCAAAACCCCCAAGACAAAGGAGACGAACTTACACAAACAGAAAACCGCATTCGCACCATTCGTCCCGGAAAAGCCAGAGGAAAACTTCTTGGCGGTAATCTTTCAGTCTTAACCGGAATTATGGGAACTGAATATTTTCCGAAGGACTGGAAAGATAAGATTCTATATATTGAAGATATTGGTGAGAAAATTTATGCCGTAGATCGTATGATGTCGCAATTGCGACTTGGCGGAGTGCTGGAAGAAATTAGCGGATTTGTACTGGGCAAATGCAGCGATTGTGAGCCCGGCGGCAGTGGTTTTGGTTCGCTAACACTGGAAGAAGTTATAAATTCTTATATTGAACCTCTTAATATTCCTGCCTTTAGTGGCGCCATGATTGGCCATATTGATGATAATGTGACCATTCCCAACGGCATAGATGCAGAAATTAATGCTGAAGCAGGAACCATTAGCTTACTTAATGCAGCGGTGCGTTAATCTGTAAATATTTAAAGTGGAGAAAAGACAAAAATTTATTGATCATATTTCCTCTGGCTACCAGCCTAAAGGCCCTCACATTTATTTAGGTGCAGTGATGTATAACGGAGAAACTATTCCCGAAGCCGCTGTAAAGGTTCCGCTGAAAATGATGAACCGGCACGGACTAATCGCCGGTGCCACGGGAACGGGAAAATCTAAAACGCTACAAATTCTTGCCGAAAATCTTTCGGAAAAAGGAGTTCCGGTGCTTTTGATGGATGTGAAAGGTGACCTGAGCGGAATTGCAAAACCTTCTAATGGAGAAACTTTTCTATATAAAAGACACGAGAAAATAGGATTTCCATTTAAAACTAAAGCTGCCCCTGTTGAGCTTTTAACTATTTCTGAACAAAAGGGAGTACGATTAAGAGCTACCGTGAGTGAATTTGGCCCCGTTTTGCTTTCCAGAATTCTCGACGTGACCTCAACCCAGGCGGGAATAATTGCTATTATCTTTAAATACTGTGATGATAATCACCTTCCGCTTCTGGATCTTAAAGATTTAAAAAAGGTATTGCAATACGCCACAGATGAAGGTCGTGAAGAGATAGAAAAAGAATACGGCAGAATTTCTTCAGCATCTACAGGAGCTATTCTTAGAAAGATTGTGAGCCTTGAACAGCAGGGAGCAGAGCTTTTTTTTGGCGAACGTTCTTTTGATGTAAAAGATCTTACCCGAAAAGATGAAAATGGACAGGGCTTTGTAAATATTTTCAGGCTTACCGATATCCAGGATAAACCTGCACTTTTTTCCACTTTTATGCTGAGTCTGCTCGCTGAAATCTATACTACTTTTCCGGAAAAAGGTGACAGCGAAAAGCCAGAACTGGTCATGTTTATAGACGAAGCACATCTTATTTTTGACCAGGCTTCCAAAGCACTTCTCAGCCAGATAGAAAGCATCATAAAACTCATTCGCTCTAAAGGCGTCGGAATTTATTTTGTCACGCAGAACCCCACAGACGTTCCTTCCGAAGTACTTGGACAGTTAGGGCTTAAAATTCAGCATGCTTTACGAGCCTTTACTGCCAAAGACCGGAAAGCAATAAAATTAACTGCAGAAAATTATCCGATTTCTGAATTTTACGATACAAAAAACGAAATAACTACGTTAGGTACAGGAGAAGCGTTAGTTTCGGCATTAGATGAAAAGGGACGCCCCGGGCCGCTGGCAGCTACCATGCTTAGAGCGCCGATGAGCAGGATGGATATTTTAACGGGACAGGAACTGGATGAAATAATCGACCATTCTAAACTCGCTGAGAAATATAATAAGGAAATTGACCGGGAGAGCGCTTATGAAATCCTTTCTGAAAAAATTAATGAAGCTGAAGAGGAGCAGGCAAAGGAGAAAGCAAAATCTGAAAGGAAAACCGTGACAAAATCAAGTTCACGGAAACATACAACTACTGAAGGAGCTATTATTAAAGTATTAACCAGCGCAACATTTATAAGAGGAGTTATGGGTGTATTAAATAAGCTTATAAAATAACCTGACCGGAATATGAAAAACAACCTTTTACTATTACTACTAAGTCTTCTCCTGTTTTCCTGCAACAACGATGAAGATAATCCTTACCTGATCACTCCAACTCAGGTGGGAAAAATTAAAAAAGAGACCAGGATCAATCAATTGGATTCAATCTTCGCAGAGGATTCAATAATAAAACGCACGAGTGGCATTGATCAATTTAGAGCTACAAATGAGATACGGATTTATGAAAAGGGCGGTAAGCCATATATGTACCTCGAGCCCCTCCAGGAATTCGATTCTACAAGCACTATTGGCCATATAAGGATAATGGATGCCAGATATGAAACCAAAGAAGGTTTAAACATCAACAGTACTTTTAAAGATATTGTCAAAAATTACAACATTTCGAGAATAGAGAATACGCTTAATGCTGCCGTTGTTTTTCTTGATGATATAAATGCTTATATCACCATAGACAAAAAGGAACTTCCGTCTAATCTTAGGTATGATACCGATACAAGGATACGAGCTTCACAAATACCTGACGAATCCAAGATCAAATATCTTATGATCTACTGGAATTAATTGATTATACAATTCTCTAGAAATAAAAAAAGGTTCCGGAATTCCGGAACCTTTTTTTATTCAGTCTCTATTAATTAATCTACATTATCATGTAGAAAGGAATTATTTCTTCTAAACTGCAAGTCGTCGTTATCATCCTTTCCCAGGCTTGTCCTTGAAAGTTTGCTCTCTCCAGGCTTCCTGTCGTCCAGATCCACACCCTGTCTTTTGTAGGCTGGCTGCTTTTCTATCTCATCAATCTGAGCGGCATTACTCCTGAATTTATAATTAAACTCTTTCATTTTAGCCCGTCGCTCTGCAGCACGTTCAATAAGCATTTCAGAAATTGGGCTGTTAAACGGATCTTCTTCCTCTCCAGAACCCTGTTTCTTTTCCGGTGCCGGAGCTACCGTCTTCTTTTCAAAAGCGATAGTTTCATCTTTTGGCTCTTCCTTTTTTGCAGGTTTGGAATTTTCGAGTTTTTGCTCAAATTCCATGTAGTCATCCAGACTGTACCTCTTAACCCCCTGCGCAGAATTTTCTGTTACCGGAATTATTTCTACCGGCTCATTAACCTCAATATTCCTGGCTTTGTATGAAGTGTTTTCCTCTTCTTTCTGTTTTTCTTCCTGTTTTTTATTCTGCGGATTTACCGAAGTGGACTCTTTTTTTTCACTTTCTTCGTTTAGAGGAAAATCAAAAGTAAACATGATCTGATCGTCATTGGCCTCTTCCGGCTCATTAACTTCCACTTCAAAATTACTTTCTTCAGAAGTATCATTAATAATAAATTCTTCAGGATCAATTTCCTCATAATCCACATCCATATTCCTTGCTGAAGGTGGTGTGTATAGATTATCATCTTTCTTAGTAGAAATATTTCCTACTTCATCTACTTCTTCCAGTGCATCATCCAGGGTGTGAACAATTTTGTTCTCCTTCGGCTCCTCTTCAGTTTCTTCTGCTGTATTTTCTTCAAGAGATGAAGAATAGTAACCACCCTTTTTCGGCATTAATTCATGTTCGGCCTTCTGCTCATCTTCTAAGGTATGAATGATCTTCTTGGTTTCGGTATTTACGATATCATCCTGCTGCTCTACATTAAAACCCGTGGCGATAATTGTTACTGCAATAGCATCATCCAAAGTATCATCTTCACCAACCCCCATAATAATGTTTGCACTATGACCGGCTTCTGCCTGGATGTGGTCGTTAATTTCACCAATTTCGTCTATGGTAATTTCTTCGGCACCAGAAACAATTAGCAGTAATACGTTTTGAGCACCAGTAATTTTATTGTCATTCAACAATGGAGAATCCAAGGCTTTACGAATTGCATCGTTCGCCCTGTCGGCCCCAGATGCGCTTGCAGAACCCATTATAGCAGTACCACTATTGCTCAATACAGTCTTGGCATCGCGCAAGTCAATATTCTGAGTATAGTGATGAGTAATAACTTCAGCAATACCCCTGGAGGCTGTTGCCAGAACTTCGTCGGCTTTGGAGAAACCGGCTTTAAAACCGAGGTTTCCGTATACCTCGCGAAGCTTGTTATTGTTAATCACGATAAGTGAATCTACATGAGAACGCAATTTTTCTACTCCCAGCTGAGCTTGTTCATTTCGCATTTTTCCTTCAAACTGAAAAGGAATGGTACATATACCCACTGTTAAAATACCCATTTCTTTAGCCTGTTTGGCTATTACGGGAGCGGCACCTGTACCGGTTCCACCGCCCATCCCGGCAGTGATAAACACCATCTTGGTATTTACATCGAGCATCTGCTTAATCTCGTCAAAACTCTCTACTGCAGCCTGCTCACCCACACTGGGATTTGCACCTGCACCAAGCCCTTCGGTAAGGCTAACCCCCAGTTGGATTTTATTGGGAACGGAACTGTTATCCAACGCCTGCGCATCGGTATTACAGATCACAAAATCTACTCCTTTTATTCCTAACTGAAACATATGGTTAATGGCATTGCTACCACCACCTCCTACGCCAATCACTTTTATGACGTTTGATTGATTTTTCGGTAAATCGAATGAAATGTCTCCAAATTCTGTACTGCTCATAAATTCAATTTTACTGGTTGTATGTTGTATTACTCTGCGTTATCTAAAAAATCTTTAAACTTCTCTGCCCATTTGTCAAAAATGCTTTTCCTGGGCTCTTTTCGTTGTGAATCTGAACTTTCCTGCGAGAAAGATTCATCTTCAGGATCATCAGAGATTTCCTCCCCTACTTCATGCGCGTCATCTTCTTTTTTAAGAACAACCTCTTCCTGAAAACGGCTTTTGCTGTGTTCCAGGCTGTTCATTACCAATCCAACGGCGGTTGCGTACACCGGACTAGTGGTTTCAGAATCGTTGGTACCGGCAAGATGCTCGTTTGGATAACCAATCCTGGTATCCATTCCGGTAATATATTCTGCCAACTGCTTAAGATGTTTTAACTGTGCGCCACCGCCTGTTAATACCATCCCGGCAATCAGTTTTTTCTTCTGCTCCTCGTGGCCGTAATTTTTAATTTCCAGGTAGACCTGTTCAATAATTTCCACCACTCTGGCATGGATAATTTTTGAAAGGTTTTTAAGGGTAATTTCCTTGGGTTCCCTTCCGCGTAATCCGGGAATAGAAACAATTTCATTATCCTTATTTTCTCCCGGCCATGCAGAACCAAACTTGATCTTAAGCAGCTCTGCCTGCTTTTCAATGATCGAGCAGCCTTCTTTAATATCTTCAGTAATCACATTTCCGCCGAAAGGAATTACAGCCGTATGCCTGATGATCCCATCCTTGAAAATTGCCAAATCTGTGGTACCGCCACCTATATCGATTAAAGCCACTCCGGCTTCTTTCTCTTCCTGACTTAATACAGCGTTTGCTGAAGCCAATGGCTCCAGGGTTACTGCAGAAAGTTCAAGGCCCGCGCTTTTTACACATCTTCCAATATTTCTAATGGAAGAAACCTGGCCTACCACCACGTGAAAATTGGCTTCCAGGCGGCCACCGTACATCCCGATAGGTTCTTTAATTTCTGCCTGGCCATCTACTTTAAATTCCTGCGGAAGCACATGAATAATCTCCTCTCCCGGCAGCATTACCAGTTTATGAACCTGGTTGCAAAGGGTATGAATATCCTCTGCGTCTATAACCTCATCTGGATTTGGCCTCGTGATATAATCGCTGTGTTGTAAACTTCTTATATGTTGCCCGGCAATCCCCACCACAACATCTTCAATTTTTAATCCTGAATCTGCTTCAGCTTCCTGAATAGCCTGCTGGATAGACTGGATCGTTTGGGTAATATTATTTACCACTCCACGATGCACACCAAGACTTTTGGACTTCCCGATCCCGACAATTTCCACTTTGCCGTACTCGTTTTTACGCCCAATCATGGCTACAATCTTGGTAGTCCCTATGTCTAATCCTACTGCTATCTCCTTCTGTTCCATAAATTATTTTTTCGTGCAAACAACCTGATTACCAAATTGCAAGTTCACTTTTCTGTAGGTATTTAACTTATCGTCCTTAAGAGCCTTTTTGTAAAAAGCTTTAAAATTGTTGAACTTTAATTCTATGTTTTCTGCCTTACCGAAATACACCAGGAAATCTATTTTTCTCATTTCCAGTTCAAATTTTCCTGTGCTCAGGCGGTTAATTCCTGTTATATGTTGGGTTAAAAATTCATCATTCTTTATATAATCCAAAAGCGAATAAGCCTCTGCCACATTACCCCCGTCAAAGCCAAACATCAATGGCACACGAGCTGAATAATAAGGTGAAAGCGGCATTAACTCTCCATTTTTGTCCAGGTAAAAAGAAGAATTCCCCACAACCCTTCCAATAGGTTTACGCTGCCTGATCTCTGCCTGAAGTTTGCCATCCAGCGTCAAAAAAACTTCAGCGTTTTCTATCATGTCGTGGTTATTTAAGAGTGTTTCTACCCTATTCAAATCTAAAGTTTCTTTATCCATGTTTAGAGCGGCCACTTTATTTTGTATTAACAATTTATTAACCGCTTCCTCAGTCACATACAGATTTTCATCGTCTGTAAATCGCACTGCTACTTCACTGACTTTACGCGATTTCTGCCTCTTTTCAGCAAAACCGAAAAGGAACACGACAAGAGCGATTAGTAAAATTGCTTTTATATATCCTGAAACAGTTCTCATTGCAACGCCAATTTTACTTTTTCTACTTCCTCTCCAATGTCTCCTGCCCCCATCATAACTACCACTTCAGCGTTTGCACCTTTTATTTTTTCTGAAAGATCTTCCTTCTGAACAAGTTCCTTATTCTGATTATCAATTTTGTCCAGAAGCCATGCTGAAGTAACTCCTTTAACCGGAAGTTCCCGAGCCGGATAAATATCCAGTAACATCACCTGATCGAATTTGCTGAGGCTTTCAGCAAAATCATCTACAAAGTCTTTTGTTCTGCTAAATAAATGTGGCTGAAAAACCGCCAGAACTTTTTTCCCTGCATGCATTTCCCGAACAGCCTGATATACCGCCGAAATTTCTGCAGGATGATGTGCATAATCATCTATAAGAACAAAATTTTCAGATTTAATTTTATAGGAAAATCTACGTTTTACTCCTTTAAAACTATATAGAGCCCCGGCAAGCTGATTCGTGGGGGAACCATATTCTATCGCCATGGCCAGGGCTGTTATAGCATTTAGCAAATTGTGTTTGCCGGGTAAATAAAACTGTAAATTTTTTATAGTCTCTTTCGGAGTTTTTAAATCAAAATTATAAGCTCCGTTTTCTATTTTTATATTAATTGCTGAAAAATGGGCATTATCATCAATTCCAATTGTTGCGCCTTCCAGTGACAGCCCATTCCGCACAAATAACCTGCCATTAGCAGGAATCAGTGCAGCAAATTTTTTAAAGGTGGCCTGTAATTGCTCATTTTCGCCATAGATATCCAGGTGATCTGCATCCATAGAGGTAATTGCAGCAATATTTGGCGATAATTGTAAAAATGAACGGTCGAATTCGTCTGCTTCAGCAACTATTACCTCGTCGCCCTGCATAATGAGGTTACTTTGGATATCTTCGCTAATTCCGCCCAGAAAAGCCGTCACTTTTGCGCCGGTTTCCTTCAAAATATGCGCTAATATGGCTGTTGTAGTCGTTTTTCCATGCGTACCCGCAACGGCAAGCGTGAATTTCTTCTGTGTGACCATTCCCAATACCACCGCGCGCTTTTTGAGGTTATAATTATTGGCTTTAAAGTAGTTGAACTGCTCGTGGCCTGTGGGAATCGCCGGAGTATAAACCACTAGCGAATTTTTATCTGATATGATGGCATCCGGAATCTGCCCAATATCGTCCTTAAAGATAACCACGATCCCTTCTTCCTCCAGCTTTTTTGTAAGCGGACTAGGAGTTTTATCGTACCCGGAAACGTTCTTCCCTTTTGCGTTAAAATACCGCGCAAGGGCACTCATCCCAATCCCACCGATCCCGATAAAGTAAAAGTTTTGTATGTTATTTATATCGTTCAAATTTCGTTATTTCCTATTCTCTATTTTTTATTTCTTCATACCTACAAGGTTTAAAAACCTTGCAGGATTTCTGGCTTAGACCTTATAAGTTCTTGTAGACCTCACAGGTTTTAAAAACCTGTGAGGTCTGTGTTACTTATTTATCAGCTTTTCCACCTCATCTACAATATTGGCTGTCGCATTTGGCAACGCCATTTTTTTAATATTATCACCTAATTCTTTCTGCTTTTCTTCCGAGTTAACCAAATCGAAAAAGGCTTCTTCAAATTTTCCTTCCAGTTCAGCTTCGGTTAAAGTCAGCGCTGCATTATTTTTTGTAAACGCCATTGCATTTTTGGTTTGATGATCTTCAGCAACATTTGGCGACGGAATAAAAAGCACGGGTTTCCCCACAATACTTAATTCTGAAACGCTTCCTGCACCAGCCCGGGAAATAATGACATCTGCCGCCGCATAAGCCCAGTCCATCCTGTTCAAAAACTCATAAGTCTGCACCAAGTCGCTGTTATGCTTCCGGTATTCATCATAATATAATTTTCCAGTTTGCCAAATAAGCTGAATGTTCTCTTTTTCAAATTTTGGCGCCCAGGTTTCTATTAACTGGTTTATTCTTCTAGCACCTAAACTTCCGCCAATTACCAGTACGGTTTTCTTTTTCCTTTCAAGATGAAAAAATCGCTGCGCTTCTTCTCTCTTTTCAGTAACTTTTAAAAGATCCAGCCTCACAGGATTTCCCGTGATTACCGTTTTTTCAGCAGGAAAGAATCTTTTTACTTCTTCATAAGCCGCACAAATCATATTGGCTTGTTTTGACAAAATCCTGTTGGTTATTCCGGGATAAGAATTCTGCTCCTGGAGCAAGGTTGGAATTTTTTGAGAAACCGCCACACGTAGCAAAGGACCACTGGCAAACCCGCCTGTTCCTATCACCACATCTGGCTTGAATTTCCTGATTATTTTCCTGCTTTTGCTAAGGCTGCTCATTAGCTTAAATGGAAACATCAGGTTTTTCAAAGAAATTTTTCTCTCAATTCCGCTAATCCACAAACCCTCTATATCGTAACCCGCCTGCGGAACTTTTTCCATTTCCATACGATCTTTAGCGCCCACAAAGAGAACTTCGGAATCAGGATAACGCCTGCGAATTTCATCTGCAATAGCGATGGCCGGGTAAATATGCCCCCCGGTGCCTCCTCCTGATAATATGACACGTAAATTCTCTTTCACTTTAGATCGCTTCACTTAAAATATCTAACGGATTTTCATCATCAGTTTCCTGAGATTCCGCTTCTTTAATTTCTTCTCTTTTTGCACTTACACTTAAAATAATTCCCAGCGCCATGCAGGTCATCCAGATGGACGTTCCACCGCTACTTATAAGCGGCAGTGTTTGCCCCGTAACCGGAAATAATTCCACCGCAACCGCCATATTCACCAGTGCCTGGAAAACTATTGGAATTCCCACTCCCATTACGACCAGCTTTCCAAATGTTGAATTCGCTTTTGTGGCGACGATCACTATTCTAAAAAGTAACATGAGGTAAGCCAGCATCACACCAAAAGCCCCAATCAACCCCATTTCTTCCACAATTATCGCATAAATAAAATCTGAAGAAGACTGCGGTAAGAAATTCCGTTGTACAGATTTTCCTATTCCGGTACCGGTGACCCCACCTCTTGCAATGGCAATTTTCGCCCTTTCAATTTGGTAATCGGCTTCAGTATCATCATCATTAGCAAAATTTTCTATCCTGCTCGCCCAAGTGTCCACCCGGCTGGGCAGTACGCCGGGGAAGGCTTTTGCTGTAAGTATGAAAATTGCCAAAAATACGGCTCCAACCCCCACAATCGCACCAAGATATTTTAAAGGATAGCCACCCAGGAACATTAAAACCAGTGTCATTGCAAAAATTAATGCCGCGGTAGAAAAGTTAGCCGGAAGAATGAGTGCGAGAATGAGGAACACCGGTAACCACAAGGGTAAAATAGTTTCCTTAAATGTGACCGTTCTCTCGGTTATTTTAGATAAATACCTCGCTACATAAACCATAAGCACTACCGAAGCCAAAGTAGATGACTGGAAAGAAACTCCTAAAACAGGAATTTGTATCCACCTACTGGCATAAGCACCCCCAATAAAAGTGCCTTGTGCCACCGTATATATAAGCAGCACAATAATGACGGGCAGCATTAAAATCGACAATCCGCGGAAATAATTGTACGGAACGCGATGTACTGCAAAGAGCAAACAAAATCCCAATAGCAGATGGAAGAAATGCACCACCAGATAATTGAAGGTGCTTCCATCTCCATGAAGATACGCAAGATTACTACTGGCGCTGTAAACCGGCAGGAACGAAAATATTGCCAACAGCCCCGCGGTTGCCCAGATAACCTTGTCTCCTTTAAGATTTGAAAAAATACTGCTCATTTGTTACTTAATTCTTGTTTCAGCCCTCACAGGTTTTAAAAACCTGTGAGGGCTTGTCAACACCTTATAAATTCCTTACTGCTTCTTTAAACTGGCGGCCTCTGTCCTCATAATTCTCAAAAAGATCAAAACTTGCACATGCCGGGGAAAGCAAAACTGTTTCGTTTTTTTCAGCAATTTTGTAAGCAATTTTTATCGCTTCGCCCATAGACTGCGTTTCCACAATGGTATCTACGCAGTTTCCAAACGCAGCCATAATTTTTGCATTGTCCACCCCAAGGCAAATAATTGCTTTTACTTTTTCGTTTACCAAAGGCAACAAATCGCTATAAACATTCCCTTTGTCTACGCCCCCAACAATCCAAACCGTCTCGGTTTCCATACTCTCCAAAGCATAGAAAGTTGCATTGATGTTAGTAGCCTTAGAATCGTTGATGTACATCACATTGTTGATCTTAAGCACCTTTTCCAGGCGGTGTTCCACTCCCTGAAAATTCTCCATACTTTCCCGAATAGTTTGTTTCCTGATTCGTAAAAGTTGTGCAACCGTAGCGGCCGCCATCGCATTTTTTGTGTTGTGCTTGCCCTGAAGGCTAAGATCTGTTGTTGGCATATTAAATTGGGTATTATTTATTTTTACTATTATTTCGTCATTTTCTAAAAAGGCACCGTTTTCAAACTTTTTTTCTAATGAAAAAGGCAGCTTTTGTGCTTTAATCTGGTTTTTCTCGAGCCACTTCATAATATTTTCATCATCTGCATCATAAATGAAGTAATCTGATTCTGTTTGATTTTTAGTAATCCTGAATTTTGATTCTATATATTTATCCAGACTGTACTCATACCGGTCTAAATGATCTGCAGTTATGTTCGTTAAAACGGCAATTTTCGGCCTGAAGTTGAGGATTCCATCCAGTTGAAAACTACTCAGTTCCAATACGTACCACTCAAAGTCATTCTCTGCAACCTGTTTAGCAAAACTATCACCTACATTGCCCGCCATTCCTGCGGAAATACTTCCGGCTTTAAGAATATGGTGGACAAATTTTGTAGTGGTCGTTTTTCCGTTGCTTCCGGTAATACCAATTACTTCTGCTGAAGTAAATTCTGAAGCAAATTCAATTTCAGAAATTACCGGAACGCCTTTGCCCTTGAGTTTTAAAACCAGCGGAGCATTATCAGGAATTCCCGGACTCTTCATTACGACTGAAGCTGTCAGGATACTTTCTTCAGAATGAATATTCTCCTCCCATTCAATTTCATGATGTTCAAGAACTTCCTTATACTTTTCTTTTATCTTTCCCTTATCTGAAACAAAAATTTCAAAGCCCTCCTTTTTGGCTAATATCGCCGTCCCTACGCCACTTTCGCCTCCTCCCAGGATTGCAATGCTCTTTCTTTCCATATTATCTCACCTTCAGGGTAACTACAGTTACAATTGCCAGGAAAATCCCAACGATCCAGAATCGCACTACAATTTTACTTTCGTGATGCCCTTTTTTCTGATAATGATGATGCAGGGGTGACATCAGAAAAATTCTGCGGCCTTGCCCAAATTTCTGTTTTGTGTATTTAAACCATCCTACCTGCATTACCACAGATAAATTCTCCATGAGAAAAATTCCGCAGAGAATAGGGATAAGCAGCTCTTTTCTGGTCGCTATGGCTAAAACGGCAATTATCCCCCCAATGGTGAGGCTACCCGTGTCCCCCATAAAAACCTGCGCGGGATACGTATTGTACCATAAAAAACCGACCAAAGCACCCGCCATTGCGGTGATATAGATCGTCATTTCACCAGAGCGTGGGATATACATAATGTTGAGATAATCTGAGAAAATGATGTTACCAGAAACCCATGCAAAAATCCCCAGCGTAAGCACTATAATTGCTGAAGAGCCTGCAGCGAGGCCATCTACACCATCGGTAAGATTGGCTCCATTTGAAACTGCGGTTACAATGAAGATCACAATTGGAATAAAAATTAACCAGGCATATTTAGAATAATCCGGATTGATCCAGGTTATTAAACTTGCATAGTCAAATTCATTATTTTTTACAAAAGGAATTGTAGTTGTGGTGGTTTTTTGTTCCGGGCCCATCTCTCTGAGTCCCCCCACTTCCACTAACTCCTGATTAGGCACTACAGAATTTGCCTCTTCCTTTACGGTAATGCCGGGATGGAAATACATAGTGCCGCCAACAATTAAACCCAATCCCACCTGACCAATAACTTTAAAAACGCCCTTAAGACCTTCTTTATCCTTTTTAAAAATTTTTATATAATCGTCCAGAAAACCTATGGCTCCCATCCAAAGCGTAGTGACAATTAGCAAAATCACATATATATTATCCAGTTTCGCAAAGAGCAAAACCGGAATAAGTGTGGCAATAATGATAATTAAGCCACCCATGGTTGGGGTTCCTGCCTTTTCACTCTGACCTTTAAGCCCAAGTTCACGAACACTTTCGCCCACCTGTTTTGCCAACAAATAAGTAATTATTTTTTTACCATATATTGTGGAAATCGCTAAAGACAAAATAATGGCCATAGCCGACCTGAAGGAGATATATCCAAACAACCGAGCTCCCGGCAACTCATATTCTGACCCTAAATATTCAAATAGATAGTATAACATCCTTTATCTTTCCGATTTTCCTTTTTAAAAGAAAAAAGCTTCAGTTACTTATTCTGTTGTTTTAAAAATTCTTTTACGATCTGGAGATCATCAAAATCATGACGCTCCCCGTTTACCTCCTGGTAAGTCTCATGCCCTTTTCCGGCGATTAAAATAATATCATTCTTCCCAGCCAACTGGCATGCGGTTTTAATCGCCTGTTTCCTATTGGTAATAGACATTGTTTTTTTAAAGTTTTGAGGCTGCACACCAGCCTCTACATCTTCAATAATTTTTTCAGGATCTTCAGTTCTTGGATTATCACTGGTGAAAATTACTTTGGTGCTTAAAGCTGAAGCTATATGCCCCATCTTTGGTCTTTTAGTTTTATCCCTGTCACCACCACAGCCAACAACAGTAATTAACTCTTCATTTTTGGTGCGAATCGCATTAATCGTTTCCAGCACATTTTTTAAAGCATCAGGAGTATGTGCATAATCAACGATGGCTGTAATTTGCTCATTATCGGAAACTACATACTGAAATCTTCCGCTTACAGAATTAAGTTCACTTATAATTTTCAGGCTTTCCAGTGTTTCTAATCCGAGTAGTTCGGCAGTGGCATAAATTGCCAACACATTGTAAGCATTAAAAGTTCCTATTAACCTGGACCAAACTTCCTGCTCGTTCACCTTCAGCAATAATCCGGTAAACTGATTTTCCAGAATTTGCGCCTGATAATCTGCATAAGATTTTAAAGCGTAGGTATATTTCTTTGCCTTTGTATTCTGAAGCATCACCTCACCATTCTTATCATCTACATTGGTGAGCGCAAAAGAAGAGACCGGTAATTCGTCAAAAAACCGCTTCTTCACATCACGGTATTCTGCAAAATCCTTATGATAATCTAAATGATCGTGCGAAAGATTGGTGAAAATACCACCTGCAAATTCCAGAGCAGTTGTTCTGTGTTGTGCGATTCCGTGCGAGCTTACTTCCATAAAACAAAACTCCACACCCTCATCATTCATCTCCTTTAAATAAGAATTTATCGTAACAGAATCTGGTGTGGTTCTTATGGCCGAAAATTGCCTTTCTGCCACCATTACTTTTACGGTGGAAAGCAAGCCGACTTTAAATCCGGCTTTTGTGAAAAGATTATAAAGCAGGGTCGCTATTGTTGTTTTACCATTGGTACCTGTTACACCGACCAATTTCAATTTTCCTGAAGGATTCCCGTAATAATTAGACGCCATGTAAGCCAGCGCTTTTTTGGAATCTTCTACCTGAACATAAGTGACCCCGTTAATGATATGCTGCGGTAGTGCCTCGCAGATAACCACCAACGCCCCTTTTTCTATCGCTTTTTGAATATAATCGTGACCATCGGAAAGAGCACCTCTAATTGCAATAAAAACATCGTTCAGTTCCACTTTCCTCGAATCGAAATGGAGATTATTAACAGTTACCCCGGTATTTCCAACCACGGCTTCCATTCTTACACGATATAGGATGTCTTTTAAAATGATCAACTTAATTCTAATTTTATGTTCAATTCTTTATTCTGACTAATCTCCATTCCCGCAGCCACAGACTGACTTTTAACTTTCCCCTGCCCTCTGAAATTCACTTTAAAACCAAGGTTTTCCAGTAAGGAAATGGCATCCATAGCAGGCATCCCCGTAACATCTGGCATTAGGATTTTTTCATTCTGAATTTTACTGTAATACTTTTGAAAGTCGGCTTCCACATCTTCATTTTCCACTTCCAGGGAAGGCAACTCATCCATAATGGGAGTATCTGTATAAATTTTTTGAGCTATACTTTTAAAAACCGGCGCGGCAACAATATTCCCATAGTAGCCTTTTCTTTTGTTAGGCTTATGAATCACCACAATACAGGAGTATTTTGGATCTTCAGCTGGGAAATATCCCGAAAAAGAGGCAATATACCTACCGGGTTCAATCCAGTATTCTACCTGACAGGTTCCGGTTTTTCCCGCCATGGAGAAATTTGGAGTATAAATGTTGGCCGCGGTCCCACGTTTAACTGTATTTTCCATCATTTTCCGCACTTTTCTGGCGGTTTCCGGAGAACAGATAGAAGGATTTATTACTTCCTTTTCCACCTTCACAATGGTTTTATCCCATTCTTTCACTTCCTTAATAAATCGTGGCTTTACCATCTCACCATCATTCGCAATAGCATTGTAAAAAGTAAGTGTTTGCAAAGGAGTTAAAGACACGCCATAGCCAAAAGCCATCCAGGGAAGGCTAAGGCCATTCCAGTTTTTATCATCCGGATGCGGGATTCTTGGCTGCCCTTCTCCATTTATATCAAGACCTATTTTTTTATTAAGCCCCATGTCATAAAGCCGGTCCACAAATTTGGAAGGGTTTGTTTTATACCCTTCAGTAATTATTTTAGTAAAGGCTGTGTTTGAGGAAAGTTCAAAGGCTTTTGCTGCCGAAATTTTTCCATAGCCACCGTGATGAGAATCCCTAACAGCACGACCGTAATAACGAACTACTCCGTTCTCTGTGTCCACAATTTGTGCAGTATCTACCACCTTATCTTCCAGGGCAGCCACCATTGCCATTAATTTAAAAGTAGACCCCGGCTCGTGAGATTCATAAACAGCATAATTCCTCTTTTCGAAATAAGTGCCTTCTTTTGTTCGACCTAAATTAGACATCGCTTTAATCTCCCCTGTTGCAGTTTCCATAACCACTACAGTTCCATGCTCAGCTTCAAAATCTTCGAGTTGCTTTAAAAGTGCATGGTGGGCGATATCCTGAATATTAACATCTATAGTAGAAATTACATCATAGCCATCCCGCGGTTCCACTTCGTTGTTATCACTAATTGGTTTCCACTGGCCTTTTGCAATTTTTTGTTTGAGCCTTCTCCCATCAGTTCCTCTCAGGTAATTCCCAAAAGCACCTTCCAGACCTACCCGGGTAAAATAACCATCTGCATCTTTTCTTTCATACCCAACGGTTCTCTCACCCATTTTACCAAGAGGATGCTCCCTGACCGTTCTTTGTTCTACAATTAAACCGCCTTTATAAGCACCCAAATTGAACATGGGAAAGTTTCGGAATTTAATATACTCTGAGTACCCAAGGTTTTTTGCGATTAGGAGATAGCGCTGTTTATTAACTCTTGCTGCTCTAATCTTCTGTGAATAATTAGATGCACTTCCTCCCAGTGCTGCTGAAAGTTTTTCGGACAATGGTCCTATATTACTTTCAAAATCTTTATCTGAAACAGTAACTGCATCAAACCTGATATCAAATTTGGGAACTGAAGTTGCTAGTAAGCTGCCGTTGGAATCATAAAGATTCCCTCGGTTGGCAGGAATTTTGAAATTCCTGTACGTCCTGTCCTCTGCCAGTTCTTTATAATACTCCCCTTCTACGAACTGAATATCCATTAACTTAAAAGCAACAGCAAACGCGAAGATGAACAGGCATCCTGCGATAAAATATAATCTGTTTAATATGCTTTTTTCAGTAGTTGCCATGAAATCGCTACTCTTTTAAGTTTACTTTTATCTTGTATGGCGGAGTTTCAGAAGGCTGAATTCCTGTTCCGCTTAATTTATTGATGATTGTTGACTCCATTTTAATGCGCATAAGCGCAGATCTACGGTCTACAAATTCACTTCTCAATTCCCTAACTTCGTTATTAAGCCTTGCTATTTCATGAACTTTACGTTCTGCACTGTGAGAGCTGGCAATCATTACGATTGCCAGGAGCGTACAAAAAACAATAAAGCGCCAGTTCTTAACAGCATCGTTGCTTATAAGAAAATTCGCTTTTAATATGTTATACAACCCCTTGTTCATATTAATCTATATAACTCAAGACATGAGAAAAAGCCCCTGATTATAGCTTTTTAGCAATACGAAGTTTTGCACTTCTGGCCCTGTTATTTCTGGCTATCTCTTCTTTACCAGGAACTATTAAGCCTTTTACTTTTTTGAAAGGAACAGAAATGTTTCCGTAGAAATCTTTTTCCGGCTCACCTTTAAACAATCCGCTTCTTATATATCTTTTCACTAAACGATCTTCCAGAGAATGGTAAGAAATCAAACTCAGTCTTCCTCCGGGTTTAAGCAATTCCTCTGTTTGTAATAAAAAATCTCTTAAAGCTTCTATTTCCTGATTTACTTCAATCCTGATCGCCTGATAAATCTGCGCCAGGATTTTATTCTCCTTCCCCTTAAAAAGGCTTGGTTTTAATAAATCATTTAGCTGTTCACTGCTTTCAATCGGCATCTCCTTTCGCTCTGTCACGATCATACGAGCCAGTTTGGGAGCATTCTTCAAATCTGCATACTCATAGAACATTTTCTTAAGCTGTTCCTCATCATATTCATTTACCACCTCGTAAGCACTAAGCTTGCTATCCTGGTTCATCCTCATGTCCAGTTTTGCATCAAACCGGGTAGAAAATCCGCGTTCGGCCTCATTAAACTGATGAGAAGAAACACCGAAATCACCAAGAATTCCATCTACCTGCCTTACACCATAGAAACGTAAAAACCTCTTGATAAACCTGAAGTTCTCATTAATTAGCGTAAAACGCTCATCCTCTATTTTATTCTGCAAAGCATCCTTATCTTGATCGAAAGCATAAAGTTTACCTTCCGGCCCCAGCTGTTTCAGGATCTCTCTGGAATGTCCTCCACCGCCAAAGGTCACATCCACGTAAACACCATCTGGCTTTATATCCAGACCACGCACGGTTTCTTCCAGTAATACAGGTTTATGATATTCCATCAAAATCATCGTTTCCCATCACCTCTTCCGCCAGATCTGCAAAATCATCTGAAGCGGCATCGATAGCATTTTCATATTTATCTTTATCCCATATTTCAATAATATTAATTGCAGAAGAAAGCACTATTTCTTTCCCAATTCCTGCAAAACCAATAAGATCTTTAGGGATTAATAACCTTCCGTTAGTATCCACCTCAACAGTTTTTACACCTGCAGTGAAGCGACGAATAAAGTCGTTGTTCTTTTTCTTGAAGCGGTTGAGCTTGTTTATTTTCTGCATCATTTCATCCCACTGTTCCATAGGATACAACTCGAGACAAGGCTGAAAAACAGAGCGCTTTAAAACAAAACCATTTTGCAACATAGGAGCAAGCTGCTTCTTTAGAGCTGAAGGAACCATTAACCGCCCTTTCGCATCTACCTTGCACTCATATGTTCCAATTAAATTTACCACTCCTGAATTTATAGATCAAATATATCGAAAAAAAAACCACTTTTTACCACTTCTTACCACATTGTTGATAAGTTTTACCACCGTATTTCACTGAAACACTTCTGAATAGCTGTATTTACTTATAATTCAGAAGGTTGATAGCAGTGGGAAATATTAACCAAAAATTCTTCTTAAATATAAAGCCAGAGATCGTATTAAGCTTTAGCAAAAACTCTTTGCTATTAGGCAAAAATGATTATACTTGTATTGAAATCGCTATATTTGCGATTGCTAACCGCAAAGGGCATCAATGAAAAATCACTTAAAGCAAGAAGGAAAGTTTACGTACTTAGAGGAGGGAGAAGGCACACCAATTGTAATTTTACATGGGCTTATGGGAGGCCTCAGTAATTTTGATGGTGTCGTGAATTTTTTTCCATCTAAAGGTTATAAAGTTTTAATTCCGGAATTGCCTTTATATTCAATGTCTCTTCTTAAAACCAGCGTCGCAACTTTTGCTAAATACCTTAAAGAGTTTATTGAATTTAAAGGTTTTGAAGAGGTTATCCTGTTAGGGAATTCTCTTGGCGGCCATATCGCCCTGGTTGCCACTAAACTTTACCCTAGTCTTATAAAAGGCCTTGTAATTACAGGAAGTTCTGGTCTTTATGAAAACGCAATGGGAGAAAGTTACCCGAGACGTGGAGATTATGAATTTATTAGAAAAAAGGCGCAGAATGTTTTTTACGATCCCGAAGTGGCCACAAAGGAAATTGTGGATGAAGTTTATGAAACCGTGAGCGACAGGAATAAGCTGGTAAAGACTTTGGCTATTGCAAAAAGCGCCATTAGACACAACATGGCTAAGGATTTACCAAAAATGCTTACCCCTACCTGTATCATCTGGGGGAAAAATGACAATGTCACTCCTCCCGAGGTAGCTGAAGATTTTGACAGATTGTTACCGGATTCTGATCTTTACTGGATTGATAAATGCGGGCATGCGGCTATGATGGAGCACCCGGAAGAGTTTAATGCCTTACTACATGCCTGGCTCGAAAAAAGGCAATTTTAGGCATAGACTTTCTTACCCCCGCAACTCAACCAGTTTAGAAAAAAAATAGAGATTAAAGATGAAAATCAAGAATGCTGAATTTGTGATAAGCAACAGCAGCGTTGCGAAATGCCCTGATAGTAAGCTTCCGGAGTACGCGTTTATAGGAAGAAGTAACGTAGGTAAATCTTCTCTAATCAATATGCTGACCGGGCGTAAAGCTTTGGCCAAAACCTCTGCAACTCCAGGCAAAACGCAGTTAATAAATCACTTTCTTATTAATGATAACTGGCACCTGGTAGATTTGCCAGGTTATGGGTACGCCAAAGTTTCAAAATCTACAAAAAACACTTTTCAAAAGTTTATAACGGCATATTTTGAGAAACGGGAACAAATGATTTGTGCGTTTGTTTTGGTGGACTCAAGGCATAGTCCTCAGAAAATAGATATGGAATTTATGCAATGGCTGGGAGAACACCAGGTTCCGTTTTGTATAATATTCACAAAAGCAGATAAAACTAAGTCTAAAGAACTCGAATTAAAACTTGAGAATTACGAAGCTGATATGCTAAAGACATGGGTGGAAATGCCACAATATTTTGTCACCTCAGCAAATACAGGTATGGGCCAGGAGGAAATACTGGACTATATAGAAGAGATAAACAAAAATCTAAAGTTGAGATAACGATTGTTTTTTTACTATAAAAAATAATACTCTCCTACCCTATGCTCTCGCAGTAATCAATTCTTTTAATTCTACATCATCTTTCAACTTATTTAATTCTACAGTAGAAATTAACACCTGTAAACCTTCGTCGCTTTCAGTTAAAACGATAGGATAATCAAATTTATATCCGAATTTTGAAGCGTACTGCTTTCTGAATTCATCAGCATGCAGAAACTCCATTTCCAAACCTGAAGATTTCCTGAAGTGTTTCCAGGATTTCTTTTCTCCTGTAATTCCATAAGTAAGCTTGCAAAGGCTGCAACTATAAGTACCCGGACTAAAAATTTTATGCAGGCTGTCAAGCACTCCGTTTCCGGGGCCTGAAGCTGCATTATATATGAAAATCAATTTTTTCAGGTGATCATTTTTATAAGGGTTTCAGACCTGGACATCACCAGGAAAGCTTCAGAAATTATTCCTTCTTCAGGTTCATTTTTTCAGCAAAATAGTCACAAAAATCCTGCATTGTTGCTGTCATTTTTTCGTCTTGTGTGGCGCGATTAAAAGTGTTACTCATAGCCACCAGTGTCTGGTGAAAAAATTTCTTCATCTCATCTACCGGCATGTCTTTGGTCCAAAGATCTATCCTTAGGGTTTCCTGGGCCTTACTATCCCATACAGAAAGCATTAGAGCTTTTGCTTCTTCTTTGTAGATATTCCCATCTTCTGCAGTCCAGTAAAGTTCCTCCGGAACGTGGTTTTCATCTGTAACTACCTCTATATTTATCTCAGATTTCTTGAATTGAGCCATTATTTCTTTGGTTTATAATTTGCATCATTAAATATTTCTTCAGCACTGGCATCCAGCATTTCCTGAATGCTAACATCATTTTTGTCCATATACTGTCTCAGCATTTGCCATGCTATATATTGCCCGAGCCTGTCCGGAGTTTCACTATCCAGCAACAAATAAAACTTCGAGAATGGTGCAGGATATAGGAAACGCGTATAAAGTTCAGAATTCGTATCAAAGAGCACCTCTTTTTCTACAAAGTACCTCCAGGTTTGCGCTTCGTTCTTTCTTGCCCACTCCAACTCCTCTTCAGTATATCCCATTTTTTCGGCATCAGATTTAAAAGGAATCCAAAGATCCTTGAGATAGAGAATCTTTCCATAATAAATCATATGAGCTAAAAATGTACGGGATTTTGGGCGAGGCACATATTCCTGGGCTATTGCAGTAGCCGCATCGGGAATTATTTGTTTTTTTTCAAAATTCTTCTTCAAGTATTCCTGAAGCCCGAGATAAAACCGATGATCTTCACCAAGGTAGGTATCCAGCGAAATAAGCAGTTTACTTCCTGTATAAATAATTTTATTTTTATAGTCTACTTCAGAAGTTACAGTATAGACATCGGGCACTTCGAAGGTGGGAAAATAATATTTCACGTACTGAAAAAGACTCTGCAACTCATCTTCCACTTCAGAAAATTCGGGATAAGCTTCAGCAACTTCAGTGTTTATTTCCTGCTGTATGGTATCTGAAATTTTATTTACCCAAACGCTGTCATGATATTGCGGCGGAAAGAAAAACGGAAACTCTTCCTTTAACGTGTCCAGGTTTCCCCGTGTAGCATCTGCAAAACGTTTGTCAAACCTCGTTACTTCAAAATCCACCTGAATTTTCTCTACTTCCTTCTCGACATCAGATTTAGAATCACATGCAAACATTAAGGCAGTAATACTTAATATGAATAAAATTTTCCTGATCATTCTATCGTTATTGTGAAGGGTTTAACGCCGGTACCTTTTATAAATTACGTATAAGTATTAGATTTGTGTGCAAAGGTATTATTTACAAATTTAACCACCCAATATTATGCAGACCGAAAAAGTGACGAATCATATCATTGACTGGCTAAAAGATTATGCCACAAAGTCCAACATGCAAGGTTTTGTTTTAGGAATAAGTGGAGGAATAGATTCTGCAGTCACCTCAACTTTATGTGCGAAAACAGGCCTACGTACTTTATGTGTAGAAATGCCAATCCACCAGGCTCCAAACCAGGTAACAAGGGCGAAGAACCACATAAAGGCGTTAAAACAAAACTTCGCAAATGTTACTAATATCACGGTGGATCTTACTACAACTTTTGATCAATTTAAGGAAGTGCTCCCTGCCGGGGAAAACAACCAGCTGCTTGATCTCTCACTGGCAAATTCCCGTGCCCGGCTCAGAATGAGTACGTTGTATTACTTTGCTGGTCTCCACCGATACCTGGTTGCCGGAACCGGAAATAAGGTAGAAGATTTTGGTGTAGGTTTTTATACTAAATATGGTGATGGTGGCGTTGATTTAAGTCCAATCGCAGATTTAATGAAAAGTGAAGTTTATGAAGTGGGTAAATACCTGAACGTTGCAGATGAAATTCTAGATGCAGCCCCTACAGACGGACTTTTTGATGATAGTCCAAGTGACGAGGAACAATTGGGTGCAAGTTATGACGAGTTGGAATGGGCTATGAAGCAACAAGAAAAAGGAAAGACCTATGATGATTTTTCGGGAAGGGAAGCAGAGGTTCTTCGACTGTATCATATTTTAAATACTAAAAATCAACATAAGATTCAACCTATCCCGGTATGTGAAATACCCGTTCATCTTAAGAAATAATCCCTTTATCGAAAACTTACCTAAGTCTCTAAATATGATAAGATTATCATCTATTTTTAAATAATTATACATGTATTAAGATTCCCCCGGTTTGATACATGCCAATATCAGCCAAACTATGTATAAAGTATTAGTCGCAGACCATCATCCCGTGATTAGCCGGGGTATTGGCTTTATCCTCAAGAACAATCCGGCACTGGAAATAATCGGAAATGTCACCAACGGGGACGAGTTGTTTAAATTTCTTGAAAATGGAGTTCCGGATGTCCTTATTATAGAACTGGATTTACCACAGATCAATGGAATAAATGCATTGAGGAAAATAAAAAAGGATTATCCGGGCACAAGAATGTTGATCTTTAGTACACATCCTGAAGAAATGTATGCTTTAAGCACAATTAAGGCTGGAGCAGCGGGGTATATTTCTAAAACAACAGATCCTGAAACTCTGGAGAAAGCTATTTATCAGGTGGCAAGAGGTGGTATTTACCTAAATAAGAAAATCACCGAACGTTTAAATTCCGGGATTTCTCAGGGAAAAGGGCTTATTGCGAAATTTAAAAGGCTTTCTACAAGAGAAACCGAAGTGCTCAATCTTCTTTCTTCAGGAAAAAGGAATAAAGATATTGCTGAAGCATTGGCAATTAACGAAAAAACAGTAAGTACTTATAAAACCAGGTTACTGAAGAAATTGAAGGTGGATAATGTTGCCGATCTTATAACCCAGTCCAGACTATTGCAACTCAATCTTACATAACCCTATTAAGTTTATTGGAAAGTACCTTGTTAAGACTTAAGTAATCCATTACATCCTGGAGCGTGGCTGAATTGTCCTGACCTGTAACTTCTTTTACTTCCTGCTTTAGCTCTTCAATCTTTTGAGATACAAGATGCCGGCGCAGGTTTAGAATTGTCTCGCTAACCAGTCGGGCGACCCCCTCTTTTTTATCTTTTACAAAAATATCATTCCGTTCCCAGTCATGTAACTGATACTGCTCCTCCTCCATTAATATAGTCGTAACCTCTGAAACTTGTTGAGATTCCATTTCGTTGATAAAGCTTTCTATAGTAAAATCGGGATCGCTGTTAAACTTCTGAATAAGTATAGAGTAAATTTCCTGGAACTGAGGATTGGTAAAAGCGATTTCATCTTCCTGTAAATCCAGGAAAATCTTTTCAAATACTTTAGCCATGTGCTTTTCCGGCTCAAGCAGAAGTTCTCCGCTTTCGCTTTGCTTTAAAACAAGGTCTTCAAATTCTTCTTCTCTGCTCCCGTATAGTAATAAAAGACTTATTATATTCCGCTCCAGCTCATACAACTGGTTGATCTTTGGCTTTACCTTTTGGTCATCTTTTACAAGTTTGAGGGATTTTTCAGTAGATTTTTTTCCTGAAGAATTCCCCTTAGAATCCCTGGAGTTTAATTGGGCCAGGGTTGTAAATAAAACGTCTTCAGAAATATCCATGATCCGGGAGCATTCCTGCACATAAATCTCCTGTTGGATATTATCAGGAATTTTCGAGATAGAACTTACCATATCCCGTATAACATCAGCCTTCTTTACAGGATCATTTTTCGCCTCTTTTACAAGAAGCGAAGCTTTATAGGAAATAAAATCGTAAGCATTTTCCTGCAGGAACTTCCTCAACTCCTCTTCACTATACTTCTTCGCAAAGCTGTCTGGATCTTCACCCTCGGGAAACGTACAAACTCTCACATTCATTCCCTGCTCCAGGATAAGATCAATTCCCCGAAGGGAAGCTCTCGTTCCTGCCGCATCGCCATCAAAAAGAACTGTAATATTTTTTGTTAGCCGGTTTATTAATCTTATTTGCTCTGAAGTTAATGCAGTTCCAGATGAAGAAACCACATTTTCAATCCCGGTCTGGTTAAACTGAATAACATCTGTATAACCTTCTACGAGGTAACAATTATCTTCTTTTGCAATCGCCTGCTTTGCATGGTAAATTCCGTAGAGAACTTTGCTCTTATGATAAATCTCACTTTCCGGAGAGTTCAGGTACTTGGCAGCTTTCTTATCATTGGTAAGAATTCTACCGCCAAATCCTAAAACACGACCGGACATCGAATGGATAGGAAACATCACCCTTCCCTTAAACCTGTCAAACTGCTTCTCTCCTTTTACAATGGTAAGACCGGTTTTTTCCAGGTAATCCAGTTTATAGCCGCTGCCCAGAGCTTCTTTGGTAAACATATCCCACTCGTCCAGGCAATATCCTAAATCGAATTTCTTAATCGTTTCAGCAGTAAAACCGCGTTCTTTAAAATAGCTTAATCCAATTGCATTTCCCGGATCGGTTTTATGCAGAATTTTCTGAAAATACTTACTTGCATATTCCGAAACCAGGTACATACTTTCCTTCTCATCTGCCTGCTGCTTTTGCTCGTCTGTCTGTTCGGTTTCTTCGATTTCGATACCGTACTTTTTGGCGAGGTACTTTATAGCTTCAGGATACGTAAAATGCTCGTGCTCCATTAAAAAAGCAATCACGTTTCCCCCTTTTCCGCTGGAAAAATCTTTCCAGATTTGCTTTACGGGAGAAACCATAAAGCTCGGCGTACGCTCATCGCTAAACGGACTAAGACCTTTTAAATTACTTCCAGACTTCTTTAACTGAACAAAATCTCCGATTACTTCCTCTACACGGGAAGTTTCAAATACATTGTCGATGGTGGTTTTAGAAATCAAGGATCAGAAAGTTTTTACCTAAACAGGCCACAAAAATATACAATTCCATCCACATTACATGGCTGGCATAATTTCAAAAAACCTCATAAATTCTTCCGAATCTATGAGGTTCTCTCTTAAAGAATTAGAAATTCCTATTCCAGGTCAAATCTTAATCCGACAGAAAAATTATTTAGCTCCACATTAGGATCCTGAAAAATAGGGTTCAAATCATATTTAACATACAAAGAAGTACCTCCCCATCCCATGTAACCACTAAGACCGTAGACAAAATCGTTGGTATTATAATCATTCTTAAGCTTCTCCTTTACCCTATCGCCATCTGCTTCATACTTCAGTTTTTGACGCTCTCCAATATTAAATCCTGCATAACCTCCAAGACCTATTTTAAACATTTCATTAGTATCAAATTTTACACCACGGTAGGATTCATAACGCCTCGAAGGACCAAATTCAAAATGTACGGGAAAAACCAGGTTGTCCATACGAAATTTGGATTTATCCAAATCATATTCAAATTCTTCTAAATAAGTAAGATCTCCATCTTCAACAAAATAGTGGTTATCTTTAGGCTTCAACCCGTTTAATTGAAAAGAAGCTCCGTATCGTAATCTCAACCAGTTGGACTTATTGAAAACACGGGTATTAAATGCAATTCCAATTTCAAAGAAGCGGCTACCACCGATCTTAAAGTCTGAATCCTGCAGCGACTGCCCCTCGGAAAGCGCGTTGTTAAATCCTGCAGCAACAACCAGCGCAGAAGTTGTTCTTGTATAATAATTTTCATTATTATGCGGGCGCGAGTCTTTCTCAAACCTCCAGAAACTATCAGATTCATCTTCCTCCTCTTCTCCGCGGGAAAGCAGGGCGATTTTATTCTCCAAAATAGCCACCCTGTTTTCTATATTTAAGGCATGCTTTTTTGCCGCTTCTTTCTTCAAGTTCTCAGCTTGTTCCCTGTTTATTTCTCTATTTTCCAGTTGAGAATTTATCCGCTCCACTTTTTCTTTTAACTCAGCTTTTTCTTCCGCAACAATTTCCTCTTTTTGCTTCTGAAGATTTTCAATTTTTTCAGCATTTTCAGTTGTTTGAGTTTGCGCTTCGCATATCTCGTAACTAAATAAGCTAAGAGCAATGTAAAAAATAACAGTTTTCATGATTTTTGATTTTTTAATGAAAGATTTCTCCTTCAGATTGATTGATGAATGACCCTTTCGGGATTGTGATGATTATTATTAACTTTTTAGTACTAATCGTTTCTTGCTGCTACCGCTGTTCTTGCTTTCACAAAGCCATCTTTTAACATATCAAATACTTTCTCTCTAAAAGACGCATCCAGCTCTTCCTCTACATCTGCCAAAAGCGAAAGTGCATCTACCGACCCCGCAGTATATCGAAATTGTGAAGATTTGCTTATCTCTTTTGCGGCACTTGCCAGCAACTGGTCCACCTCATTATTTGTCAATTCAGGACCTTGGGCTTCTTTTGCAGCTACTTCAGCAATTATCTGCTCCAGTTTGCTCTTTAAAATTTCGTTTTTAGTCAATTCCTCTTCAGAAGTAGGCATTCTACTTTCGTTGATCGTATTTTCTTCATTTTTCTTCGGAATTTCAGCAGCCACAGCGACGATTTGCGTATTATTTACTGCTTTTTCAGGTTTCTGAACATTTTTTTCTTCCGCAGAATTAAATTTTGCTTCTGAAAGATCTTCAACTTCATTTTCTTCTGAAGCAATTCTTTCTTCAGGTCGATAATTGGCATTTTCAGGGGCTGCCTTATTTTCTTCAATTTCTTCCGTAGGATTATCTACAATTGAAGGTGAAGTGTTGGAAATGTCAGTTTTCAGTACAAAGGTGCCAATGAGGAGCGCCGTAACTGCCGCAGCGGCAATTCCCATCCACCATTTACGACTAATGCCGGATGACTTTTTCTCTTCAGCATCCAATCTTCTGCTTAATTTGTCCCAGCTGTCTTCTGAAGGCGAAATTTGCCTTTTTTCGAACTGCTCTTTTATATGTTTTTCAAATTTATTTGGTGCCATAACCTGTAGTACTTTGTGATTTTAATTTCTCCTGCAACATTTTTCTCGCTTTAAACAATTGTGATTTCGAAGTTCCTTCAGAAATATTCAGCATTTTCGAAATCTCGCTGTGCTTATAACCTTCTACAGCATACATTACAAAAACCATCCTGTAACCTTCGGGAAGTCCATCTATTAACTGTTGCAAATGCGCTACTTCCAATTCAGAATTAATATTATTTCCACTTTCAGAATAATGGGTCATTTCCTCCTGCTCAAATGCTACTTTGTGATTTGCCCGTAAAAAAGAAATTGCTTCTCTAACCATTATTTTTCGTATCCAGCCTTCAAAACTTCCTTCATCTTTAAACGAATCTAAGTTGGTGAAAACTTTGAAAAATCCGTTTAGCATTACCTCTTCAGCATGATGAAGATCTTTAATATACTGCCTGCAAACACTCAACATTTTCCCAGAATGAATCTCGTACAAACGCTGTTGCGCCTCCCGGTTATTGTTGGCGGCACGTTTGATGAGTCGCGTATCGTTTTTAAAAAGCTGAATTACTTTCACCTGGTAATTGTTATTAAAGGCTTCTATTTACATAGACGCGGAAAAGTTACAAAAGGTTGCCTGACCCAATTATTTTTTATTGAAATTTCTTCTGAAGAAAAATTATCCCTGAATTTACAGGTCGAAAATTGCCATTTTAAGCACGTGCCTATTGGGATTTAAATCTTGTATCTTTGCAACAGAATTCATTTTATGTCTGAAATTAAACTTACCAGAATCAACAAATACCTGAGTGAAGTGGGCTACTGCTCGCGCCGGGAAGCCGATAAATTAATCGAACAGGGCAGAATTACCCTAAATGGAGAAGTCCCTGAAATGGGAACCAAAGTTGCTCCCGGAGATGAAGTGCGGGTAAATGGAAAATTAGTTTCCAAAGAAGAACTTAAGGAGCCGAATGTTTACCTGGCTTTTAATAAGCCTGTTGGTATTGTTTGCACTACAGATACTCGGGTCGAAAAAGATAATATTATAGATTACATCAATTATCCCAAACGGATTTTCCCAATTGGCCGGCTGGATAAACCAAGTGAAGGATTAATTTTCCTTACCAACGATGGTGATATTGTAAACAAAATTCTGCGTGCCCGCAATAATCACGAAAAGGAATATATTGTAAGCGTCAATAAACCAATCACCAAAGATTTTATAAACCGAATGGGCTCCGGAATTCCAATTCTGGGAACAACTACAAAGAAATGTGAAGTAGAGCAGCGCGGGAAATATGAATTCAGGATTATTCTGACCCAGGGATTAAACAGACAGATTAGAAGGATGTGCGAATTTTTAGGCTATGAAGTTACATCGCTGAAGCGCATTAGAATTATGAATGTACAACTGGATGTTCCGGTTGGAAAATGGCGGGAACTAACCGAAGATGAACTTAAAACCATTAACAGAATGGTAGATGAGTCTGTAAAGACAGAAGAAGCCTCAAAACTTAAAGATTCGCCCAATAACCAGAAAATTGCGAAGCGCCTTCCGAAGAAAGAAAATCCTCATAATGTAAGGCGTAAGCGCAGAAACAAATCTTAACAGATTATTAGCGCCCGGTGCAGCCTTCATCTAAATTTATCTTGCTAATTTTAAGCGAAATTGATTTTCTCTGGTACAGAAAAACCAGAATCCCTTAAACCAACCAATAATATGAGAATACAACCTTTCCATCTTGCCATACCGGTTTCTGACCTTCAGAAATGTAGAAAGTTCTATAGGGAAACCCTTGGTTGCGGAGAAGGACGTAGTAGCGATCATTGGGTGGATTTTAATTTTTTCGGTCATCAACTGGTCATTCATCACAAAGCACCTGAAGACACAGCTTCTTCCGGGAGCAATCCAGTGGATGGGAAAGATGTGCCAATACCTCACTTTGGAGTAGTTTTGCAATGGGATGTTTTTCAGGAGTTTGCCAAATTACTAAAATCCAAAAATATCGATTTTGTTATTGAACCTTATATTCGTTTTAAAGGAAAGGTAGGCGAACAAGCTACAATGTTTTTTAAAGATCCATGCGGAAATGCTCTGGAGTTCAAGGCTTTTAGAGATATGGATCAGCTTTTTGCCCAGTAACTACCAACTAAATATACTATGAACACATTAAAACCGGCTCTGGTACGTCAGATTTTCGTGCTATTGCTGATTCTTTTTTTAGCGGTTTTAATCTTTAAGGAAATTGTCCCTTATTTATCAGGAGTTCTTGGCGCAATTACACTTTATGCACTTCTTATAAACTGGATGCGAAAATTACTTTATCGTGGATGGAAACCCAGTCTCGCAGCAGCCTTTTTAATGTCCGGTTCTTTTGTTGGTATACTTGTACCGGTAACTTTAATTGTGCTTATGCTTTCTTCTAAAATAGGAAAAGCAGTTGCAAATTCAGAAAGGGTTGTTTCTGCTGTAAAAGAACAGACCTACTACCTGGAGGATTATTTCGGGTACAATTTGAGTCAGACTATCGACACCTCCTCCGTTACAAGCTGGATCTCTACTAATCTTCAAAGCCTTGCAGGAGGCACCTTTGATGCTTTTATAGCAATAGGGATTATGTACTTTATGCTCTATTACATGCTTACAAACAGAGAGGCTCTTAAAGATTCCCTTATTGCATACATCCCCTTGGGAAAAGAAAACCTTACTCATATTGGCGAAGAAAGCAATCAGCTGGTTAAGTCGAACGCATTGGGAATACCATTGGTAGCACTATGCCAGGGGATTATTGCGTTAATAGGTTATCTCGTAATAGGTGTCCCCGATCCTTTCTTCTGGTTTGTAATTACAGCAGTTGGCTCTATGATCCCTTTTATAGGAACCGCACTGGGGATTCTTCCGGTAACAATCCTTCTCTTCGCTCAGGGAGATAATCTCCAGGCGATTGCGATTCTAATTTACGGACTTGTAGTGGTAGGAGCAACAGACAATATTATACGTCTTTATGTATTGGAAAGACTGGCGAGTGTTCATCCTCTAATTACGCTCTTTGGGGTAGTTGTAGGTGTGCCTCTATTCGGATTTATAGGACTAATATTTGGACCTATTTTGATCTCTTTGTTCTTATTAATTCTGAAGATATATAAGAAAGAATACGGAAATGCCCATAACAGATTGTAATTAAAAAATAACTAAAACCTAGAAATAATGTTAGAAAAGAAGCTCAACGAATTAGATGAAAAGTACCTGAAAGAAGGAGCCGCAAAAATAAAAGACGGAGATGTGGAAATTGCTGCGGAAAATCAGGAGCAGATTTCAGACAAAATCCTCAATTCCAGTATGCTGAAAAAATATACTGAAATAGGAAAATTATTGTTTGGTATGCTGCAGGATTACCGTAAGGGAATCTACAGCAATATGCCATGGTTTACGATTGCGGCTATTACATTCGCACTGCTGTATATTCTAAACCCTCTGGACGTTGTACCCGATTTTATTCCCGGACTTGGTTATATAGATGATTTTGCCATCATGACCGTAGCCTTGAGATTTCTTGAAACTGACCTACACAGTTACCTTGACTGGAAACTTGCTGAAGGAGATTCGGGAGAAGAGGAAAATCCGGAAAACGCATAATATTAGCTTTGGTGTTCTTTTTTTAGAGCTCTATGACGTTCTCTTGCAAGTAAAGTGTTTTTCAGCAACATAGAAACAGTCATAGGGCCTACACCTCCGGGCACCGGAGTGATATAAGATGCACGTTTACTAACATTTTCGAAGTCCACATCTCCTTTGATGATATATCCCCTGGGACTATCTTCATCTGGAACGCGGGTGATTCCCACATCGATGATGATAGCATCATCTTTTATCATTTCGCCTTTAAGAAAATCGGGGATACCAACAGCAATAATTATAATATCTGCCTGGGAGGTAATTTGCGTAATGTTTTTGGTAAACTCGTGGGTAAGTGTAACCGTAGAATTCCCTGGGAAGCCGCTACGCCCCATAAGGATGCTCATTGGTCTTCCAACAATATAACTTCTGCCAATCACCACAGTATGTTTTCCTTTGGTAGGAATATCGTATCGCTCCAGTAATTCTAAAATCCCAAAGGGTGTCGCCGGAATAAAAGAGGTCATATCAAAAGCCATTTTTCCAAAATTGGTAGGATGAAATCCATCTACATCTTTATCTGGATCTACAGCCAATAAAACCTTTTGAGTATCGATTTGTTTTGGCAACGGAAGCTGAACAATAAACCCGTCGATATCATCATTCTGATTTAATTCTTCAATCTTATCCAGTAATTCCAGCTCACTCACGGTAGAAGGCAATCTGTAGAGCGAAGATTCAAATCCCACCTGCTTGCAGGATTTCACTTTACTATTTACGTAAGTAAGGCTCGCACCGTCGTTTCCAACAATAATTGCAGCCAAATGCGGAACTTTCTCTCCGCGTTCTTTCATTTTTGTAACCTCTTTAGCAATTTCATTTTTAATGTCGTTGCTGATTTTCTTACCGTCGAGTATTGTCATATTTAGTTAACAGTGTTCAGTCTCAGTTTGCAGTCATTCTTTACTTGCTCCAAACTTAGCAGGATTGTTTATCATATAGTTTAGCAGCTTTCCAACTTCTAAACTTTTTTGGTTTAGTTCTTCTTTGGTATTTTTAGTAATATATCCATAAGCAAATTCCAGCCAACTTTGGGTTTCAGCATTTTCAGCATCACTATCAATTAATTTGCTGATAAAGTGACTTGGGTAGCGCCGCTTTCGATAAGCTTCCGCCACATTTGCACAAACTGAACGGGAACTTCTTCTGATCTGGTCTGTCAAAGAATATTTCTCTTCTTTTGGAAAATCTCTTGTCAGATTAAAAATGTCCATTGCAAGGCCAAAACCAGTTTCTTAAACTTTTAACGACCTGAAATCCATTAACTCCAAATTTTTCTGCCTACTGCCCCTGCAAACTGATTTTTTACTTCATCCCCTTCATCATATTCATCATCTGCCGGCCACCACCACCTTGCATCATCTTCATCATTTTTCCCATCTGGTTGAATTGTTTCAACAGCTGATTCACTTCCTGAACAGAAGTTCCTGATCCTTTTCCGATTCTTTTCTTTCTGCTGGAATTAATAATTTTTGGATTACTTCTTTCTTCCGGAGTCATCGAATGGATTATCGCTTCAATTCCTTTAAATGCATCGTCATCTATATCTACATCCTTCAGCATTTTTCCAGCTCCGGGAATCATCCCAAGAAGGTCCTTCATAGAACCCATCTTCTTAATTTGCTGAAGCTGATTCAGAAAATCATCAAATCCGAATTTATTTTTGGCAATTTTCTTCTGAAGTTTCCTCGCTTCCTCTTCATCATATTGCTCCTGCGCACGCTCCACAAGGGAAACCACGTCACCCATCCCCAAAATTCTATCGGCCATACGGGAAGGATAGAACACGTCCATCGCATCCATCTTTTCACCGGTCCCGATAAACTTTATAGGCTTGTTTACAACAGATTTAATCGAAATTGCAGCACCACCACGAGTATCACCATCTAATTTAGTAAGGATAACCCCGTCAAAATTAAGGCGCTCGTTAAAGGTTTTTGCAGTATTCACTGCATCCTGACCTGTCATGGAATCTACCACAAACAATGTTTCCTGTGGTTGGATGGCACTGTGAATATTAGCAATTTCGGTCATCATCGCCTCATCAATCGCCAGACGACCCGCGGTATCTATGATCACCACGTTGTGTCCGTTTTCTTTAGCATGCGCAATGGCAGCCTTGGAAATTGCAACCGGATCCTGATTTCCTTCATCACTAAAAACCTCAACGCCAACCTGTTCTCCAACTACGTGAAGCTGATTGATCGCCGCCGGCCTGTAAACATCACAGGCAACCAAAAGTGGTTTTTTAGTTTTTTTATTTTTAAGATAATTCGCAAGTTTCGCTGAAAAAGTTGTTTTACCACTCCCCTGCAAACCAGACATTAATATTACAGAAGGGTTTCCTGAAAGGTTTACTCCAGCAGCTTCACCACCCATAAGCTGGGTTAGCTCGTCTTTTACAAGCTTCACCAACATCTGGCCCGGTTTTAAAGCCGTAAGTACATCCTGTCCAAGTGCCTTTTCTTTAACCTTATTAGTAAATTCCTTTGCAATCTTGTAATTAACATCGGCATCTACCAAAGCCCGTCGCACTTCCTTTAAAGTCTCTGCTACGTTTATTTCAGTAATCTGGCCATGCCCTTTTAAAACATGAAAGGCATTATCTAACTTGTCACTTAAATTATCAAACATATTCTTGCTACGTTTTTAAGAATTGCAAAGATAAGGATTGGCAACTTAGTTACAAAGGCAGTTATGCGGAAAAGATTGAAGATTAAATTGTTTGACTCAACAAAAAAACCACCATACAAAAGTACAGTGGTTTCTAAAAATATCTTATTATCAAGCCTAATTTCGCCTTCTACTGTAATTACCGCCAGATTTTGGCTTATTATTTTTTCTTCTGGGACGGTTATTTGCCTTGTTTTCAGCTTTCTTTTCTAAAACCTCATCAAGACTTTCAGTTGGTTCAAAACCAGTTATTACATCTTTTTCCAGCGTTTCCCCAAGGAGTTTTTCGATACCCCGTACATATTCGTTTTCATCTACACTTACCAAAGAAATGGCTTCCCCGCTGGCTCCTGCCCTTCCTGTACGTCCAATTCTATGTACGTAGTCTTCCGGAATATTGGGAAGTTCATAATTTATGACGTGTGGTAGAAGCGGAATGTCCAGGCCACGGGCGGCAATATCTGTTGCAACCAGTACGCGTACATTTCCTTTTTTGAATCCGTCGAGTGCTTTTGTACGCGCACCCTGGCTCTTGTTACCATGGATTGCTGCGGAAGTAATTCCGGTTTTTCCCAGTTTTTCGCTGAGACGGTTTGCACCGTGTTTGGTTCTGGTAAAAACAAGCACCTGTTCCCAGTTTCCGTCTGAAATTAATTTGGTAATTAAAGCAGTTTTCTTCGACTTGTTTGTCCTGTAAACTTTCTGATCTACCTTTTCTGCAGTAGTATTTTCCGGAGTGGCTTCAACTAAAACAGGTTTTGTAAGGAAAGTATTCGCCAGTTGCTTTATTTCCTTTGAAAAAGTTGCTGAAAAAAGCAAATTCTGACGCTTCTCCGGCATAAGTGCAAGAATTTTCTTGATATCTCTAAGAAAACCCATGTCGAGCATCCTATCGGCTTCATCCAAAACCAAAATTTCAATATTGGATAAACTAAATGCTTTTTGCTGATGCAAATCCAGCAAACGACCAGGTGTTGCCACCAGAATATCTACACCCTGGCGCAAAGCACGTATTTGTGGTGCGGAATTTACTCCGCCAAAAATTACATGTGATTTGATATCCAAAAATGTACTATAATCCTTAACATCCTCTAAAACCTGTGCGGCAAGTTCTCTCGTTGGCGTTAAAACTAAAGCACGGACGGGCCTTTTTCTTAAATTTTCTCCTTCAGATAAAATCTGAAGCATTGGCAAAGTAAACCCGGCTGTTTTACCGGTTCCTGTTTGCGCCGATGCTAAAATATCTCTTCCTTCTAAAATAAATGGAATTGCCTTTTCCTGAATAGGGGAAGGCGTAGTGTATCCTTTTTTACTGATTGCTTTCAGCAAGGGTTCAGACAGACCCAATGATTTAAATGACATAAAAATTGTTTAAAAAATGACAATTTTAAGCTATGCCATTTTTATATAAGCGGCAAAGGTACAGCTAATTCCCGAGCTAATCTATTTTTAGGGTTTTTGAGGGTTTGTTGTCTGTTGTTTGTGGTTCGCCGCAGGAACCCATATACTTCTCCACGAAAAAAGTAAAAATTGAAAAGTGAAAATTCTAATTTTCCTCTCTCCTCTAAAAAAGTTGAACTTCAAAAATGGCAAATATCGACCTATTATCTTTGCCTCAAATTCATCTATTTTCTTTCCTCTCTCCTCTTTTTCTCTATTCTCTCCTCTGAAAAAAGGCAAGCTTCAAAAATGGCAATTATCGGCATAAAAGGTTCGTACTTCTAACTTTATACCCCATAATTCTATTTCTCCCGCAGATATGCGCAGATCATTTTTATGAACTTTGCAGAAAGTGAAGACACTCAAATGATAATTACCGACCTACTGAAGATTCTTCTGCTACCAATTCACAAATAAACATGAAATACTTCTGAAAACATGTCTATTTCTTTCCTCTCTCCTCTTTTCTCTATTCTCTTTCCTCTAAAAAAGCTAAACCTCAAAAATGGCAATTATCGGCACTACGTCTCAATTTACACCTCCCACTTCCCACTTCGTTACCTCGAACTTCTAATTTCGTACTTCAACAACTACATTCTCTCCGGAACCTCAATTCCCAATAAAGCGAAAGACGATTTTATCACGTTTCCAACTGCCTTAGATAATTGAACCCTAAAAATTTTCTCTTCCAGTTCGTCTGCACCTAGAATGGTCACGTTTTGATAAAATGAATTAAATTCTTTCACCAAATCATAGGTGTAATTGGCAATAAGCGCCGGACTATGATTCTCTGCAGCTAACTGCACTGTTTCAGGATAAAGCTGAAGCTGCTTTATCAATTCTTTCTCCTTGTCGTGCAACTGATAGTCTGCCGGGACATCTTTACTGTGGTCAAAATTGGCTTTTCGGATAATCGACTGAATCCTGGCGTAGGTGTACTGGATAAACGGGCCCGTATTTCCCTGGAAATCCACCGACTCTTTTGGATCAAATAAAATCCGTTTTTTAGGATCCACCTTCAGGATATAATATTTTAAGGCTCCAAGACCAATGGTGCGATACAATTCGTCTTTTTCTTCTTCAGAATAACCGTCTAATTTTCCTAATTCTTCAGAAATAGTACGGGCTGTTTCCTTCATTTCAACAATAAGATCATCGGCATCTACAACCGTTCCTTCGCGGCTTTTCATTTTTCCGCTTGGTAAATCCACCATTCCGTAGCTAAGGTGGTAGAGATAATCTGCCCAATCGAAACCAAGTTTTTTCAGAATAAGGAAAAGCACTTTAAAGTGATAATCCTGTTCGTTTCCTACGGTATAAACCATTCCGTTAATGTCGAAATCTTTCACACGCTGGATGGCCGTACCAATATCCTGCGTCATATAAACCGCCGTACCATCGCTTCTAAGGACAATTTTCTCATCCAGGCCTTCGTCTGTAAGATCTATCCAAACACTGCCGTCGTCTTTTTTATAAAAAACTCCTTTTTCCAGTCCCTGGTTTACCACATCTTTGCCAAGAAGATAGGTGTTGCTTTCGTAGTAATTTTTGTCAAAATCCACTCCCAAAGCATCGTAGGTTTTCTCGAAACCATCGTAAACCCACTGATTCATCTTTTCCCAGAGCGCAACCACTTCAGGATCTCCCGCTTCCCATTTTAGCAACATTTGTTTTGCTTCAACCAAAATAGGAGCTTCAGCTTTTGCAGCGTCTTCAGAAAGGCCTTTTTCCTTTAATTCAGCAATTTCTTTTTTGTATTCCTGGTCGAATTTCACATAGTAATTGCCGACCAGTTTATCTCCTTTAAGCCCTGTAGACGCCGGAGTTTCTCCCTTTCCGAAGCGCTCCCAGGCAAGCATGGATTTACAAATATGGATTCCGCGGTCGTTTATAATCTGAGTTTTATAGACTTTATTCCCGGCAGCTTTAAGAATTTCTGAAACCGAATAGCCTAATAAATTATTCCGGATATGTCCAAGATGTAAGGGCTTGTTGGTGTTTGGCGAGGAATATTCTACCATAATTCCCTTGGCATCTTGAGCCGGAGGAAGAATTCCGAAATCTTCCCTGTTCTTCATATTTCCGAAGAAATTGAGGTAAAAAGAATTACTCAGAACTATATTTAAAAATCCCTGCACCACGTTAAAATGAGAAACCTCAGCAACATTTTCCTGAAGATAATTGCCAATTTCCTGCCCTAACTTTGCAGGATTAGTTTTGACCTGGCGCAACATAGGAAAAGTAACCAGCGTAACATCACCTTCAAAATCCTTACGTGTAGGCTGAAATTCTATCTGGTCTATTTCAACATCATGAATCTTTTTTACAGCTTCTTTTACGTGTGTTGCAAGAATGCTCTGAATTGCCATTTTATCCTATGTTTAAAATTATATTCTGAATTAAGAAGGTGCAAAGATAAGAGAAATTAGACGTTTGCCTACAGGCTTTACATTCAAATAGCTATCTTTAGTGTTCCAAAAAAGAGTTCGGAATTCGGAGTTCGGGTTTAACCTTGCCTGCAAATCAAATTATAATTATATGCTTCAGAACATTTCCTATAATCGTCCCGCTATTAAAGCTAAAATTGATACTGAAGTAGGTAAAACTTTTACGCTTCTGGAAAGAATGCGGCTAAATGGAATAGGCTCTCCTAAACTTCATATCACCGATACCAGTATTGAAATTCAGAATTTACTAATCCTGGACAACAATGCAAAAACCTGTAATATCGAAATGCGCCCTAACGGAATTATCGTGATGTTCCGTAGTATTCTGGAGACTTATGCTTTAATAATACCGTATTACAAGCTTACGCTGTATAAGGGAAAAGCCGAAGAATATTCGATTTACCGCGAACACTATTTTATTAAAGTAAAAGCAAATTCTCCAGCCATTCATAAATTCTTCCGAAAAATAATTGATTATAAAGCAGATAACGCACCGTCTCAAATTGATGATCTTTGATAAATCTATACTCTAAAAGTCTACTTTAGACCTTTTAGCTTTTGTTTAGAGACCTTCCCGGCAAATTACCTCCGTCTAAAAGCCAGACCGCCTATAAGTGCAAGTATTCCGAAGCCTATCATTGCATAAGCCTGAGTGTTATCCCCGTGTGCTTCTACCTGGATTGGCCCCGCGTTAATGGCAAATTCCGGAGTAATTACAGCATAAAGTCCGTAGGCTATAAGTCCGATACCTATCAGTAAAAGCACGATCTTCAGGACGTTATTCATTTTATAAAGTTTTATTAAGTATAGGTGAAAGTACTAATATATTCTTTAAATTATAAGATAAACTACTTATATGCGGATTCTATTGACGGGTGCAAATGGTTATATTGGAATGCGCCTGCTTCCCGAACTTCTGGAGCAGGGTCACGAGGTAGTGTGTGCCGTCAGGAACAAAAATCGCTTTTCTTCTTCAAGCGAACTAAGAAAACAGGTGGAAATTGTGGAAATCGATTTTTTAGAAGACAATGAGCCGCCGGAAAAGGTCCTGGACATTGATATTGCTTATTATCTCATTCACTCCATGTCTGGCTCCACCACAGATTTTGAAGAAAAAGAAGCTAAAGCTGCACACAATTTTAATAAAATGATGGCCGCCACTTCTGTAAATCAGGTTATCTATTTAAGCGGAATTGTTAATGAGGAGCACCTCTCCAAGCATTTAGAATCCCGAAAAAAAGTTGAAGACATTCTCTACAAAGGAGACTTTAACACTACGGTATTAAGGGCGGCTATAATTATAGGTTCAGGGAGTTCTTCTTTTGAAATTTTAAGGGATCTGTGTGAAAAATTGCCGGCAATGATCACTCCGCAATGGGTGAGAACCAAATGCCAGCCACTGGCGATTAGAGATGTGATTAAATTTCTTACCGGAGTGATTGGCAAGGAAGAATGTTATAACGAATCTTTTGATGTTGGTGGTCCAGACATCCTTAGTTATCAGGAGATGATGGAGCAGTATGCAAAAGTGCGCGGATTAAAAATCTGGATCTGGAGTGTACCTGTAATGTCACCAAAGTTATCTTCTTACTGGTTGTACTTTATTACCTCTACCTCCTACAAACTGGCGCAAAACCTGGTGGATAGCATGAAGATTGAAGTGGTTACCAAAGATAAGCGGCTTCAGGAATTACTGGATATTGAACCTTTACATTATACTGAAGCTATAGAATTAGCTTTTTACAAAATTGAACAAAACCAGGTGATTTCCAGCTGGAAGGATTCCCTGAGCAGCGGACGTTTTAAGAAGGAACTGAATAAATACGTACAGGTACCTAAATACGGATGTTTAAAAGACGAACAATCTATAAAAGTTGATCATCCTGAAGAAGTTCTAGACAGGATCTGGTCTATTGGCGGACTTAAAGGCTGGTACTACGGAAACCAACTTTGGAAATTCCGTGGCTATGTCGATAAATTATTTGGTGGCGTAGGCCTTCGCAGAGGGAGAACCCATCCTACAATGATCGCCAGCGGAGACTCGCTGGATTTCTGGCGGGTTTTACTCGCAGACCGCGAAGAAAGACGGCTTCTATTGTTTGCTGAAATGAAAGTCCCAGGGGAAGCATGGCTGGAATTTAAAATTGATGAAGAGAATATTCTCCACCAAACTGCTACCTTCCGGCCAAAAGGAATTTGGGGAAGACTCTACTGGTATTCTATGTATCCATTTCATTATTTTATCTTTGAAGGAATGTTGAATAGAATTGCCAAAGGAGAACCACAAAATCCAAGTAGAATTGAACAACTTCAGGAATAAGATAAAACAGAATCCGCTTTTTTATTTCTCTACCGGAGTTCTTCTTATTTTCTCTCTCTTCATTTTCTTTTTTACTGAAGAATTTTATGAAGTTATAGAAAGCGGTTCCATTTGGGTAAGGGAAATTTTTGGAGGTTTCTATTTGTGGCTCGGGCTCATTTGCGTAGTTTTTTTACTCTTTATAGCCTTTTCGAAATTCGGAAAAATACGTTTAGGCAATTCCCCTCCGGAATTCGACAGGCTCTCCTGGATCGCAATGCTTTACAGTGCAGGAATGGGCGCCGGAATTCTTTTGCGCGCCGTCCAGGAACCGGTTTATATGTATTTGAATCCGCCACTTTCCACTTCTTCTTCCAATGAAGTTATTGCGCTGGAATACACTTTTTATCAATGGGGATTTACCGCCTGGGCATTTTATGGCGTCTTTGCCATTGTTATTGGTTATTCCATTTTTGTAGAAAAAGCAGATGTGCGGCTAAGCTCTGGATTAACTAATAGTCGAAAATTGCCATTTTTGCCACTGCTTATAGATCTGCTTACCATTCTTACCACCGTCTTTGGCCTGGTAGCAGCAATCGCATTGGGAACCACACAAATTGAAGGCGGACTTAGTCATTTACTGCAAAAACCTGCCGGAGAGCTTGCTCCTGTTCTAGGAATCGTCTTTCTTGTTTGTCTGCTAGCCTTTTTTTCGGCCTGGGCCGGTGTGCAAAAAGGAATTAGGAGAATTTCAAACCTGAATATCTACACCACGGTTATCCTTATGCTGTTTGTGCTATTTTCAAGTAATATTTTGGCAATTTTCAGCAACTTTTTCCAGTCGCTCTACCATTATGTGGTAGATTTTATTCCGTTGAGCCTCGCTTTGGGAGATTATAATCCTGGAAAGCAGTTCTTGACCGACTGGACGTACTATTATTGGGCATTCTGGCTGGCATGGGCACCATTTACGGGAATCTTTATCGCCCGCATTTCTAAAGGCCGCAGCCTACGGGAGATGATAATTGGCATTTTACTGGTGCCATCTTTAGGAAGCTTTTTCTGGTTTAGCGTTTTTGGAACTTCAGCATTTCATATTATTGAAGGAATGAATACCTACAATGGAGAATTCAGCAATGTATTTACTTCTATGTTTGTATTTTTTGAAAACCTGCCGTTCTCCGGAATTTCCAGTGTGGTGGTAATTCTACTGCTTATGAGTTTCCTGGTAACTTCGGTAGATTCAGCAATATTTGTGCTGAGTATGTTCAGTGATAAGGGAAAAGAAGAGCCAAAAAAGAAATTCCGACTTATTTGGGCTATCCTTATCCTTATTTTTTCTGAAGCTATTATTGTATTGGGAAATATTAAACCCGAAAGTGACGTATTAACAGCTATGCAGAAGTTTTTAATCATCAGTTCCCTCCCATTTGCCATTTTTACGGCGGGAATTTTAGCAATAACAGCTAACAAATTTTTAAGAAATATCTAACTCTTCTGTACCTGTTTGTTTATATCTTAGCACATCCCCCTACAACTTTTACTATGAAATTCTATTACTCTGAAAAAACTGAGAACAATACGGATTACAGGACTTTTATTCCTTTTCTTTTGCTGCTGCGCTTGTAACGACAGTCAAAAGGATTCTGAAACCATCCCCTCTGTTTTTGTAAGAGAGACAAAACAAGGTCATGAACTCATAAGGAACGGCAAACCTTTTTATATTAAAGGAGCAGCGGGAGCAGGGTTTTTAGAGGAATTAAAAGCTGCAGGAGGAAATACTATACGTCTATATGATACTATAGATCTAAAAAAAGTGTTAGATCGCGCTGAAGATCTTCAGCTAGCAGTAGTCGCAGATATTCCTTTACCAAAATTCTATAATAATCAAAATTACTGGAGCAGTGATATGAATGGTGTAAAGCAAAGAATTGCAAAAACTGTTTCTCAACATAAAGATCATCCTGCTTTGCTTTATTGGAATCTGGGAAATGAAATAGGATATCCCGAGGTTTACGAATTTTCTGATTTTTTTAAAAATTTTAATGGACTAATTGAAGTTATTCATAAAAATGATCCATTTCATCCTGTCAGCACCGCTTTAATTGCGGGAAGCAGGAGAACGCTTATAAGTATTTCCTTGCGAAGTCCCCAACTGGACTTTGTTTCTCTTAATTCCTTTGGAAGTCTTCGCAATCTTGCTCCAATGCTCGAATCCATATCCTTGTTGTGGGATGGCCCCTATGTGATTTCTGAATGGGGTATAAACGGCCCTTGGGAAGAAGAAGAAACATCTTGGGGAGCACCAATTGAACAAACCAGTACTAAAAAAGCTGAAATCTTGCCGACTCGATACTATTCTGAAGTATTACAGGATAAATCCTGTTTGGGAAGTTTTTATTTCTATTGGGGCACTAAATACGAAAGAACCAACACCTGGTTTAGTTTATTTCAAGAAGATAGCACCCGCTCACAAGTTTTTTATTCTTTAAAGAATGTTTGGAATAATAAAAAGTCTGATTACAAAGGTCCAGAGATTAAGTACGCCTTGCTGAATGATAGAGGTGCTATGGAGAGTATAGTACTAAATTCAGGTAGTACTGCCAAAGCAGAATTATTATTACAGAATCCAGAAGACTCCTTAAATATTCATTGGGTAATAAGAAAAGAAGCATGGGAGAATATTTTGGAGGAAACTTCTGAAATTAAGAATAAATGGAAAGAGCGCTTTGATAGTAAAGCAATTTTTGAAGTACCTAAAGAGGAAGGACCATACAGAATATTTGTTTATGTGAAGGATCGAAATGGAAATCATGCGTCTACAAATATTCCTTTTTATGTCATAAATCCAGTAAATGGGAAAAATTAGAGAACCAAATAAAAAGGAACTTCGGATTATAAAACTTATGATTTTTTTCGGAATTATAAGTATAATTCATTTCGTACTTTATTTTTTTCAACCACAATACAGGGGAAATATTCCTCTTTATATCCTCTTAACCATAACTATACTATATGGTGCTTTTAAGAAATTTTACATGTGGTATAACTACTCAAATATTTCTATTCCAAAAGAAAGAGAAATAGTTACGGATTTTAAAGTTGATATACTCACTACCTATTTTCCCGGTGAACCTTATCAAATGATTATCACTACTTTAGAAGCAATCCTCAATATTTCCTATCCACATGAAACATATTTATGTGATGAAGCTAACGATCCTTATCTTAAAGAGTTTTGTAGAGAACACGGAATTCATCATGTAACCAGGAATAACAGGGTGAATGCAAAGGCTGGAAATATAAATAATGCACTAAATACGGTTGCTAAAGGTGATATCTGCGTCGTACTTGATCCCGATCATATTCCCCATACAGATTTTCTTTATCCTGTATTACCACATTTCGAAGATCCTGATATAGGTTTTGTCCAGGTCGTTCAATCCTACTATAACATTAAAGAGTCACTTGTAGCGAGAGGTGCAGCTGAACAGACTTTTCAGTTCTATGGACCAATAATGATGACCTTGAATGCCTATAAATCTGTAAACGCAATTGGTGCAAATTGCGTTTTCAGGAGAAAAGCGCTCAATAGCATAGGAGGACATGCGCCGGGATTATGTGAAGACATGCATACAGCAATGCTTTTATATTCCAAAAACTGGAGGGCTGTTTACGTGCCTCAAGTACTTGCACAGGGATTGGCCCCCTCAAATCTTACAAATTTCTTTAAACAGCAACTAAAGTGGGCAAGAGGGAGCTTTGATTTACTAAGAAAAGTTTACCCTAAAATTTTTAAAAGACTGACTACCAGACAGAAAATTCATTTCGGTATTTTGCCTTTACACTACCTTGGAGGTTTAATATGCCTTTTTACTTTTTTAATACCTATTCTTTCCTTACTCTTCTCTGTTACTCCTTGGAAAGGTAATATTGTGGACTTTTTCATTATGATATTACCTGTTGTGGTCAGTTCTATATTAATTAGAGTTTACATTCAAAAATGGGTTATAGAAAAAAAAGAAAGGGGCTTTCATATTATAGGAGGACTATTGTACATTAACACCTGGTGGATATATATAGTTGGACTTTTATATACTGTTCTTGACAAGGATGTCCCATATCTTCCCACTCCAAAAGAAGATGAATGGAACACCAATTTAAAAATCGTTATTCCTAACGCTACTATAGCCATCCTCTCTTTATTTTCTATTATTTATGGGCTGCAAAAGGACCTTACACCTTTTTCGATTATCATGGCAGGTTTTGCCTTTTTTAATTTCTGCATAATGTTTTTTGGGATTTATCTTACAATTAGAATTTCAAAATTAAGAAATAAAAAAATCCTTCTTTTAGAGAAAATGTCTGGAATATATAAGCTCTTGAGAGAAAAATTCTACATTCTTGCGAACCTATTATTTTTTCTTAGCAGAAAAATTGCCCTTCCTATTTTACTGATTGTATTACTAATCTCAATGACAGTAAAACATAATAAGGATAATAAAAAATGGAAAAACATGGAGATTTCTTATGTTGACAAAGAACATGACCGTTATCTCGGTATTTTTCATCCCACTTCTGATTCTGGAGTTTCCGATTTGGATACCATAGTAAATATTGAGAATCAAACAAATACTAATTTTGATATTATTTCCTTTTACCTGGCTTGGGGAGACAAAAGCTACAGTGATTTTCCTGGGGATCTGGTAAATTCGATTTATGGGATGAATGCGATCCCGATGATAACATGGGAACCATGGACATCTGATTTTCAGGAATCTGAAGAAATTTCGGCACTTGAAAGAAACCAAAAAGTTTTCAAATATATTGCTGCAGGATATTTTGATGACTACATTAAACAATTTGGGGTAAAACTTGCAGCTTTTGAAAGGCCTGTATTTCTGAGGTTCGCACATGAATTTGATAACCCACAGTATCCTTGGTCAGCAAAGGGAGGAAATACACCCAAAGAATTTATTGTGGCCTGGAGGCATGTGCATGATCTGCTAAAATCGGTAAATGCACATCAGGTAATGATGGTCTGGAATCCATGGCGTTCACAATTATTACAAAAATATTATCCGGGAGATGATTATGTAGATTGGATTGGAATTACTGCCTTGGATTATGGGAAATTAAATAGTACTAAGCAATCTTATTCTTTTAATCAACTTTACCAGCCTTTCCATAGCGAGATAGGCGCTTTTACAAATAAACCTGTAATGCTTGCAGAATTTGGTTCACTCAAAATTAACAAGAATCAGAAAAAATGGAGTCTGGATGCAATTGAAACGATAAATAGCACATATCCAGAAATTTCAGCTATTGTTCTTTTTAATAGTTCTTATGACAAAAATATTCCATTAAATAATTGGTACGACAAAAAACAACTTGATTGGACCACCTCTTCCCTAGCTTCTATAGACCAGAGATTTAAACGTAATCCCCTGGCTCTTAAATCGTCATATTCAGATGCCTCTAACACATTCCCAAATACAAAATCAATAAATCCCCTGACCAATTATGACATTAGAGGAGTGAGATACAAAAAAGGATATACATGGGAGGAAAACTTTTACGCAGCTACAAGGGAAACTATAAGAAAGGATTTTGAGCTTTTAAAGGAGGCTGGATTTAATACAATTCAATTCAGGGGGGGCAATGTTTACAATCACAACCTTCTCACTTATGCTGGCGAATATGGCTTAAATGTGATATATGAGTTCAAAGTTGATAACACCCTTAACTTTATCGTCGATAAGGACCAATTAAAAGATCTTAAAGAGGAAATAATAGCACAGGTTCATCAATTTAAAGAAAATAACACCATTATTGGTTTTACCTTTAGGGATGACCTTGATACTTTTTACGGCAAACCTTTACTTTTCTATCAAAGAAGTGCCTACTATGACTGGTTATCCACGCTGGCACAAGAAATCAAGTTAATTGATCCAGAAAAATCTTTGAATATAGATATGGCGTGGAGCAAAACGGCAGCTTACAACATTAGAGAATTATATATTCAATCTCCATTCGATTCTTTTGGAATCAGAATTTCTGACTCTACAGGTATGAGCAATTATCAAACTTTCGCACAACAGAATCAGACGCCGGTATATATAAGTTCTGTTACTCCAGAAGTACTTTCGCAATTTCCTATCGCATTAAAGAACTATAATTTTATCCTTCAGAATTACCAGAATGAAAGACAAAGCGATTACATCACTTTTGATGGCATAGTTGATTTTGATGGTAACAAAAAACGTACTCTGGAAGAACTTGAAAAACATTGGAAATCTAATGAAGTTGTTGATTCCGACATTATCGTAAGAATTCTACGTCCTTCAGAACCTCTTCTTGCCAATCAATCTTCTGTTTTCCATCCCGTATTGTTCAAAAACGACCAGTGGACGTATCCTTCAGAAATGAATAGTAATTATAATTTTAAATGGCATCTTATAAAAAACGATCGCTACGGAAATCCAATTGCTATTAATCAAATTGGCAAGGAAGCCACTCTTGAGCTTGAAATTCCCGAAAATTACAAGGAGTACGAATTACTTCTCACCTTGTATGATACAGAAAAAAGATATAGCTTAAGCTCAAGGTCGCAGTTGCACACCCCTTCACCCGACTAATTTGTCTTCGGAAGGAAAATTTCGGCCATCATACAACGGGCACTACCGCCGCCGCAGGTTTCAATCATATGTAAATCACTGCTCAAAATTTCGCAGTGTTTTTCAATTTTGGTTATCTGTTCTTTAGTGAGGCTTCCATGCGCCTTTGCACTCATCACCAGGTACTTTTTATCAAAAGCCCCCTGCACCTGCAGCATGTTTCCTGCAAACTCGTGCATTTGTGCTTCAGAAATGGCAATTATCTCCTTCCCGTCCTGCTTAAGGTGTTTTAGTACATTTTTTCGTTCTTTCGCATCATCAATCGTATCCAGACAGATCACTGCAAATTCTTCAGCTAAACACATCATCACATTGGTGTGATAAATAGGTTTTCTCTTGCCGTCCACACTCTGGTTTGCTGTAAAAATAACCGGAGTAAATTCAAAATCCTCACAAAACTCAATAAGCAAATCTTCATCTGCCCGGGGAGAGATCGCGCAGTAAGCCTTTTGGTTTACCCTGTCCAGCAGCATACTTCCCGTGCCTTCCAGGAAAAGATCATCCTCTTCAGCAGCAGTATAATCTACGATATTGTTGATTTTAAAGCCTGCTTCTTCCAGCCGTGCAAAATATTCCAAACGGCGCTCCTTGCGTCGGTTTGGAGCAAACATTGGATAGAGAGCGATATTTCCATTCTCATGAAAAGAAACCCAGTTATTCGGAAAAATCGAATCTGGTGTATCTTCTTCAATTACATCATCTACCACAATTGTTTTAACGCCAACAGCATTTAATTTCTTTACAAAATCATCAAATTCCTGCTGGGCCTGTTTATTTACATCGGCATTTTTTATATCTTCCTGGAAATAATTGTTCACGGCTGTTTGCTCATTCATCCTGAATGCCACAGGCCTTACCATTAAAAGCGTGTCTGTTATTTGTCTCATAGTCGTAAAAATTTTAATCCCTTATTAAGGGTAACGTAGAACAGCGCAACAGTCCTTCCTGTTTAGAAATTTCAGCATAAGGAACTTCTTCTACAGTAATGTTATTCTCCCTGAGCCAGTTGTTTAGCCTGCTAAAATTTCTTTCTGAAATTACCACATCTTCAGATATGGAGAAAACATTGGAGTACATGTGGTACATCTCATCCCGCGTGATCTCGAATATATTTTTACTTCCGAAGAGGTTTACCAGCCATTTATACTCCTTTTCATCAAGAAATCCGCCTTTATAGATAATGGCCTTGTCTTTGCCTACCTGCTGAAAACAGCAATCCAGGTGCAGTGCGTTCTCCCGGGCTTCTGTATTGGATTTCTTCAGGTTAAACGGAACCACTTTCTTTTTCGGAAAAATATCCCGCAACGCATCTACCGCGTGCTTGTTTGTTCTTGCTGTGATATAATTTTTATAATCTTCGCCGGTGTAAGTGCCAACCAGAATATAGTCACCAAAAGGCATCACGTCACCCCCTTCTATATGCGCATTTTCAGGTAATTCTATTATTTTTTCTGAGGGTATCTGGTTCATTATATGACTAATGGCTTCGATTTCCTGCTCCCTATCGGGTAATATATTGGCAGTTACAAATTTGTCCTCAATAACAAAAGCAATATCCCGGGCAAAAATTTGATTATAGTTCTCAATAACTTTAGGCCTATAGACTTTCACATCGTACTTTTTCAATACAGCGGCAACAGATTCTATTTCGTTGATCATATCCTCCTCTTTAGGATAAGTTCCCGCTTTTATATGTTCAATGGACTTAGGATCATAAGCTTTAGAAACTTCCGGAATACCACCCGTACTTTCTGCCGTTCCCAAGATCACAGCCCTTAATCGACCGGTTTCATTATTAATATTTAAGTGCATCCTGCAATTTTTTGCAAATATAAAAAAAGCCTCATGCAGAGATGAAGCTTTTTTCGGAAATTAATAATGTGAAATATAGAATTACCTGTTATCTAAATTTTTAAATTCTCTAAGTCCTTCACCAATATAAATCTGACGTGGACGTCCAATTGGTTCTTTCATTAACCTCATTTCTCTCCATTGCGCAATCCAGCCTGGCAAACGTCCAAGAGCAAACATGACCGTAAACATCTCTACAGGAATTCCAAGTGCACGATAGATTATTCCGGAATAGAAATCTACATTAGGATATAATTTTCTTTTTACGAAATAGTCATCTTCCAAAGCTTCTTTTTCCAGGCCTTTGGCGATATCCAAAACAGGATCATCGATTCCTAACTGACCAAGAACTTCATCTGCTGACTTTTTAATAATTTTAGCGCGTGGATCAAAGTTCTTATAAACCCTGTGTCCAAAGCCCATTAACCTGAAAGGATCTTCTTTATCCTTGGCCTTAGCCATGAATTTTTTAGTATCCCCACCGTCTTCTTTAATTTTCTCAAGCATTTCTATAACCGCCTGATTGGCACCTCCATGTAAAGGTCCCCAAAGGGCAGAAATACCTGCTGAAATGGAAGCAAAAAGACCGGCATGAGAAGACCCAACCATTCTTACCGTTGAAGTAGAACAGTTCTGCTCATGATCTGCATGCAAAATAAGAAGCTTATCCAAAGCATTAATGACAGCTTTGTCTACGCTATACTTCTTCCCGGGTTTTTCAAACATCATTTTATGCAGATTCTCTACATAACCAAGAGAGTCATCACCATAATTAAGAGGATCACTTTTCTTCTTTCTTAAAGTCCAGGCTGCCAATACAGGAAATTTTCCGAGAATTTTAACTATAGCTTTGTACATATCTGCTTCTGAAGAAACATCTACAGAAGAAGGGTTAAAAGCGATTAATGCACTGGTAAGAGAAGAAAGCACTCCCATTGGATGTGCCGATTTTGGAAAACCATCCAAAATCTTTTTCATTTCTTCATCTACTTCAGATTCTTCTTTTATATCGGAATAGAATTTGTCAAGCTGTTCTTTAGTAGGAAGCTCACCGAAAATTAATAAGTAAGCTACTTCAAGAAAATCAGCTTTTTCAGCAAGATCTTCAATAGCGTATCCACGGTATCTCAAAACTCCTTTCTCCCCATCCAGGAAGGTGATTGCACTTTCGCAACTTCCGGTATTTTTAAATCCCCGGTCCAAAGTAATAATACCAGCTTGAGAACGCAGAGTTTTTATATCTACTCCTATTTCATTTTCGGTGCCTTTGACAACCGGAAACTCATATTTTTTTCCTTGATATTCTAATGACGCTTTATCTGACATTTTGATTGTTTCTGATTAGACTTACTATAGTTGCGAAATTAAGAAAAATTAACAAGTATATCAATTGATAATTTGTGTTTAAGGTATAATTAACAGGGGGTAGAGCGGTTTAAATGTTATTATTTTTATTCTTTAAGAATTTATAGAGTACAGATGTTTATAATAATCGTCTACTGATTTTTTCCACGTAAACTTTTGCTTTTTGGCATTGCTGCAAATCTTTTTCCATTCTTTTTTATCAGTGAAAAACAAATCTACTGTTTCAGAAAAAACCTGTACAAAATTCTGCTTCTTTTCCTCGAGTGTATCTCCGCTAAAACTAAAACCTGTTTTCCTATGAACTACTGTATCCTTTAAGCCACCTGTTTCATGGACTAAACAGGGCTGGCCATTCCTCATGGCTAACATCTGGCTAATGCCACAAGGTTCGAAAAGGCTCGGCATCAAATAAAGATCTGATTCCTGATAAAGCATATCGATAATGCTTTCTGATTGCGCATTAATGAAAATAAAATTCTTATGCTCATAGCTGGCAGCTCTGAAAATAGATTCATATTCTGGTGCGCCGGTCCCTAAGAGAATAAAAACACCGTTGTTCTCATTTAGCTTCTTCATAAGTTTTGGCAGAAGGCCTGGATCCTGATGAAAAAAATAAAATTTCTGTTCGGTAAGACGGGCGACACTGGTACAAATAAAAGCTGGATTATCTTGTTGAAACCTTGTAAGCTTTTCTCCTGTATGAGCCAGATAATGCGCTTTATAATCTTTCTTTTCTTCCTGTAACCACCTGAACAACCTACGGATGCATTGCCTGAAAAGAATTCCTTTTTCAACTTTATTAATATTAGAATAATTTGCTCCGTTTAGAATACCAAATAACCGGCCTTCGTTATTAGCCTGCTTCAGTTCTTCTTCAAGTCCTTCACCACCTATAAACTCAGGCGGAGCACTGGGTTTAAGAATGTCTTCTTTATAAGATGGGGAAACGGTGTGCACGGCATCGGCAAAACGAATTCCTATAGCCATTAAGTTTATACAGTCCCGGAACCTGTGATCCTGCAATTCTTCGTAATTAAGTTCCAGGTCTGGAAACCAGTTCTCGACAGAAGAATAGCTTCCGGAAAAAGGACGAATGCCCTGAATAGCAAGATTATGTATTGTGTAGACAAAACGGATCTCCTTAAGCGACTGGTAAGCAGGGTGAAACCTTCTAAGAAAAAGAACGAGACTGGAATGCCAGTCATGCAAATGCACAACATCCAGTTTACCAAACGCCCCACTTTTTATAGCTTCAGCTACTGCTGTACAAAAAATAATAAACTTAATAGCGTCGGTAAAGAAAGGCTCAGTTAAATCATTGTGATAGATATGGGCAATGTCACCCGCTTTTATATCGGGATGATGAATTACGTAATGGTGAATATTTTCAAATTCAGTTTTTGGTTGAACTTTATATAAATCGGCACTATATGGTTCCCCTCTTAGGTTAAAATTTAACTGACTTATGAAAGTACCCTGTTCGTGCAGGCGTGAATAAGAAGGTGTTATGACATGAGCTGTATCCCCCCTCTCAGCAATCTGCCGGGGAACATCACGAACTACATCTCCCATTCCACCCGCTTTACACTTAGCAATAGCATCATTTTCTGCAGCTACAAATAGAAATTTATTCATAAAAAGTTATAAGTTGGTTAGAACTATAAGTTAATTATTTATTTACTAAAATTCCGCTAACGAATTGGTAAATATCATAAAAAAACCCCTCAATTATTGAGGGGTTTTGAATAATTTATGATCTAAAAAATTATTTTAACTTAAAAGCTTTTTCAGCAGGATAATAAGCCGTATCCCCAAGCTCTTCTTCTATTCTAATTAGCTGATTGTATTTGGCCATACGGTCGCTACGTGAAGCAGAACCTGTTTTAATCTGTCCTGTATTTAAAGCAACGGCAAGATCTGCAATGGTATTATCTTCAGTTTCACCTGAACGGTGAGACATTACAGAAGTATAACCTGCATTGTGAGCCATGTTTACTGCCGCAATAGTTTCGGTTAAAGTCCCAATCTGGTTTACTTTAATAAGAATGGAATTAGCGATTTTTTCATCGATTCCACGTGAAAGCCTTTCAACATTGGTTACGAATAAATCGTCTCCTACAAGTTGTACTTTGTCTCCAATTTTTTCGGTTAAAGCTTTCCAGCCCTCCCAGTCGTTCTCATCCATTCCATCTTCAATAGAAATGATTGGATATTTTGAAGATAGTTCAGCTAGATAGTCTGCCTGTTCCTGGCTGCTTCTTATTTTTCCTGAATCTCCTTCAAATTTCTTATAATCATATTTTCCGTTCTCATAGAATTCAGCAGCAGCACAATCCAGAGCGATCATAACGTCGTCTCCGCCTTTATAACCTGCATTTTCTATAGCTTTAAGGATAGTATCCAAAGCATCTTCAGTTCCGTCTAAAGTTGGTGCAAAACCACCTTCGTCCCCAACAGCAGTACTTAAACCACGGTCATGTAATACTTTCTTCAGATTATGAAAAATTTCCGTACCCATTTTTAAAGCATGAGAGAAATCTTTAGCCTTTACCGGCATTACCATAAATTCCTGAAAAGCAATTGGAGCATCACTATGTGAACCACCGTTGATAATGTTCATCATAGGTACAGGAAGCGTGTTTGCGCTCACCCCACCAACATAACGATATAACGGAAGACCCAGCTCGTTCGCTGCGGCCTTGGCCACGGCAAGAGAAACACCAAGAATGGCATTCGCTCCCAGCTGTGATTTATTTGGCGTACCGTCTAAATCGATCATTGCCTGGTCGATCTGATTTTGTTGAAAAACCGAATAGCCCAATAATTTTTCTGAAATAGTCTTATTTACATTTTCTACTGCCTTGGTCACGCCCTTTCCCATAAAGTCACTCCCACCATCACGAAGCTCTACAGCCTCATGTTCACCTGTTGAAGCACCTGAAGGTACGGCAGCCCTTCCTAAAATTCCATTTTCTGTAATTACATCCACCTCTACCGTAGGATTTCCCCTAGAGTCAAAAATCTGACGTGCATGAATATCTACTATAACACTCATAGTCTGTTTAATTAGTTAATTGATTAATGCGCAATATACAAAGAAGCCCCTAAAATTGCGAGGAATAAGCTTAGTTTTAAGGCTTTTATAAGATAAAATTCACTCAATCGTTTTCTGAAATTGCCCAAAAAAGATTTTAGGAAAAAAACGGTTAATTTTAAATTTCTGAAGTTGATTTTTTAATTAAGTAGCTGCCGAATTTGAAATTTTCATTTTTTTCCAAAGACCTAAAACCTTCCAGGAGTGTAGAGTTTAGATGCACTACGTTTTAATAGTCACGGGTGCCCTTTTTTCTTTTTTCAGATTTAAAAGGTTTAAAAAACCTTGCAGTATTTTTCAATTTTTTTTGATAGCCGAGTTCTTAAGGTCAATAATTGCAAAAAAGCAAGGTCCCCATTATTCCGGTGAAAAGTGATAAAACCTTTAAATTGAAGCAAACAGATCCGCCTGAAAAAATTCAGAAATTATATGACAAACTGAAGTTTTTGAGAGTACAGCTTCATATTTTTGGTGTAAGACAAAGCTGAAAAGCAATCTGGAGAACGAAAAACTCGAAATCGAGCCTAAATCACTAATAATCAAGCGATCAATGATTGTTTTTTCTTCTGAAAGTGATTTTTGGATGTGTTTTTACTTACCTGAAACTGAAAATCGCCATTTTTAGCTCTACGGTTCTTACAAAAGTAAAATAAGAAATAAGTGATAGGCTGAAAATGGCAATTATCGACCTTATTTCTTTCTGAAGGATCAAGTTTAAGACATCCATTCTTTCCCCAGATAATTAGCAAAAAAGCAGAAGCCCGAAAACATCAATTTTCGGGCTTCTATATATAGTGTAAAAAAGATTAATTAAACATTTACCGGCTGCAGACGATCCAGAAATTCATCAAAAAGGTAGTGGGCATCATTTGGACCCGGACTTGCCTCCGGATGATATTGTACGGAGAAGCAATTCTTGTTTTTCATCTTTAATCCGGCTACCGTGTGATCATTTAGATGCGTATGGGTAACTTCCACATCATGATGACTTTCTGCTTCTTCTTTATTCACAGAGAATCCGTGGTTTTGAGACGTCATTTCCCCTTTTCCGGTCTGCAGGTTTAAAATTGGATGATTTATACCCCTGTGCCCGTGATGCATTTTATAAGTACTTATTCCGTTTGCAAGGGCAATAATCTGGTGACCAAGACAAATTCCCATTAAAGGTCTATCCTCTTCCATAATGTCTTTTGCCACTTGAATTGCGTTTTCGAGTGGCGCAGGATCACCAGGACCATTTGACAGTAAATAACCATCTGGCTCCCACTCCTTCATTGCGCTATAGCTGGTATCATAAGGGAAGACCTTGCAATAGACGTCGCGATTAGCCAGGTGCTTTAGAATACTTCTTTTTACTCCCACATCCAAAACCGCTACTTTATGTTTAGCATCTTTATTTCCGAAGAAATACGGCTCTTTAGTGGACACTTTTGATGCCAGCTCTAAACCATTCATATCAGGAACATCGGCAAGTTGCTTTTTAAGTCCTTCTATATTATCAACATCGGAAGAAATAATAGCATTCATTGCACCATTTTTCCGGATGTACGTAACGAGAGCACGGGTATCCACATCTGAAATCGCAAAAAGATCACTTTTCTTCAGAAAAGCCTGAAGGGACATATCTGCTGCCGGTCTTGAATGAAAGTAGCTGAAGTTTTTACAAATAAGTCCCGAAATTTGGGCTGTATCGGCTTCTTCTTCATTTTCATTAGTGCCATAATTCCCGATATGGGCATTTGTGGTCACCATAATTTGTCCGAAATAAGAAGGATCTGTAAATATTTCCTGATAACCAGTCATTCCTGTATTAAAACAGACTTCACCAAAGGCAGTACCTCCTTTGTCTCCAACAAGTTTGCCATGAAAAATTGTACCATCTGCAAGTAATACAATTGCTTTTTTCTTAGTTTGATATTTCATAGGTAAAAAAAACTTCAGTTAATTTCGCTTATTACTTATTATTTAATTAATGTATATAAAAAAAAGGATAAACTCACAGAGCTTATCCTTTTTTCTAATTTCTGATTTAAAAGAATCATCTATTCTTCTTTTTTATCTTCCTTATTTTCTGAAGTTTCTTCAGATTTAGTTTCTGCTTGTGGAGCCGGTGCATCTGTAGTAGATTTCTTCTTACCTGCTCTACGAGTAGATTTTTTCTTCTCTGGTTTCTCAAGATTATACGTTTCGTTATAATCTACCAGTTCGATCATTGCCATGTCAGCATTATCTCCCAATCTGTTACCTAATTTAATAACCCTTGTGTATCCACCCGGACGATCTCCAACTTTAGGAGCAACTTCACGAAACAATTCACTTACTGAATCCTTATCACGAAGTTTACTAAAAACCAATCTTCTGTTATGTGTGGTATCTTCTTTAGACTTGGTTACTAAAGGTTCAACAAAAACTCTAAGAGCTTTGGCTTTGGCAACAGTGGTATTAATGCGTTTGTGCTCAATTAGGGAACATGCCATATTCGCCAACATAGACTTGCGGTGTGCAGTTTTACGCCCTAAATGATTTATTTTCTTTCCGTGTCTCATTACTATTCTCTTTTAGATCTAGAATTCATTAAAGAATGAACTAGTCTTTATCTAATTTATATTTTGATAGGTCCATACCAAAGTTTAAACCTTTATTATTAACAAGCTCTTCAAGTTCTGTCAAAGACTTCTTACCGAAGTTTCTGAATTTCATAAGATCGTTCTTGTTATAAGATACAAGGTCACCAAGGGTATCAACTTCAGCCGCTTTTAAACAATTTAATGCTCTTACTGAAAGATCCATATCTACCAATTTGGTTTTCAATAATTGTCTCATGTGAAGAGATTCTTCGTCATAAGTTTCAGTTTGAGCAATTTCATCAGCTTCAAGAGTGATGCGCTCGTCAGAGAACAACATGAAGTGGTGAATTAAAGTCTTGGCAGCCTCTGTTAAAGCATCTTTAGGATGAATAGAACCATCACTGATGATTTCAAAAACTAGTTTTTCGTAGTCAGTTTTCTGTTCTACACGATAGTTTTCGATACTATACTTTACATTCTTTATTGGTGTATAAATAGAGTCTGTAAAAATAGTTCCTAAAGGCGCATTGGACTTTTTATTTTCTTCAGCCGGAACATAACCTCTACCTTTTTCAATAGTGATTTCCATATTCACGTTCACCTTTTTATCAAGATGACACACTACAAGATCTGGGTTTAACACCTGAAATCCTGAAATGAATTTCTGAAAATGACCTGCAGTAAGTTGATCTTCTCCGGAAACAGAAATTGTAACGGCTTCGTTATCTATTTCATCAATTTGCCTCTTGAACCTAACCTGCTTCAGGTTTAGGATAATTTCTGTTACATCTTCAACCACTCCCGGGATAGTAGAAAATTCGTGCTCTACTCCTTCAATTCTAACTGAAGTAATCGCGAATCCTTCTAATGAAGATAACAGCACTCTTCTTAAAGCGTTACCAACGGTCAATCCATATCCTGGTTCCAAAGGGCGAAACTCAAATTTCCCTTCGAAATCGGTGGAATCAATCATTATAACTTTATCGGGCTTCTGAAAATTTAGTATTGCCATATTACGACTTCTGTGAATTATTACTTCGAATATAATTCGACGATGAATTGTTCATTTATATTTTCCGGAATCTGAACCCTTCCAGGTACAGAAACGAAAGTTCCTTCTTTTGTCTCATTATTCCAGGTAATCCATTCGTATACACTGCTAGAATTAGCAAGTGAATCCTGAATTGCCTGTAAAGATTTAGACTTCTCCCTTACTCCTACAACATCTCCTGCTTTTAACTGATAAGAAGGAATATTTACTTGTTCCCCATTTACGGTTATATGCCTGTGGGAAACTAATTGTCTGGCTCCTCTTCTTGATGGAGAGACACCCATTCTATATACCACGTTATCTAAACGTGATTCACATAATTGTAAAAGCACCTCACCGGTAATTCCAGTTGATCTTGTTGCTTTTTCAAACATGTTTCTAAATTGACGCTCAAGAATACCATAAGTATATTTCGCTTTTTGTTTTTCCATTAACTGGATAGCGTACTCAGATTTCTTTCCACGACGACGGTTGTTCCCGTGCTGTCCAGGAGGATAGTTTCTTTTTTCAAAAGATTTATCGTCTCCGAAAATAGCTTCACCGAATTTACGGGCTATTTTTGTCTTTGGACCAGTATATCTTGCCATTAAATTTTAATTTATTAGAAAGGGATTATGAATTAAGGTCACTGTCCTTCGATAATCGCAATATCCTTTCTTATTATTATACTTATTAATTAAACTCTACGTCTTTTAGGAGGACGACATCCATTGTGCGGAAGTGGTGTAACGTCAATAATCTCAGTCACTTCAATACCACTGTTGTGAAGGGAACGAATAGCAGATTCTCTACCATTACCAGGTCCTTTCACGTATACTTTTACTTTACGCAAACCAGCTTCGTGAGCTACTTTAGATGCATCTTCCGCTGCTAACTGAGCCGCGTAAGGAGTGTTCTTTTTGGAACCTCTAAAGCCCATTTTTCCAGCTGAAGACCAGGACACAACATCACCTTTTTTATTTGTCAAAGAAATAATGATGTTATTAAAAGAAGCAGTAACATGTGCCTCTCCATTAGCCTCAACGATAACTTTGCGTTTCTTCTGAACAGCCTTTTTTGTTGCCTTTGCCATATTACTTACTATTTAGTCGCTTTTTTCTTGTTAGCAACTGTTTTTCTTCTACCTTTTCTGGTTCTTGAGTTGTTTTTGGTTCTTTGACCTCTTAAAGGTAAACCAGATCTATGTCTGATACCTCTATAACTTCCAATATCCATCAGACGTTTGATACTCAATTGAACCTCAGTACGTAACTCTCCTTCGATTTGATAATTACCTACAGCTTCACGAATACGACCAATCTCATCATCATCCCAGTCGGAAACTTTTTTACTCTCATCTACTTTGGCCTCTTCCAGGATGCTTTGAGCCCTGCTTTTGCCAATTCCGAAGATATAGGTCAATGCTATAACTCCTCGCTTTTGTTTAGGTATATCAACCCCTGCAATTCTTGCCATAATTAGCCTTGTCTTTGTTTAAATCTAGGATTCTTTTTGTTAATTACGTAAAGCCTGCCTTTTCTGCGAACTATTTTACAGTCGGCGCTTCTCTTTTTTATTGATGCTCTAACTTTCATCTCTTCAGTTTTTTATGTTTACCGGATGTAAAACTGAAATTTACATCCAATATTATTGCTACATAATTTTTTTCAGGTTGCAAAAGTACTGAAAAAAAATTTAATAGCTCAATTCTAAATTAGTATCTGTATGTAATTCGCGCCTTAGTTAAATCGTAAGGGCTCATTTCAAGTTTCACTTTATCCCCGGGCAACAATTTAATGTAGTGCATACGCATCTTACCAGAGATATGTGCAGTCACGACGTGACCATTTTCTAATTCAACACGAAACATCGCATTGGATAATGCCTCGATAATCGTTCCGTCCTGTTCAATTGCTGGTTGTTTTGCCATAATTTAAGCTACTGCTTTTCTGTTCTTACCTGATTTCATTAATCCGTCATAATGCCTGTTAAGCAGATATGAATTCACTTGTTGCATCGTATCTATAGCAACTCCCACCATAATTAAAAGCGAAGTACCTCCAAAAAACAAAGCCCAATTTTGTTGCACACCCAGCAAACTAACAACAATCGCCGGGAACACAGCTATTAAGGCAAGGAATATAGAACCCGGTAAAGTAATTTGTGACATTACCCGATCTAAAAACTCCGCAGTCTCGGTTCCAGGACGAATTCCCGGAATAAAACCTCCACTTCTCTTAAGGTCATCGGCCATCTTGTTAGTAGGTACAGTGATTGCCGTATAAAAATATGTGAAGATAATGATCAATAAAGCAAAAACAAGATTATACCAAAATCCAAATATATCACTAAACACTGTTGCTAATCCCTGTGCTGCATCAGAATCTGAAACTCCAACAACAGCAAGAGGTATAAACATAATTGCCTGAGCAAAAATGATAGGCATAACACCCGAAGCATTTAATTTTAATGGAATATACTGTCTCGAACCAAAAACGTTCTTCTCATAACCTCCAGAAGCACTTCTCCTTGCGTACTGAACCGGAATTTGACGAACCGCCATGACAAGCATTACAGAGGCAAGAATAATCGTAAACCAGATTACCAATTCAATAAGGATCATAATTAATCCTCCATTCGATTCAAAAACCCTGGAAGCGAACTCCTGAATAAAAGCTTGTGGTAAAGTTGCAATAATACCAACCATAATCAATAATGAAATACCATTACCAATACCTTTATCTGTAATTTTTTCACCCAACCACATAGCAAATATGGTACCTGTTGTAAGAATCACCACAGAAGAGGCTACAAAGGTTATTGTATCACCCAACATAAAAGCGCCCTGCGGAAGAGTCGCAAATAAGTTATAAATATAACCCGGACCCTGTACCAATGTAATAGCTATGGTCAACCAACGTGTGATCTGGTTAATTTTTCTTCGACCACTTTCTCCCTCTTTCTGCAATTTTTGAAGATAAGGAATAGCGATCCCCATCAATTGAACTACAATAGAAGCCGAGATGTAAGGCATAATTCCCAAAGCAAAAACGGAGGCATTAGAAAATGCCCCGCCTGTAAACGCATTAAGAAGACCTAAAAGTCCTCCATCAGTTTGATTGGCAAGGTTAGCCAATTGAGATGCGTCTATTCCGGGAAGCACAACCTGCGCTCCAAAACGATATACAAGGAGTAAACCGAGGGTTACTAAAATTCTATTTTTTAGCTCCTCGATTTTCCAAATATTCTTAATAGTATTGATGAATTTCATTTGATTTCTATTATAAAGTTACAACTTCACCTCCGGCAGCTTCAATAGCTTCTTTCGCTGAGGCAGTAAATTTATGAACAGATATTTTCAACTTTGCTTTTAATTCACCTCTACCTAATATCTTAACAAGCTCATTCTTTCCAGCCAATCCATTTTCAACAAGCACATCCATATCTACAGTATCCTTTATTCTACCTTCATCCACAAGTGACTGAAGAGTATCTAGGTTAACACCTTGATATACCTTACGATTTCTGTTGTTGAATCCAAATTTAGGAACACGGCGTTGCAGCGGCATCTGACCTCCTTCAAATCCAATTTTCTTGGAGTAACCAGAACGTGACTTGGCCCCTTTGTGACCTCTGGTAGCAGTACCACCTTTGCCGGAACCTTCTCCGCGGCCTACACGCTTGTTATTACTTTTAACTGAACCTTCTGCAGGTCTTAAGTTACTTAAATCCATGTGTATTATTATTTTGTTCCTTCTACAGAAACTAAATGTTTAACTTTATTTACCATACCAAGGATGTTTGGCGTCTCATCATGCTCCACCGTCTGACCAATCTTCTTAAGACCTAAAGATTCCAGAACTAATTTCTGGTTCTTACTACGGTTAATAGCACTTCTTACTTTTGTAACTCTAATCTTTCCCATCTCTGTCCTTGATTTATCCTTTAAAAACCTTGTCTAACGAAATTCCTCTTTGCTTAGCAACAGTTTCTGCACTTCGCAATTGCAATAAAGCATCAAAAGTAGCTTTAACCACGTTATGAGGATTGGAAGATCCCTGGTTCTTCGAAAGTACATCGTGCACACCTACTGATTCCAGTACAGCACGAATTGGACCACCAGCAATAATACCTGTACCCGTGGCAGCTGGTAGTAGTAATACTCTTGCTCCACCATACTTACCTTTTTGCTCATGCGGAAGAGTTCCTTTAGTTAAAGGAATTCTAACTAAATTCTTTTTAGCATCTTCTACAGCCTTGGAAATAGCGTCAGCAACTTCTTTAGATTTTCCTAAACCTTGCCCTACAACACCATTTTCATCTCCTACTACCACGATAGCAGAAAAACCAAATGCTCTACCTCCTTTAGTAACTTTTGTAACACGCTGAACTCCAACAAGACGATCTTTTAACTCAAGTCCTCCCGGTTTTACGTGCTCTACGTTTTTATAATCTTGATACATAATTTCTTAGAATTTTAGTCCTCCTTCTCGAGCACCTTCTGCTAATGATTTAACTCTTCCGTGATACAAGTAACCACCTCTATCGAAAGAAATAGTTTCTATTCCAGCTTCTTTAGCTTTCTCAGCAAGGGACTTACCTACCAAAGTAGCTTGCTCCATCTTACCTTCAGCTGAAGAAATACTTTTATCTCTTGAAGAAGCTGCGGCCAAAGTTTTACCTTCAACATCATCTATAATCTGAGCATAAATTTCTTTATTACTCCTAAAAACAGATAATCTTGGACGGCTTCCGGTTCCTGTAATATCCCTACGGATACGCTTCTTTATTTTTTGTCTTCTCTTTTCTTTTGAAAATGCCATATCTAAACTTTATTAAGCTGATTTACCTGCTTTTCTTCTTAATTGCTCTCCAACAAACTTGATACCTTTACCTTTATAAGGCTCTGGTGTTCTAAATGAACGGATTTTCGCCGCAATTTGTCCAACCAATTGTTTGTCGTAAGAAGTAAGTTTTATGACAGGGTTTTTCCCTTTTTCAGAAACTGTTTCCACTTTAACTTCGGGCGCCAAATCTAGCACAATATTATGGGAATACCCAACAGCCAAATCTAATTTTTGACCCTGGTTAGATGCCCTGTAACCTACACCTACCAATTCTAATTTCTTGGTATATCCTTCAGTAACACCAGTTATCATATTGTTAACCAAAGCTCGGTACAAACCATGCTTCGCTTTCTGATCACTTTTTTCAGAAGATCGCTCAAAATAAATAACTCCTTCTTCGATTTTAAAATCGATGTCATTAATTTCCTGCTTAAGCTCTCCTAATTTTCCTTTTACCGTTATTACATTTCCATCAATGTTAACATCAACACCTTCTGGAATTGCAACTGGGCTTTTACCTATTCTTGACATTGTTTAAGTCTTTTAAGTATTAGTAAACGTAACACAATACCTCGCCACCAACTTTCTCAGCTTGCGCCTGCTTTCCTGTCATAACTCCATGTGAAGTAGAAACAATAGCAATACCTAAACCGTTCAAAATTCTAGGTAGTTCGCTGGCACCGGAATACTTACGTAAACCAGGTTTACTTATTCTTTGAATATCTTTAATTACGGACTCTTTAGTAGATTTATCATACTTAAGAGCAATCTTTATACTTCCCTGAGCGGTTGTATCCTCAAATTTATAACTAAGGATATAACCCTGATCGAATAGAATTTTTGTAATTTCTTTCTTAAGGTTAGAAGCCGGGATCTCAACCACCCTGTGGTTTGCCGCAACAGCATTTCTAATCCTCGTCAAATAATCTGCAATCGGATCTGTATTCATTTCTATTTATTTATGGTAGTGGTTTTCCCAGGAAATATCCAAAGAACCTTCCACCCATTTATATTCTTACCAACTTGCTTTTCTTACCCCAGGAATCAATCCATTGTTAGCCATTTCCCTAAAAGTTACACGGGAAAGACCGAATTGTCTCATATATCCTCTTGGACGGCCTGTTAGTTTACAACGATTGTGCAAGCGTACGGGGGAAGCATTTTTTGGTAATTTCTGTAACGCCTCATAATCTCCAGCTTCTTTCAAAGCCTTACGTTTTTCAGCGTACTTTTCTACCATTTTTTGTCTCTTCACCTCACGGGCTTTCATTGATTCTTTAGCCATAATTAATTCTTTTTAAAAGGTAATCCTAGTTCGGTTAACAATGATTTAGCTTCCTTATCGGTAGCGGCCGTGGTAACAAAAGTGATATCCATCCCAGCAATTCTATTCACTGCATCTATATCAATTTCAGGAAAAATAATTTGTTCTGTTACACCCAAATTATAATTTCCCCTACCATCGAAACCGTTCGCCTTAATTCCGTTGAAATCACGTACACGTGGCAGCGCACTGGTAATTAAACGATCTAAAAATTCATACATTCTATAACCCCGCAAAGTGACTTTAGCACCAATTGGCATTCCTTTACGTAGTTTAAATGAAGCAACATCCTTTTTTGAAATTGTAGACACTGCCTTTTGACCGCTAATAGCAGTTAATTCATCTAAAGCGTAATCAATAAGCTTTTTATCTGCAACAGCTCCACCAACTCCACGGCTTATCACTATCTTCTCAAGCTTTGGCACTTCCATAATATTGGAGTAGCTGAATTCTTCTGTAAGAGCAGATTTTACTCTGTCATTATACTCTTGTCTAAGTCTTGGTACGTATGCCATAACTATATTACTTCATTAGATTTTTTGGAAAATCTCACTTTCTTTCCATCCTCCGTTTTGTAACCAACTCTTGTTGTTTCACCATTCTTGTCAATAAGCGCAAGATTAGATACATGAATAGGAGCTTCTTTCTTTTTAATGCCTCCTTGTGGATTAGCTGCACTTGGTTTCTCATGTTTAGAGATCTCATTTACACCTTCCACAATAGCCTTATTCTTATCCAGAAGTACTTTTTGCACCTTACCTTCCTGCCCTTTATGCTCTCCGGCAATAACGCGAACTGTATCTCCCGATTTTATTTTAAGCTTTGTCATCTTTTTAATGTATTAAAGCACTTCTGGTGCCAATGATACAATTTTCATGAATTGCTTATCACGAAGTTCTCTCGCCACCGGACCAAACACACGTGTACCACGCATTTCTCCCGTTGGGTTTAACAGAACACAGGCATTATCATCAAAACGGATGTAAGATCCGTCTGGCCTGCGAACTTCTTTCCTGGTACGCACAACAACTGCTGTTGAAACTGCACCCTTCTTGATGTTTCCGTTAGGTGTAGCTTCTTTTACGCTGACAACTATTTTGTCTCCAACAGAAGCGTATCTTTTCTTTGTACCTCCTAATACACGTATAGCTAAAACTTCTTTAGCACCTGTATTATCTGCTACTCTTAGTCTGGACTCTTGTTGTACCATGGTTTACTTCGCTCTTTCAATTATTTCTACTAATCTCCAAGTTTTGGATTTACTTAAAGGTCTTGTTTCCATGATCCTTACAGTATCACCTTCATTGCAGTCGTTTGTCTCGTCGTGTGCTACGTACTTTTTAGTTTTCAAAACGAACTTTCCGTACATAGGGTGCTTTACTTTCTTAACTTCAGAAACCACAATGGACTTCTGCATTTTATTACTTGTAACTACGCCTACACGCTCTTTTCTTAAGTTTCTTTTTTCCATCTTTCAGCAGAATAACAATTATTGTTGTTCTCTTTTATTTAACTCTGTAGCAAGTCTCGCTATGCTTCTTCTTACAGCTCTTAACTGTATAGGGTTCTCCAGTGGCGAAACTGCATGAGCCATTTTCAAATCTGAATATGCTTTTCTAGATTTTCCAAGCTCTTCTTGTAATTCTGCCACAGACAGTTCCTTTACTTCTGATTGTTTCATAAAATTATATATTAAGCTTGATAATCTCTAGCTACAACAAATTTAGTTTTCACAGGAAGTTTTTGTGCAGCAAGACGTAACGCCTCTTTAGCAACATCCATCGGTACTCCACCAATTTCAAACATAATTCTTCCTGGTTTCACAACAGCTGCCCAATACTCTACAGCACCTTTACCTTTACCCATACGTACTTCAAGAGGTTTCTTTGTAATTGGCTTATCTGGAAATATTTTAATCCAAATAGACCCTTCCCTTTTCATGTAACGAGTAGCAGCAATACGCGCAGCCTCTATTTGGCGAGATGTAATGAAACTAGAATCCATTGATTTGATCCCGAAAGTTCCATTTGAAAGTCTATGCCCTCTTCCGGCATTTCCTTTCATGCGGCCTTTTTGTTGCTTACGATATTTTGTTCTTTTAGGTTGTAACATTTTTCTTTACTTTAAAAAATTACTTTCTACGACGTGATTTATTACCACCTCGCCCGGATCCTGATCCTCCTTTACCTCCTTGTTTCTTTGCAAGACCAACAAGTGGGGAAAGTTCTCTTTTTCCGTACACTTCACCTTTCATGATCCATACTTTAACACCCAATCTACCATAAGTAGTATGAGCTTCCACTAAAGCATAATCAATATCGGCCCTAAAAGTAGACAAAGGAATTCTTCCATCTTTGTAGGATTCATTACGTGCCATTTCAGCACCGTTTAAACGTCCGGAAATCTGAATTTTGATTCCTTCAGCATTCATCCTCATTGCAGCCGCAACAGCCATTTTTATTGCACGACGGTAAGAAATACGATTCTCGATTTGTCTTGCAACACTAGATGCCACTAAATGCGCATCAAGTTCCGGTCTTTTAATTTCAAAGATGTTAATTTGAACCTCCTTATCGGTAATCTTCTTAAGCTCTTCTTTCAGCTTGTCTACCTCCTGACCACCTTTCCCAATAATAATACCAGGTCTGGCAGTGGTGATAGTAACGGTTACAAGCTTTAGGGTACGCTCAATAATTACCCTGGATACACTCGCTTTCGAGAGGCGAGCATGGATGTACTTTCTAATCTTATCGTCTTCGGCTAATTTATCGCCGTAGTCATTTCCTCCGTACCAGTTAGATTCCCATCCTCTGATAATACCAAGGCGATTTCCGATTGGATTTGTCTTTTGTCCCATACTCTTCTTAGCTTTGTGTATTGTTGTTTGCTCCAAGCACTAATGTTACGTGATTGGATCTTTTTCTAATTCGGTGTGCTCGACCCTGTGGTGCCGGACGAAGTCTCTTCAGCATACTTCCACCGTCTACACGAATCTCTTTCACAAATAATTCAGCCTCTTCAAGATTCACATCTTCATTTTTAGCCTGCCAGTTAGCAATAGCCGAAAGCAAAAGCTTTTCTACGCGTCCTGATGCTTCTTTCTGACTGAATTTTAATATCTGAAGCGCTTTTTCTACTTTCTCTCCCCGAACCAAATCCGCAACTAAGCGCATTTTCCTCGGCGAAGTAGGGCAGTTATTTAACTTTGCAAAAGCTACCTGTTTCTTGGCTTCTTTTATTTGCTCTGCTCTTTCTCTTTTACGAACTCCCATAGCTTCAATTATCTTTTACCTTTATTTTTCGCACCAGCGTGTCCTCTAAAAGAGCGGGTTGGTGAAAATTCTCCTAATTTATGCCCTACCATGTTCTCAGTCACATAAACAGGAACGAATTGTTTCCCGTTGTGCACTGCGATAGTCTGCCCAACGAAATCTGGAGTAATCATAGAAGCGCGTGACCAGGTTTTGATAACCGCTTTTTTACCAGACTCAACATTTTGAGAAACTTTCTTATCTAATTTATAGTGAACGTAAGGTCCTTTTTTTAATGAACGTGCCATATCTTATTATTTCTTTCTACGTTCTACAATATATTTATTACTCGATTTGGTTTTAGAGCGGGTTTTAAAACCTTTTGCAGGTAAACCTTTTCTAGAACGAGGGTGACCACCTGAAGCCCTACCTTCACCACCACCCATTGGGTGATCCACAGGGTTCATCACAACAGGTCTGGTTCTAGGCCTTCTACCCAACCAACGTTTTCTACCGGCTTTACCAGAAATCTGCAATTGGTGATCACTGTTTGAAACAGCACCAATAGTAGCCATACATGTAGAAAGCACCCTTCTAATTTCTCCTGAAGGAAGTTTTATGGTGGCGTATTTTCCTTCTCTTGCTAACAACTGAGCAAAAGCACCGGCACTACGAGCCATAACAGCTCCCTGACCAGCTCTAAGTTCGATACACGAAATAACGGTACCAAGAGGAATGTTAGCCAAAGGCATAGCATTTCCTATTTCCGGAGCCGCAGCCTCATTGCTTGACACCACATTCTGATCTACCTGTAAACCGTTTTGAGCAATAATATACCTTTTCTCACCATCCTGATAATTCAATAAAGCGATAAAGGCCGTTCTATTAGGATCGTACTGTATACTCGCTACAGTAGCAGGAATACCCTGCTTGTCCCTTTTAAAATCAACTACTCTGTAACGTCTTTTATGCCCACCACCTTTATAGCGCATGGTCATTTTTCCCTGACTGTTTCTACCACCTGATTTTTTTATCGGAGCTAATAAGCTTTTCTCCGGCTTGTCAGTAGTAATGGCGTCAAACCCATTAACTACTCTAAAACGCTGACCAGGGGTGATTGGTTTTAATTTTCTAACTGACATTTTTTAATCTTAAAGATTACTGTATAAATCAATAGTTTCACCTTCCGTCACCTGTACTAAAGCTTTCTTGTAAGCTGAAGTTTTACCAGTAATCATACCAGATTTTGTATACCTGGTTTTGCGATCTGGACGGACATTCATTGTGCGAACTTTAGTAACTGAAACGCCATAAGCAGACTCAACCGCGTCTTTAATTTCAATCTTATTCGCCTTATTATTTACCACAAACGAATAGCAGTTATTCAACTCACTATCAGCCGTGGCTTTCTCTGTAATAATAGGTTTTATTAAGACACTCATACGTTTATTTACTTAAATTCGACTCAATTCCTTCTAGAGAACCTTCTAAAAATACAATATTGTTTGCATTTAATATTTTATAAGTGCTTAATTCTGTGCTACTTACAACTTCAGAGGTTTTCAAATTTCGTGATGACAAATATACATTTTTATTTGACCCACCCAACACTATCAGAGATTTTTTGTTTTCAATGCCTAAGGCCTTCAAAACATCTTTGAAATTTCTGGTTTTTGGTGCATCAAATTGGAAATCTTCCACAACAATGATTGATTTGTCATTTGCTTTGATAGACAAAGCGGATTTTCTTGCCAAACGCTTTAGGTTTTTATTTAATTTAAAACCATAGTTTCTTGGTCTTGGACCAAAAACACGACCACCACCTCTAAAAATAGGAGACTTAATACTACCAGCACGTGCTGTACCAGTACCTTTCTGCTTCTTAATTTTTCGAGTACTACCAACAATCTCTGCACGCTCTTTAGCCGAGTGCGTTCCCTGGCGTTGATTCGCCAGGTACTGTTTAACATCAAGATAAACAGCGTGATCGTTTGGCTCTATAGCGAAAACAGCATCAGAAAGGCTTGCCTTTCTACCTGTTTCTTTTCCTTTTATATCTAAAACTGCTACTTCCATTACTTACTAATGATTACGTATGAGTTTTTATGTCCCGGAACAGCTCCTTTTACTACTAAAAGATTCTTATCTGCAACAACTTTTAAAACTCTCAGGTTTTCTACTTTTACTTTTTCGCCACCCATTCTTCCGGCCATCTTCATTCCCTTGAAAACTCTCGCAGGATATGATGCAGCACCAATAGAACCAGGAGCTCTTAAACGGTTATGTTGACCGTGGGTCGCCTGACCTACACCACCAAAACCGTGTCTTTTAACAACACCCTGAAAACCTTTACCTTTAGATGTACCTGCTATATCAACAAATTCACCTTCAGCAAAATGCTCCACAGTAATAGCGTCGCCTAATTTATAATCCCCATCAAAACCCTGGAATTCAACGACTCTACGCTTTGGAGCGCTTCCTGCTTTTTTAGCATGCCCTGTAGCAGCCTTATTTGCAGTCTTTGCGTCATCGAAACCAAGTTGAAGTGCTTCGTACCCGTCAACCTCATTGGTTCTGACTTGGGTAATTACACATGGTCCTGCCTCAATAACGGTACAAGGGATATTTTTCCCATTTTCGTCAAAGATGCTGGTCATGCCTATTTTTTTTCCTATTAACCCAGACATAATTCTTAATTATTATTAATTTTTATTCCCTATTCTTTATCAAAATCTAAAATCGCTTTCCCTATAGGGTTGGGGAAAGAAATCATTTTAAAAAAATTCAGGGCAGAAAAATACTTTCGCCCTGAATGTATCTTTCTTCCGTTTTTCCCTCGCCAACTGCTCAGGACATGTCACTGAAAATGTCAATTTTCAGCCTATAACTATCACACCTTAATCTCTACTTCTACCCCACTCGGTAATTCAAGCTTCATCAAAGCATCAATAGTTTTTGACGAAGAACTGTAGATGTCAAGAAGCCTTTTATAAGAGCTTAACTGAAACTGCTCTCTGGATTTCTTGTTCACGTGAGGTGAACGCAATACTGTAAAGATTTTTTTATGCGTAGGTAACGGAATTGGTCCGGTAACCACAGCACCCGTAGTCTTTACGGTTTTTACAATCTTCTCAGCAGATTTATCTACCAGGTTGTGATCGTAAGATTTTAGTTTTATTCTTATTTTCTGACTCATTTTCCTAATATTATTCGTTTGATGTACCCTTTGCTGCTTTAATCACGTCTTCAGAAATATTAGAAGGCGTTTCAGCATAATGAGAGAATTCCATTGTTGACGTTGCTCTACCCGAAGATAATGTTCTTAATGTCGTTACATAACCAAACATTTCAGAAAGCGGCACTTCAGCCTTCACAACTTTAGCTCCAGATCTGTCAGACATACTATTTACCTGACCTCTTCTTCTGTTAAGGTCACCAACAATATCACCCATGTTTTCTTCCGGAGTAACAACTTCATTTTTCATGATTGGTTCAAGGATAACAGCCCCTGCTTTCTTCGCAGCTGCCTTATATCCCATTTTAGCAGCCAATTCGAAAGACAATTGATCAGAATCCACAGGGTGAAAAGATCCGTCTTTCAAAACAACTTTTAGGGTATCCATCTGGAATCCGGCAAGAGGACCGTGTTTCATAGCCTCTGTAAATCCTTTTTGTACCGAAGGAACAAATTCTTTTGGAATACGTCCACCTTTAATTTCATCTACGAACTGAAGTCCCGGACCTTCAAAATCTTCGTCTGCAGGACCCATTTCAAAAACAATATCAGCAAACTTACCACGACCACCGGACTGTTTCTTATAAACCTCCCTATGATCTGCGCTCCTGGTTACCGTCTCCTTATACTCAACCTGAGGTTGACCTTCGTTTACTTCAACCTTAAATTCTCTTTTCAAACGATCAACAAGAATTTCGATATGTAATTCACCCATACCGGAAATAATTGTTTGTCCTGAATTTTCATCAGTCTTCACCTGAAAAGTAGGATCCTCTTCGGCTAGTTTAGCCAAAGCCATACCCATTTTATCCACATCGGCCTTGGTTTTAGGCTCAACAGCAATACCAATTACCGGTGCAGGGAATGACATAGATTCTAAAACAATAGGATGATTCACATCTGTAAGAGTATCCCCTGTTTTAATATCTTTAAATCCAACTGCTGCTCCAATATCTCCAGCCTCAATCTTATCTATCGGCTCTTGTTTGTTAGAGTGCATCTGATAGATACGTGAAATACGTTCTTTTTTACCTGAACGTACGTTCAAGACATAAGAACCAGCATCAAGAGTACCTGAATATGTTCTAAAGAAAGCCAAACGTCCTACGAAAGGATCGGTAGCAATTTTAAATGCAAGCGCAGAAAATGGAGAATCCACATTAGGCTTACGCTTTTCTTCTTCCCCTGTGTCAGGATTTGTACCTTCAATAGCTTCAACATCTACCGGTGAAGGCAAATATCTCATCACAGCATCAAGCATCGCCTGAACACCTTTATTTTTAAACGCTGAACCACACATCATAGGTATGATAGACATATCTATAGTAGCAGCTCTAAGAGCAGCGATTATCTCATCCTCTGTAATAGAGTCTTCATCTTCAAAGAATTTCTCCATTAAAGCTTCGTCGTATTCAGCAACCGCTTCAACGAGTTCAGTTCGGTATTTATTGACATCATCTTTAAGCTCTTCAGGAATGTCGATGATATCATAAGTCATCCCCATATCCTCATCACTCCAGATAACAGCCTTTTTAGAGATAAGATCCACAACTCCTTTAAAGTCAATCTCATCTCCAATTGGAACTTGTAAAGGAACAGGATTACCTCCCAACATTTCCTTAACCTGCTTACATACGTTAAAGAAGTCAGCACCCTGACGGTCCATTTTATTTACAAATCCTAAACGCGGAACTTTATATTTATCCGCCTGTCTCCATACAGTTTCGGATTGAGGCTCAACCCCATCCACTGCACTAAACAAGGCAACCATACCATCCAAAACACGCAACGAACGCTCTACCTCTACAGTAAAGTCCACGTGCCCCGGAGTATCAATAATATTTACAGTAAATTCCTGGTCTCTGTACATCCACTTACAGTGAGTCGCAGCCGAGGTGATTGTAATACCTCTTTCCTGCTCCTGCTCCATCCAGTCCATTGTTGCCGCACCGTCATGAACCTCTCCAATTTTGTGACTTACACCAGTATAATAAAGGATACGCTCTGTTGTTGTTGTCTTACCAGCATCAATATGAGCCGCAATTCCTATATTTCTTGTATATTTTAAATCTCTTTGCGCCATTATTTCTAGAATCTAAAGTGAGAGAATGCTTTATTAGCTTCAGCCATCTTATGAGTATCAACTCTTCTCTTAACTGCAGCACCTTCTTCTTTAGCAGCAGCAAGAATCTCCGCAGCTAATTTTTGAGCCATAGCTTTTTCATTTCTCTTTCGAGCAAAGCTAATTAACCACTTCATAGCAGTTGATACTTTCCTGTCTGGCCTAATTTGCATAGGTATTTGAAATGTCGCACCACCAACACGCCTACTTCGAACTTCTACGTGCGGCATAACGTTAGAAAGAGCATCTTTCCATATCTCCAAACCGGATTTTTCCTCGTCTTGTTTCTTTTGTTCCACCACGTCAATCGCGTCGTAGAAAATCTTAAAGGCAACCGATTTCTTTCCGTCCCACATCATCATGTTCACGAACCGTGTAACAAGTTGATCATTAAACTTAGGATCCGGTAAAAGTGGTCTTTTCTTAGCCTGTCTTTTTCTCATTTCTTCTTTGTAATAAGTTAATCGTTAATTGTCATCAATAAAAGAAAAGAATCCCCCTACTTTTATCTTTAACTCTAACCTTGTTTTACTTCTTAGGGCGTTTTGCACCGTACTTAGATCTACGCTGTGTTCTACCTTCGACACCAGCGGTATCTAAAGCCCCACGAACGATGTGATATCTAACTCCCGGCAAATCTTTTACCCTTCCGCCTCTAACTAATACTATCGAGTGCTCTTGTAAATTGTGACCCTCTCCCGGAATGTAAGCATTCACCTCTTTTCCGTTTGTCAACCTTACCCTTGCTACTTTTCTCATAGCCGAGTTAGGTTTTTTAGGAGTGGTAGTATACACACGGGTACACACCCCTCTCCTTTGAGGACACGAATCCAAAGCAGCCGATTTACTCTTCTTAGTTATTTTGGCTCTTCCTTTTCGTACTAATTGTGAAATTGTTGGCATAATTTCTTTTACCTAATTATTATTAAATTTTACCTCCCCATTTTTAAGGGTTTGCAAAGGTAGAAATAAAAACAAATTATTCAAACGATAATGAATTAATTTTCAGTAGTTTTTATATATTCCTCTCTTATTATTAAAATAAAACAAGCCTAACTTCAATATTGATAATGCACTCAAATCACGAAAACCTTGTATTTTTTCTAATCGATCTTTAAAAAGAGGTGATTTTATTCATGAAAATGAAGGAAAAACCTCATTCTAAAAAATTTAACATAATTCGTTAATTTTGTTACCCCCTCAAAACTAAGGACCTATGACATGTTTTAACATGCAGCAAAGATAATAGTAATGATTTCATAAAAGATCACTTGTGTAATAAACCTTTTATTATCACTTTTGATATGGCTAATTCAAATAAATTTTTAAAATGAAAACAAAGTTAAGTAGTATTCTAACGCTATTACTGGCGTTTGTTGTGCAAATATCCTTTGCACAGGAAAGGACTATTTCTGGTACGGTTACAGACGAAGACGGTCTGCCCCTGCCTGGAGTAAATGTCCTTATTCAGGGAACATCCACAGGTGTTCAGACAGATTTTGACGGAAATTATTCCATAGTAGCTTCTCAGGGAGATATATTGGTATTTTCTTTCATTGGATTAGAAACAGCAGAATACGCTGTGACAAATGTGGATGAAATCGATGTGGTGCTCTCTAATGACGCAGCACAATTAGACGAAGTGGTAGTAACCGCTTTAGGTATTAAAAGAGAAAAGAAGTCTTTGGGGTATGCAACTCAGGAAGTAGATGGTTCTGAAGTTTCTGATGTTCCTACTCAAAACTTTGTAAATTCTCTTTCGGGAAAAGTTGCAGGTTTAAAGGTTAGTTCAACTGGTACCCTGGGAGGATCATCCAATGTGATCATTCGTGGTAATTCTTCTTTAACAGGAAACAACCAGGCACTATTTGTAATTGATGGAACTCCTGTAAGTAATGCCAACAACAACTCTGTAGATCAACAGAGAGGCGCAGGAGGATATGATTACGGTAACGCTGCATCAGACATCAACCCGAATGATATTGCTTCCATAAACGTATTGAAAGGTGCTGCTGCCACGGCTTTATATGGAGCAAGGGCAGCAAACGGAGCGATTATAATTGAAACTAAAAAAGGTAGCAAAAACAAAGGTATTGGAGTTGCCATTAATAGCACTTTAATGGTCTCTAATGTAAATGATCAGACACTACCTGAATATCAGGACCAGTACGGTGCTGGTTATGGTGCATACTATGATACGGGCTATTTTAACCTCTATGATGTAGATGGAGATGGAAACTTAGATGAGGTCACTCCTTTTACAGAAGATGCTTCCTTTGGTGCGGCCTTCGATGGTCAACCCATTTATCAATGGAATTCCATTTATCCACAGTTAGACACATACCAACAGGCAACTCCTTGGTTGCCCGGCGAAAACAATGCGAATACCATTTGGCAAACAGGCTATACAGCAATTAATTCCATTGCACTAGATGGCGGAACTGATAAGAGTTCTTTTCGTGTAAGTGCTACTAACTTCAATCAGCAGGGGAACCTCCCTAATAGTGAGATAAAAAGAAACACTATAAAGTTTAGTGGGGGGCATGACTTCACAGACAGGTTTAGCGCCCAAACCAATGTCACCTTCACAAAAACAGATGGTAAAGGACGGTATGGTACAGGTTATAGCTCTTTGAACATTATGCAACAGTTCAGGCAGTGGTTTCAAACCAACGTCGATTTGCAGGAGCAGCGAGATGCTTATTTCGCAACAGGAGAAAATATTACCTGGAACCCAAATAACCCAGATAATCTTTCTCCAATATATTCCGATAACCCCTACTGGACACTTTATGAAAATTATCAAACCGATACCCGTAACAGGTATTTTGGTAATATTAATCTTGATTATGAGATAAGTGACGTATTTAGTGTCTTAGGAAGATTTACATTTGACACTTATGATGAGTTACAGGAGGAAAGAATTAATGTAGGGAGCGCTGGTGTATCTGAATATAGCAGATACAATAACAGGGCTGCAGAATACAATTACGATCTTATTCTCAATTTCAATAAAGACATTACTGAAGATCTTAACTTGGATGGAAATCTAGGTATGAATATACGTAGAAATGAAAGAAGTTATATCGATGCGGCTACAAACGGAGGATTAAATGCTCCAGGATTTTACGCTTTAACCAACACAGTTAGTCCGCTCAATCCACCTACTGAGTACGAAATGACAAGAATGCTTGATGGTGTATATGCAAGGGCAGGGGTCGGTTATTTAGGCACCTACTACCTTGAAGGAACTATAAGAAGAGACCGTTCTTCAACGCTTCCTGCTGAAAATAATACATTTTGGTATCCTTCTGTTTCTACCAGTATACTTCTTTCTAACATTGTAGAAGCAAATTGGCTCGATTTTGCAAAGGTTAGGGCGAATTATGCGGAAGTAGGAAATGATACTGACCCATATAATGTTTTCAACACTTATCTTCTTGCCAGTCAAGCTGGAGGATCTGAGTTTTCAGCTTTTGGTAATGCAGGCTGGGCTACAAATGCTAATTCATTAAATAACCTTGATTTACGTCCTGAACGTATGAAAGCATATGAGGTAGGCCTTGAGGCTAATTTCTTAAATCGTTTAATCGGATTCGATCTGTCCTACTATAATTCTCAAACTGAAGACCAAATTACGCCTGTTAGAACATCAACTGCCACAGGATTTACTTCAAAATTATTAAATGCCGGAACAATTGAAAATAAAGGTATTGAGGCACGACTTACTTTAAATCCAATACGAATTGACAATTTCCGATGGACAATGAACATAAACTGGGCTAAAAACGAGAGTGAGGTTCTTGAATTGGCAGAAGGAATCAACAATCTGCAGTTAGACAATAACCTTCAAGGAGGTGTTTCTATAAATGCTGCCCCGGGAGAGCCATACGGCGCTATCCGAGGTACAGCATATGTATACGATCAAGAAGGAAACCGGTTGATCAATCCAAGCGGTTACTATGAGGTCACACCGAATTCAAACTATATCATAGGAAACATACAACCAGACTGGACAGGAGGTGTATCCAATACATTTGAATACAAAAATTTACTATTGAGTTTTCTCATAGATGTACAAAAAGGAGGGGATATTTTTTCACTTGACACCTGGTATGGAACTGCCACCGGTCTTTATGAAGCCAGTGTGGGAACAAATGATCTTGGAAATCCGATGCGAAATACTATTTCAAACGGAGGCGGTGTTGTATTAGACGGAGTACAGGGAGATGTCGAATATGATAGTAATGGAGAATACACAGTAACTAACACTTCTCCAAATGCCACACGTGCAAGAACAGACTATTATGGCAACCCATTCGGATACGCCAGAGCTGCAAATGAAGGGCACGTTTACGATGCTTCTTTCGTGAAATTAAGAGAAGTAAATTTAACTTATAACTTTGGCGATAAGGTTCTTGATAACATTCCTTTCACCAGGGCTTCTATTTCAGTAATAGGAAGAAACCTTTGGATAATCCACAAAAACATTCCTTTTTCTGACCCTGAAGCCGGATTAAGTTCAGGGAATGTTCAGGGGTACCAGTCAGGTGCTTACCCATCTATGAGGGAAATAGGTGCCAGTCTTAAGTTTAACTTTTAAAAAAAATATTATGAAAAGATATATAATTGCTATAACAGCATTCTTGAGCTTATGGTCCTGCCAGACCGATGAGGAGTACGAGAATCTTAACAGGGATCCAAAAAATCCTACCGAGGTAGCTTCAGACTTTCTTTTTACAGCAGCTACTGTAAGTTTATCGGACAACATGGCTAGTCCTAACGTGAACGACGGACTTTACAGATTTCTGGCACAGTACTGGACAACCACCACTTATCTTGATGAACCCAACTATAATTTAACATCAAGGAATAATCCAGATAATGTGTGGTCCGAGATTTATAGAGATGTTCTTTATGACCTAAAAGACGCACGTAGTATTGTAATGGAAAATGAAGAATTAAGTCAGGCTGAAAAAGATGCTCGATTAGGGCAAATAGAAGTTATTGAAGTATATGCCTGGCATGTACTGGTTGATACTTTTGGTGATATTCCATATTCCGAAGCATTGCAACCTGATAATTCTCTACCTGTATATGATAATGATCAGGTTATTTATGAAGACCTTATAAACAGATTGGAATCAGTAGATGAGCTTCTTTCAGCGGGTCAGGGATACACTACCGCCGATGTAATTTACGGAGGTGACATGGATCAATGGTTAAAATTTGCTAATTCTTTAAGCTTAAGACTAGGAATGAGAATTTCGCAATCTAATCCTCAACTTGCTCAGTCTACTGTAGAAAGTGCTGTTTCAGACGGAGTTTTTACATCAAACGGAGATAACGCAACTGTAGAGTACTTAGGCACCTTCCCTAATACAAACCCATTATGGGAAGACCTTGTACAAAGCGGACGATCGGATTTTCTTGCATCTGCAACCATTGTAGACTATATGAATGAGCTTAACGACCCAAGACGTATGTCATATTTTGATGACAATATTAGTGGCAGATATTTAGGTGGTGTTTACGGGGGAAGTAATAACTATTCAGCCTATACCCACATCGGAGATCCGTTTTTAAACCCTACAAGAGAAGGTATTCTTCTTGATTATACTGAGGTTGCATTTAATCTTTCCAGAGCAGCTGAAATTGGCTACTCTGCAGGAGGTGATGCAGAATCACATTATGAAAACGCTATTACGGCATCTATTATGTACTGGGGAGGAAGTGAAGCTCAGGTTACCGCATACCTTGCACAGCCTGTAGTATCTTATGATGGATCTGTTGACCAGTTTGCATTACAGTACTGGATTGCCATGTTTGACAATCCTTTCCAGGGATGGTCCATTTGGAGAAAATATGATGAGCCGCAATTAGTGTTACCAGAAGAATTCGGAACTCCAGTACCATTAAGGTTTACTTACCCTGTAGATGAACAGAATCTTAATGAAGACAACTATATAGATGCATCAGAAGCCATAGGTGGGGATGACCAGCAAACTCCGGTTTTCTGGGATGTAGATATGGAATAATTGCTTTAAACAACATTAAAATGCAAAAAATGAAAAATATACAATACTGGGGTCTTTGCTTATTTATCGCAATAGGCCTGGCTTCATGCGAAAATGAAGAAGATGACTATTTGGTAGATAATTACAAAGACGTTGGAGGTTATGCGAAAATAACAGATCGCAGTCTTAGCCGCTTTGACACCAATGAAGACCTTAACATAGATTTTATCACTGCGGAAGGCGTTACAGCTGAATCTGTAGAAATTATTCAGGATGGTGAGGTCATAGGAACTGCAACAGTATCCGGAGAAAGTGCATCTTTTAATTCCTCTATATTAGGAGACTTTATGTTTCCTGATGATGATGGAGTAGATGAAGAAGAAGGAGAGTATGATATTAGAATCAGGACGACTTATTCGAATGGAAATTTTTCAGAGGATCCGTTCACAGTATCAGTAAGTAAAGTTCTTTCTTTAGGGAACGCAGGAGATGAATACAGTAATCCAACTGAAACAACCATTGATAGTCTGTCATCTGTTGAATTGGCTTATGAAATTAATACTTTTTCTGCACCTATAGATGATGTAACCCTCATGTTCAAAAAGAATGAAGACGGCACCTACACTGGCAGCGGCGCTGACCTTTCTGCCGAAGGTGGATATATTGAGTTATCTGATACTGATTATGAGGACCTTGATTTAATGGTTAATGATACTTTATATTATCAAATTACTGTCACAAGTGGAAGTATGACAGATGTAGTTGAATCTATGGTTGCCATTACTCCTAAAGCATTTACTACATCAAATAATGTTACTCTTACCGATGATCCACTTCTTAATCAGTTAAACCTTTCTACAGGAGAGATTTCAGCTGAAGGTAACGAAGAAGGTGAAATCAGATTTTTGGAACCTACTGGTTTTGAGGTAATAAATGATGCTGGTATTTCTTTTGTAGAAGTAGATGATGATTTCTTTGGTGATGCTGATGTATTAACTGCACGAGCAGCTTTTGAAGAAGGTGATCCTATGACTTCAGTATCAAACCTGGAAAATGGAGATACTTTTGTTTACAAAACCACCAGGGAAGTTGAAGACGAAGACGAAAATGTGGAAACGTTCAACTTCTACGGAGTCTTTAGAATTGGCAATGTTACTTCTGTAGACGGAGAAGTAGTAAGCTATGAAATTGAATACGCTGAAGGATACTAAATTCTTTTTAAGTTTAGATTTTAAAACCACCCACTTTGGGTGGTTTTTTATTTATCAATTATTCAAAACGTAATTTTAAAAACTATCTTTGCCTTATGAATGAAAAAGAAACTAGCAGAATTTTTGGAATAAGAGCAGTTATTGAAGCTATTGAAAGCGGAAAAAATCTGGATAAAATTTACCTTCAAAAAGGTCTTTCCGGAAATCTTATTAAGGATCTGGAGGATAAAATTAGACAAGGAAATTATAATATTTCTTACGTCCCCGTGGAAAAGCTGAACAAGCTAAGTAAAGGTAACCACCAGGGTGTTGTTGCCAGTATATCACCGGTAGAGTTCAAAAGCATGGACGAAGTTGTAAAGGATGCTTTTAATTCCACCTCTACTCCACTCTTCCTACTACTGGACCAATTAACAGACGTCAGAAACTTCGGCGCAATTATTCGAACAGCGGAATGCTGCGGCGTAAACGCAATCATTATACCTGAAAAAGGAGGTGCACCACTTAATGCTGATGCGGTTAAAACCTCTGCCGGTGCAGTTTTTAATGTCCCTATATGCAAGGTTAATCATATTAAGGATGCTGTTTTTTATCTCCAGTCTTCTGATGTTCAATTAGTGGCCGCAACTGAAAAAACAAACGATACCATTTACGACATCGACCTTAAGAAACCTACTGCCATAGTTATGGGAAATGAAGCAAAAGGAGTAAGTAGTTCTATTTTAAAAACAGTTAATCATCGTGCCAAATTGCCGATGATGGGAAAAATAGAATCCTTAAATGTTTCTGTTGCCTGTGGAGCCATTTTGTATGAAGTGGTAAGGCAGAGGTTGTAATTTTTTCAAAGGAATTCTTTAAAGGTTGTGGAGATCAAATGGATGGGGAGATGAAATGGATGTGGAGATGAAATGGATGTGGAGATGAAATGGATGTGGAGATGAAATGGATGTGGAGATGAAATGGATGTGGAGATGAAATGGATGTGGAGACGCGCTATAGCGCGTCTGTTCTCTGTTAAAGATTTAAAAATCTTTATCTCCTTCCTTCTCCTGATTTGAGTACTTATAATGATAAGTGTATTTTAATTCTTCCGGCTCAGGATCTTCGATAAAATTCCCATTTTCATCAAAATGCTTCATAAAATCATCTTCCTCCTCTCTATATTCGGGCTTCTCCCACTCATATTTAGGAGGCTTTGCAATATTTTTTCTGTAAATCAGAGAAAGAAAAAATCCGGAAATAAGACCAGACAAATGTCCCTCCCAGGAAATTTCCGGATCTATAGGGGTAACGTACCATAACATCCCTCCGTATAAGAAAACCACTATTAGTGAAAGTGCAATAAGCCTGTAATGCCTGGAAAAAACCCCTTTAAAAAATAAAAAAGAGGCGAGAACATAGATAATCCCACTTGCACCAATATGATTAGCTTCCCTTCCAATAAGCCAGGTTAATAATCCCGAAGAAAGCAAGCCCAGAAAAAGAACCTGCCAGCTTATTTTTCTATAGAAATAAAAAAGAGCCATAGAGAGGACAAAAAGAGGAATGGTATTATTGAACAGGTGTTTTATCCCGGAATGAATAAATGGAGAAAAAATCACTCCTCTTAAACCTTCGACTTTACCCGGTCTTACACCAAAATTGTTAAAATCGAAGCCAAACCTTATTTCAAACCAAAATACGATCCAGATCACCAAAACGAAAATAACAGGATACCCTATTACCCCGGGAGAAAAAGTGAATGGCTGGGACTGTTTCAAAACTTTGGTTTTAAGATCAATATTACAAAAAAGCAACCAAACCTCTTCCTAATGAAAAGTTGTCATCATAATTATTAATTTAGCCAAATGAACAAACCATTAGCAGAACGATTAAGGCCGAAGAAATTAGAGGATTATTTAAGTCAGCAGCATCTTGTGGGAGAAAAAGGTGCTCTTAAGCAACAACTGAAACAGGGAATTATTCCTTCAATGATTTTCTGGGGCCCTCCCGGAGTTGGAAAAACCACCCTCGCCCATATTATTGCCGAAGAATCGAATCGACCTTTTTTTACGCTTAGTGCAATTAGTAGCGGAGTGAAGGACGTTAGAGAGGTTATAGAAAAAGCCAAAAAAAGTGATGGACTTTTCACAACGAAGAGCCCTATCCTTTTTATAGATGAAATTCACCGCTTTAGTAAATCTCAACAGGACTCTCTCTTAGGAGCAGTAGAGAAAGGCTGGGTGACTTTAATAGGCGCAACCACAGAAAATCCAAGTTTTGAAGTAATTTCGGCACTTCTCTCCAGATGCCAGGTGTATATATTAAAACCGTTTAGCAAGGAGGATCTCGTAGCTTTGCTTCAACGTGCCATGAAAGAGGACAGCATAATAGCCTCCAAAAAAGTCAAATTAAAAGAAACAGAGGCGTTATTGCGACTAAGTGGCGGAGATGCCCGTAAGCTTCTTAATATATTTGAACTACTGGTGACTTCAGCTGAAAACGGAGTTGAAATCACTAACGAACTCGTTTTTGAAAAGGTTCAACAAAATACTGTCCTCTACGATAAAACCGGAGAGCAACATTATGATATCGTTTCGGCTTTTATTAAGTCTATAAGAGGTAGTGATCCTAACGGGGCAGTATACTGGCTCGCACGTATGATAGAAGGCGGTGAAGATGTTAAATTCATTGCCCGTAGATTATTAATATTAGCAAGTGAAGACATAGGAAATGCAAATCCCACAGCACTTGTCATCGCCAACAACACTTTTCAGGCGGTAACCACTATTGGTTATCCTGAAGCCCGGATCATATTAAGCCAATGTACTACTTATCTTGCCACCTCTCCAAAGAGTAATGCAGCTTACATGGCAATTAATAATGCTATAAGCGTAGTAAAGAAAACGGGCAATTTATCTGTTCCTATGGCTATAAGAAACGCTCCTACAAAATTAATGAAAGACTTAGGTTATGGAGATAATTATAAATATGCCCATAACTACGAAGGGAATTTTGCAAAGGAAGAATTCTTGCCTGAAGAAATAAAAAACACTAAACTGTATGAGCCGGGTCAAAACCAGCGGGAAAATGCACAAAGGGAATTTTTAAAAAAACGCTGGAAGAATAAGTATGACTACTAATCCTGAATCCGATAAACAGTTTTTATCATTTCATTTCTATTTTTATCAAAATACTCTACCACAAGATTTCCTTCAGTATCGAAATATGCCAATCCCTGTTTAGTAATTGAAGAATAGATAAAGCTATCCTGTCCTTCAGATTTTATTAGAGACGCAAAAGGCTCTGCCATTCCTTTCTGAAAGAACGAAAATCCGGAATTACTTTCTTCAAGGAAATAAACGGCATTATCAAGAACATAGTAGTCACCATTCTCCTCAGTAACTTCGTTTCCCGTCACTTCTTCTTCAATCTCTTCATCCTCCTGTTCACTCTCTACGGCAATTTGCGGGTTTTCCCCTGGGATTTCAGTTACCACTTCACCCCGGACAGCAGCTACTGCTGTAATGGCATCTTTGCCAGAAGTCTCAGCGTCCTTCTCCGCATACTTGTATTCTATCTCTTCCAATGATTTAAATGCTTCCCTTAAAGCTTCGTGATGTGCCGCTTTAAATTCTTTTTCTCGACTTGTACCTTCTTCAGTTCGAAAAACAACCTCTCCATTGCAGTTTTCTAATAAAACTACAAGCTTAGTGACAAAAAGGTTAGAATCTTCCTCAACATTGGCATATAAACCTAAACAAACATTAGCTTCAAGATCGAATGGTTTTTGCTCGGACTTCATTAAGGTTTTGAATCCATTTTTTTCAAAAAGAAATTTTGTCAGGGCATTTAACTGGTATTCATTTGGAGTATCTAAAAACCCAAAAGACTCAGGAACAACTACATATTTATATTCATTGAGGTTTTGCGCTTTAACTGTTGTTAGGGTCAAAATAAGAGCAATGCTCAAAATGGCAATTTTCATATATATGTTTTTTATCAGGCAACCTCTTCATTGATGCAGGTGATTGTTTACTTTTAATTATCCTTAAAGATAAATTGCATCCCGAATTGAAGAGAAGTGCTGTTGGCTTTTGCGAAATTAGGAAATCCCAGCAAATTATTTGCTGCCAGATAAATATTAAAACTCCCAAAGGTCCTGTGAGCCATTAATCCTACGTTTGTAAATGAATAATCATCAATTGTATAAGCCGCCCGGAAACCAAACTTTTCGGTTATAAGTTTATCGTAATATGCCGTCATGGATAATGCTATTCCTTTAGGGCGGTTAACCCCCGACAGCAATAATCCGGCAGCGTTCATGTATCGGGCTTCCTTTACAAGACGGTAATTACACGGCAGGAAAGCTCTTCCGAAGCCAAATTCCATAGTTGTGTTAAATTTAACAGGTCGCCAGGTCACATAAGGATCTTCTAAGGTTTCGTCCTGTAAATTTGCGTCCACTTCATCTTCAAAAATGTCCCAGTAAGGAATAGCCTCTGTGTTTTCCTGTTCAGGAAATAGCGGTTCAATACCTTCAGTTTCGTAACTCCCGTAATAGCGATAATTTTCTACATCTGTTCGCTGAAACATAATACCTATGTCCTGTACCGCACCCGTAACAATAAATTGTTCATTTACCTTATAAGTAGCACCAAGATCTAAACCAACACCTAAGTTCCCACCCAACATAGAACGCTTAAGTAAATCGGCAGCAGCCTGATCTACAGTATTGTCTTCCTCATCTCTTAAACTGGCAAATCCCGAGGTATTTACCACAATATCAATTTCTGAGGCGGTCTGCCGGTAAAATCCATTCCCACCCTCGTTAAGGGTAGTCGTAAACGTTCCCTGGTTATTTGTGCTCTCCACGTTAAAAATACCCGAGTAAAGCTTAGCTCTGGCCCCAACAGTGAGCTTGCTGTTAAATTTATAATTTAGGCCTAAATGGTAAACTGTCAGCACTTCTGCAGTAAAAGCGGCCTGAGAGAAATCGAATGGTTGATTTATATAATTTGTATTTCCTTCGTTTGCCAGAATAGCAAGATCTTTCGGAAAATACGCAAACACATCTGTTTCCTGATAAACTCCGGCAGATAAATAATTTTGACGATTAAGCCTCCAACCAATGGATAAGATTTCCAATTGCTCATTTACAGAAAAATAATCCCTGTGAGTAAGTTTACGTATTGCATTTCTTACCCGTAGATTTACATTGGGATTGGAATCATCAAAAATATCGAAAGCTGTTACACCGGTAGAACCGGCAGAAAGATGTACCTGTGAAAGAAAAGGTATTCCAAAATGTCCACGGAAGCTTATTTCCGCTCCCGGATTGCTCATCAAGGTTTGCGGAAGACCGTCTACATTATAAAGCAGCGGCTTATTTTGAGAAAATAAAGATAGTTGTATTGAAGAGAAAAAAAAAAAGAAAATCAGTCCCCGCATAGTTAAAACTCAAACTTGAAAAGTCCTTTAGAAGCAAATTCAAGATCGCCGGTAAAGGCTTCTTCATTTGTTTGGACTTCAAGTTCGACAACCATAGTAATTGAATTCTTCACTTGCTCGATCCTATCTGCTCCCATCACTTCAATTCTTTCGGTTGACACCGGATTATCAGAACTCCCGGGGGAAATCGGATAATTTATGCTAAACTGTTTTCTCCCTGAAGCTGACAAAAAGTGTACTCTGCTAACGAAAGCCTGAGGGAAGGTATTAATATTTCTGAAATAAAACTCTACAGAATTTAAATCATTTTGAATATAATCGTCGTCTAAAAACTCCAGTCTTACTGTATCTCTAATAACCGTATGAATATCCTTAGTGACAGGATCCACAAAATCTGCTTCTCCTACCGTATATAATACAAGATTAGATTGGATATCCGGGCTTAGAACAATGTCATTTGCCTGGCCAAAATCCACATCTTTCACACAACCGGTAAGGAACACCCCACAACAGAGAGTTATAATGTGAAATAAGGCTGCATTCTTCTTCATAGCTTTCTAAGCTCTAGAGTAATATGCAACGAACTTAACAAAAGTTTAGTTTTTACAAAAACTTAACAAGGTCTTTTAACGTTTGAATTTGTCTTATGTCGGAAATTTCTGCGGTTTTATAATAGTCAAAATATATTGATTGAAGGCCAGAATTTTCTGAACCTAAAATATCAGCTTCGTAATTATCCCCTATCATTACTGATCTTTCGGCGGCCGCCTTGGCCTTTTCCAGAGCTTTTCTGAATATTAATCCGTTCGGCTTTTTTACTCCGGCTTCTTCAGAAGTAGTTATCGTGTGAAAAAAATCTAAAATTCCAGAAGTAGCCAATTTCCTACGCTGAACCTCTTCGAAACCATTTGTAATAATATGGAGCTTATATTTATCCTTGAGATATGGTAAAATTTCTAGTGTCCCGGTGAGCAGATGCGTATTTTTAGGTAAAAATTCCAGGTAGTCTTTTGATAATCCGAAAATAACATCATCTGATGTTCTAAATTTCATGGAGTCGAAACTGTCCTTTAGCCTTCCGTAGCGCAGCATCTCCTGAGAAACCTTATCATTCCTGTACAACTCCCAATACTTCAGGTTGATCTTTATGTACACTTCCAGAAATTCATTCAGGTTCAGAGGTATATCCCATTTTTTAAATATTTCTGAAAAGGTAAAGCCAGAGTTTTTATCAAAATCCCACAATGTGTGATCCAAATCAAAAAAAACGTGTTCAATGTTATTTAATTTCATAAATCATTTCCACTAATTTATAGTAAATCTCCGCTTGAGCATATTCAGAGAAATCCTGATTTCTAAAAATAGCCCGAAATTCCCCTCCTACTTCACGCACCTGATTTAGCGCTTTTTGAACATCTTCAAAAGCTTTTTCAGGTTTAACATCTTCAAAAATTGCCGAATTAAATACATAAGGATGAACGAGTAATGGAGTAGTCACTTCCATGTTAATATCATAAAACAGGAAAGGCGTACATGTTCCGGCACGAAATCCCAGTGCGTCGGGATATCCCATAGAAAAATCGTTCTTCACCTCCAGCTCCACCAGATTATTAAAATTTTCAGGCAAAGAAAGGTCGTGGCTGGAATTTAAGGAATACTCCAGTGAGCTGTGAATAATATTTTCCATTCTTAGCTTTTCTGTCCTAAGCGTTTTCATGTCCCGCACTGCGTAATAGCCAAGCAATAATCCTACTTTGGCGTAGTCTCCCACATATTTTATTACAGATCTATAAGGGATACGATTGTGATTAATATTTCTATCGTGAATAGTAAAATCGCTTAGCTGAAACATAAAGTACATCTTTAGTTTATGTTTTTTTATGAGAGCTATTAGATCTTCAAATATATTGAATGGATCGTTTTTTACCTTAAAAGCAACTTTAAGACGATCAAAAACCTTGGTAAGGCTCAGCCTAAAAAAATCACGTTGCATTCCCGCTATAGTCCGGAGAATACCCTTGTTCTTGTAGCCAAAGACATGCTCTACAGCTATAATGATATTAGATGAAAATTTCCTGGACTCTACCTCCATGTTTGGAAATCGCTCTGCCAGGACATCCTGAAACTTCAGCGCCCACTTATCTACTACGGGAGAGCTTAAAAAACCCTTCTGATAAGCCAGGCTTTCTGCAACAGGAAAACGTTCTGCCTCGTCTTTAACATGTGGGACATATTCCTCATACCTGCTCAAAAGAAAAAACGAGGATGCGAAAATATCGAAAGGCAGTGCACTAGCTTCTGAAACAGGAAAAAAGCAAACAGAATCTTCCCAGGGGAGCACCTTAATTTCAACTTCAGAAAAACCCTGCTCCATTAGGAGGTCTACCCTCTGAACAAATAATTCGTTTCCCAGGGCTTGCTTTCCATAAGATAATTTCATCCCGTCATGGGCGATAAACTCCTCTATTTTAGAGGTGAATTTTATAGATATCCCTAATATTCCCGTACATAAATGCTTGAAAATATAAATTATACGTGGTGTAATTTTTTGTGTATAAATGAGTAGCATGCAAAAAATATTATAAGATACCTTCGTCTGCGAAGCTAAAGTAGGATTTTTCAGTAACAATAATATGATCCAGGACCTTTATATCTAAGCTTTCAGAGGCTGTTTTCATTTTTTGAGTCAGCTGCTTATCTGCCTCACTTGGATTAAGATTTCCAGAAGGATGATTATGAGTTAGAATAATAGCAGTCGCCCCTAATTCCAATGCTTTTCTAAGGGTAATCCTTACATCCACCAAAGTACCGGTTATTCCCCCTTTGCTTAACTGAAGTTGATCCAGGACTTTATTGGAATTATTTAGGTAAACTATCCAAAATTCCTCGTGTGGTAATTCTCCTATTATCGGTTGCATCAATTCAAACACAGAATTACTGGAAGTAATCTTCTTTCTTTCCAGGGCTTCCTCTACCCTACGCCTTCGCCCCAGCTCCAGGGCAGCCACTATGGTAATCGCTTTTGCTGTACCAATTCCCTTAAATTCGCACAGCTGATTAATACCCAGTCTCCCCAGTTCACTTAGATTATTTTTTGTTGAAGCCAGGATCCGCTTACTCAGTTCCACAGCACTTTCATTCCTGTTTCCCGAACCAATAAGGATCGCTATAAGTTCTGAATCACTTAGGCTTACCCTTCCCTTCTGAAGTAATTTTTCCCGGGGCCGGTCTCCCTCTGCCCAATTCTTTATACTAAGTGTTTCACGTTCCATGGTCATAATAGATTAAAGATAAAAAATGCATTTATTTAGACGCATTAAAACCACTGAAAATGAATTATTTATTAACCCAGGTCCTGACTTCATCGAAATCCAGCCCACAATAATTTCCACTACTCATTAGAAGAAGTACTGAATTTCTTAGTTCCAGGTTTTTTAAGGCTGAGTGAAGCTGAGCCGGATTTGTGAAAACCTTGAGGTGAGGTTTTCGAAATGCTGAAGAAATTTGCTCTTCAGAAATAGAATCGAGCTTCTTTAGCTTTACCGCTTCAGGTGAATAAAACACAAAAGCTTCATCAGCAGCATCCAGGCTTCCATCATAATGCTTTAAGAAATCAGCATTTAAACTACTGTAAGTGTGCAACTCAAGACACGCCACCACTTTACGGCTCGAAAATTGCTCTTTTACAGCTGTCGTAGTAGCTCTTACTTTAGAAGGGCTATGTGCAAAATCTTTAAATATAATAGCTGAATCAGATTCAGCTATTTTTTCCAATCTCTTCGATGCCCCTCTAAAAGTGGCAATTGCCTCATAAAATTCAGCTTCATCAATCCCCATATGCTGGCAAATCCATTTTGCACCAGCAAGATTGCTCAGGTTATGTTTTCCGAAGATCTCAAGAGGCATTTCCCCTTCCGGGGTGGTTACAATCGTTTTTTTATTTTCTATAGAATATTCGGGAGCCTGGTAAGGATGTTTTCTTATAGGATTCTTCGTCTCTTCAGCAATTCTTCGCAATTCTAAATCTTCTTCATTATAAACCAAAATTCCACCATTCACAATTGAGTCCACGAACACTTCAAATTGTTCAACATAACCTTTATAATCAGGAAACACATTAATATGATCCCACGCTATACCGCTAAGCAAGGCGATATTAGGCTTATACAAATGAAATTTAGGTCTACGGTCTATTGGAGAAGACAAATATTCATCTCCTTCAATAAGAATAAAATCATTGTCTTCTGTGAGGTGTACCGAATTTTCATAACCATCCAGAGCGGCACCCACCATATAATCTACAGCCTTATCGTGATAATGCATTACATGAAGAATCATAGAGGTAATACTGGTCTTACCATGAGACCCCCCTATAACTACTCTCGTTTTATCTTTGGACTGTTCAAACAAAAATTCAGGATATGAAAAAATTTGCAGTCCAAGCTCCTTTGCCTTTTTTAATTCAGGATTATCCTCTTTTGCATGCATACCCAAAATAACAGCATCCAGATCTGAGCTAACTTTGGAAGGAAACCAGCCTTGTTCCCCGGGAAGGATACCTTTTTCTTTGAGTTTAGATCTTGAAGGTTCAAATATGGCATCATCACTACCTGATATTTCATAACCTTTATCTTTTAATGCTATTGCCAATGCATGCATGGCACTACCGCCAATGGCGATAAAATGAAGTTTCATAAGGGCAAGTTTTCACAAATGTAATTTAATTTATTTTCTGAAGTAAATCTTACCGGCTAGTTTCCACTATGGATTAGTATTTTTTAA
>NZ_JAVRHO010000060.1:0-1383 GCF_031846515.1 Autumnicola lenta
TCATTAGTGTCCGGTTAAACTTTTTAAAAGCGGGATCTCCTTGATAGATTTCCCGCTTTATAGTAAATTGGTTTTACCACAAAACAAATTACTATGAATAAAAGTACTCACTTTAGCGGACATCCCATAATCAAACAGTTATTAAACTTGCTTCCAAAGCACATTGTTAGCCGGACAGCCGATTCTTTTGATAGTGATCGTTACTACAAGACGTGCAAGACCTATGAGCATGTGGTCTCGATGCTCTATGCGGCTATCAGTGGAGTGAATTCTTTGCGCGAACTCTCCACGGTGATGTTGGCCTGTGAGGGTAAGCTCAGCCATTTGGGGCTTACCAATTTTCCTAAGCGAAGTACGCTCTCGGATGCTAATGCCAATCGGGACAGCGAAGTCTTTGCTACCATCTATTATTCCCTTTTGGAAAAATATGCTAAGTTTTTATCGGACAGCAGCTCTCTAAACCTTCCTGTCAAGCACCTGAAGATTGTAGATTCGACCACTATCAGCCTTTTCAGCGATATTCTAAAAGGAGTTGGACGTAATCCTATTAACGGAAAGAAAAAGGGTGGTATCAAAATGCATACAATGATAAATGCCATGGAGGACGTTCCCTGTCTTGTCCGCTTTAGCAATGCTGCTACCCACGACCACACCTTCCTTAAAGAACTTGAACTCAAAAAAGGTTCTTTTGTGGTATTCGACAAGGCCTATAATGACTACCGGCAATACTTTGACTGGACAAACCAGGATATTTATTTTGTGACACGGCAAAAGGGAAATGCGCACTACAAAAGCGTGGCAGAATTTGACCTGGAAGACATCACACCTGACACAGTACTCAAGGATGAGGTCATAAACGTTCAGAAAAAAGAATTGACCATAGAGCTAAGGCGCATAGCCTATTGGGATGAAAAGAGCCAGAAAGTGTATGAGTTCTTATCCAACAACTTTTTGCTCAGCCCAGAGAAAATATGCGATATCTATAAACACAGATGGCAGATAGAAACGATGTTCAAACGCCTCAAGCAAAATTTTCCGCTCAAGTATTTTTTAGGAGACAGTTCCAATGCCATTAAAATACAAATATGGTGTGGGCTCATCGTACAGCTATTGATGCTGGTGGTGCAAAAAAGGACGAAGAAAACCTGGGCTTATTCAAATATGATCTCGATGGTACGACTGCACCTAATGAGCTATATAGACTTATTTAGTTTTTTAGAAAATCCTACCCAGGGATGGGATCATCTCACTACCAAACCACCAGATATACAACTGGAAATATTCTAGGGGGACCCTGCTATTCAGGTCTAAGCAAAAAAGGACGGTTCTATTGTGCTTAATCGGCCAATAAATCTAAATCCGTATTTTTACCGGACACTAATG
>NZ_JAVRHO010000061.1:0-1325 GCF_031846515.1 Autumnicola lenta
TAAGCATATAAACAACTCCTAAACGTTCGTTTCTAATACCTCTTGAAACTTCAAAAGTTAATTACTTTTTAAAAAGATTTTTCTATAAATTATAAAGAGCATTCTTCTCCTTTTTTTACTTATACATTTTTATGTAATCCTGCTTCGAGGTGTTTGTATTCTGCTAAAAGAGCTTCCCAAATCTTTGTTCGTTCATACCTATCTTTAATTACTTGACGGGAATTTTCTCCCAAGGTATATCGAAAGTTTTTATTAAAAAATATCTCGTTCATTGCTTTATACAAAGCTTCAGTATGACGCACAGGTATTATAATTCCATTGGTGCCTTCTTCAATTATTTCGTTCGAACCATTTATATCAGTAACAATAGAAGGTAAGCCCATTGCTCCAGCTTGCAATACCACATTAGGGAAGCCTTCACGATAACTGGGAAATAACAGAACATTACTAATTGAAAAATAGGGACGTACGTCTGGCTGAAAGCCTACGCTCAAGATATTAGCGTTGTTCTGGATTTCCTTAAGAGTTTCAGGTTTTAAGGGGTCGAGTTGAGATTCAAAAGGGCCGACCAAAAGAAGCTTTACCACATCCTTTTTATTCGTTTTGTTTTTCTCGATAAGAGAATCAAGCTTTACAAAAGCAGCAATTAATTCATTAATGCCTTTATCCCCAACGAGACGGCCTACAAAAACAAAAACAAAATCTTTTGCTTTAATTCCGAGGTTATGACAGAGAGCACTTTTTTCCTCTTTGGGAATAGCATAAGGACTAAAGTAGGAAATATCAACACCGTTAACATTACCATTCGCCAAGATCTTTAATGGTTTTTTAGTAATTTCATACTGGATTAAATCACGCTTTACCCCTTCTCCCTCAGGATAAACATTGGTCGCAAAAAAGCATAAACATCTATCCATAAAGATTAATAATCTCTTTAACAGGCCGGTCTTAGAAGGAAAGATTAGACCGGTAAAGGTATGCATTCGTATAGGCACTCTTGCAAAATAACCTGCAGCCATACTTAACAATCCGGCTTTTGGCGTAATGGAATGAATAATTTGTGGTTTTTCTTTCCTAAAACATTTATATAACTGCCAAAATGATTTCAAATCCTGAAGGATACTAATACCACGTTCCATTTTTATTTCAATGGTGCGAACTCCTTCTCTTATACCTACTTCCTCTAGATCTTTTCCCTTCCCAGAAATTGCTGACACAGCATAATATTGGCTTAAAAAGGAAAGTTGTCCCCTCAGTAACAAATTTAAGGATAATGGAATAGTTGTTATGCGGATCAGTTTATGCATAAATTTATCATTTAAATA
>NZ_JAVRHO010000062.1:0-1242 GCF_031846515.1 Autumnicola lenta
GTGAGCAGGTAGTTTCGATTTGAGACTGATTTAAAGATTGTTTTTATACAGCTTAACTGCAGTTATTTATGGAAATAATCTTTCCTTCTTCAAAACCTCTATAAATGTGTTATTACCTGAATCTATATACTCAATAAAAATGTATTTATCATTAATGTATAAGATTTCTAAAAACCTATGATCCTCCCTTGTTCTTAATTCTTTTACTAAATTATCAAAATTTAATAGGCGATCAGTTTTGATGGAATCATTACGAATCTTGCCAACGACTTCTGTAGTTAATCCGAATAGTTTTAAAGCCAATATTAAAATAGCGAAATGCGAAAATGCGAAAAAATAGTTTTTGAGTTCAAGTTTTTTGCTATTAATCAGTTCGTTATCCGGATCAGTTTTAGTTTTAGTTTTTTTTTCTAAATTTTTTAAAGCGTTTTTCGGAATCAGAATTGAAAATGAGGCCAAAATAATGGTTAAGCACCCGATGAATGTAAAAATATCAGCTACCTCTATATATCCTCTTTCAATAACTCCCAGATACATAAATACGAGGGGAGTAGAAAATAAAATTGTTATCGGAATCATCCATAAAATTGTAGAAGACCATTTTATGGATTCTAACTCTGAAAAGGGAGTAAATCGAAATATCCATCTTGATATATAAAAAGCTAATAGTATACACGCCACAAAGAATAGAACCAATAAACCATAGGGACTACTTGAGAGATAGAAAAGAATCTGATATAGGAAGGCGAAATTGAAGCAAGTTCAATTAGTTGCCATAGGCCGCCAATAATAGCTGGAAACAGAACTATTATACTAAGATAGTTCTTTAAAAAATCAATTCTTTTTATCAAATTTTTCCTCATAATTTTAGCTAACGTCTCGATGAAAACAGTTCTAGCTGGTGAACTTGATTATCCACAGGTTCCGACCGACAGGAACAACGCAGCACAACGCTAAGCAAGTGAGCAAGGTCTAGATAAAATTCAATTTGAGATTGTTTCAATCATTGATTTTTATATATTATTGCCCACTAACTTTTATTTAAATCTATCAAAAAATCCGTGACTATCCCAAGCCTGATATAGTTTAGAATAAAATACTTTAGGTTGAATTTTCATCAGATTTAGATTATGTATTATCCGCTCAAAAGCAATGTAAGTTGCAAATGAATAAAACACAGCAAAATTGAATTGCTCTGTATCAAATACCTGAATGTTATTTAGTCTTTCTATTGAAAATACT
>NZ_JAVRHO010000063.1:0-1188 GCF_031846515.1 Autumnicola lenta
AGTTTCAGGAATTTATTATAGCCTCTGTTGTTGATGTTGGATTTGGTAAGCTTTCCTCTTCGTATTTGTTTTTCCAGTCTTCTCAGGCCTTTTTCTCTGTTGTAACGATCTTTCCTGGCCCGATCATCCGAATAGGTGATAATGAGCTTTAAGGCTCCTTTATTGATGACAGCACTCTCTCCATGGTTTAAATCAAGTGCCAGTATTTTGTCCTTTACAGGCTTGGTTTCATTTTTAATCCTAGCCCCCAGTATAAATTCATAGCCCTTATCTTGAAGGTTATCAATATTGCTTCGGGAGAGTAGGCCGCTATCAGCAATAATGATGAGTTTGTCCAGGTTGTATTTCACTTTGAAGGCATCCACCACCGGAAGCATGGTATGTCCTTCGAACTTGTTGCCTTCAAAAATTTCATAGGCCAGCGGGTACCCATGTTTACTGACCAGTAGCCCTAAGACAATCTGCGGGTTCTGATGTTTGCCTTCCTTGGAAAAACCTGTCTTTCGCAATTCATCTTCCTGATCAATTTCAAAATACAACGTGGTCACATCATAAAATACCACACTAATATCTTGATTAAGGATCTTTCGGGTATGTTCATAACTGATCTGTTGTGTCAGCTCTTTTTGTTTGTCGTGAAGCTTGTCAAGGTACCGATAGATCTGATCCTCATCGTAATGGACTTGTTTAAACCGGTACAGGTAGTCCTTGGTCTTAAGCTTGCTTTTAGGAAAGGCGATCCTGGCGATAACTAAGTCCCTGAACAATTCATCCTTGATTTGATTGAAGCCAATTTCATCGAATATGCTTCCTAGCAACAGGTCATAACCTACACGCTTTAATTCGGTAATGGAATTAAGCATTACCTCCATCTGTTCTTTTTCATTTGAAAAATCCAGCTCTAAGGTGCTTTGTCTATTGGTAATCCAGGATTTAGCAGTTTTAACCAGAGTATTTATTTCTTCTTTATAAGCACTATGGCCTGCGGTATGTACAACACGATACTTGCCCGAAGATTTATCAATAACCTGAACACTTATTTTTCCGCTTGGATTTTTCTTTTTTCGAACAAACATCCTCAAAATTACCAAAAAACACCTCAGGACACCCTAAATTCCAATTTTAAAATCTTAATTGATTAATAATATGATAGTTATGTCTTTGCGCTAAAAAAAGTACGGAAGTCAG
>NZ_JAVRHO010000064.1:0-1135 GCF_031846515.1 Autumnicola lenta
AGTTTCAGGAATTTATTATAGCCTCTGTTGTTGATGTTGGATTTGGTAAGTTTCCCTCTTCGTATTTGTTTTTCCAATCTTCTGAGGCCTTTTTCTCGATTGTAACGATCTTTCCTGGCCCGATCATCCGAATAAGTAATAATCAATTTTAAAGCTCCCTTTTTAATAATCGCACTCTCTCCATGATTTAACTCGAGAGCCAATATTTTATCCTTGACAGCCTGGGTTTCATTTTTAATCCTGGCTCCTAATATAAATTCATAGCTCTTCTCCTGTAAGTCATCTATGTTAGCTCGGGAGAGCAGGCCGCTATCGGCAACAATGATCAGCTTGTCGAGATTGTACTTTACTTTGAAAGCATCCACCACCGGCAACATGGTATGCCCCTCAAACTTGTTGCCTTCAAAAATTTCATAGGCTAGCGGATAGCCATGTTTACTGACCAGTAGCCCTAAGACAATCTGCGGGTTCTGATGTTTTCCTTCCTTGGAAAAACCTGTCTTTCGTAGTTCATCTTCCTGATCGATTTCAAAATACAACGTGGTCACATCATAAAATACCACACTGATATCCTGATTAAGGATCTTTCGGGTATGTTCATAACTGATCTGTTGTGCCAGCTCTTTTTGTTTGTCGTGAAGCTTGTCTAAATACCGATAGATCTGATCCTCATCATAATGGACCTGTTTAAACCGGTAAAGGTAATCCTTGGTCTTAAGCTTGCTTTTAGGAAAGGCGATTCTGGCGATGACTAAGTCCCTGAACAATTCATCCTTTATTTGGTTGAATCCAATTTTATCAAATATGCTTCCTAGCAACAGGTCATAACCTACACGCTTTAATTCGGTAATAGAATTAAGCATGACCTCCATCTGTTCTTTTTCATTTGAAAAATCAAGCTCCAGGGTGCTTTGTCTATCGGTAATCCAGGATTTAGCAGTTTTAACCAGAGTATTTATTTCCTCTTTATCACCGCTACTGCCTGCGGTATGTATAACACGATACTTGCCCGAAGATTTATCAATTACCTGAACACTTATTTTTCCGCTTGGATTTTTCTTTTTTCGAACAAACATGCTCAAAATTACCAAAAACACCTCAGGACACCCTAAATACCAATTCTAAAATTTTAATT
>NZ_JAVRHO010000065.1:0-1015 GCF_031846515.1 Autumnicola lenta
AACAATTCACAACTAAAACCCCTCCAAACTTTTAAACAATAACTTTTTATAGAACCGAAAAAAGATTTACTTTTGCAGCCTAAAATTTAATAATAATGAAGTCAATTACGATCAACGGATCTAAAAGAGAAAGCGTAGGCAAGAAGTCAACAAAAGCCTTACGTAATGCTGGACAGGTTCCTTGCGTATTGTATGGTGGAGGGCAGGAGCCTTTACACTTTGCTGCCGAGGAAATTGCATTCCAGAACCTGATTTACACACCAGATGTTCACACAGTGGAAATTCAATTGGAAGGTGGTAAAAAGTATAACGCTGTACTTCAGGATATTCAGTTTCATCCTGTGACAGATGCTATTCTGCACATGGATTTCTATGAAATCTTTGAAGACACTCCAATTACTATGGAAATTCCAATTCATACTGTTGGAATTCCTCGTGGGGTTAAAAACGGTGGGGTTTTACGTTATAACCTTCGTCGTTTAAAGGTAAAAGGCCTTCCTGGAGATTTACCAGATTTTATCGAAGCAGATGTTACCAAACTTAAGATTGGACAGAAGCTTTATGTAACTGCTGTTGAAAGTGATGATTTCAAAATTCAGCATCCGGACAACACGGTAATTTGTCAGGTTAGAACTTCACGTAATATTGTTGAAGATCTTGAAGACGAAGAAGATGAAGACGAAGTTGCAGCAGATGAAGTACCAGCTACTGAAGTAGATGAAGCAAATGAGGGAGAGAGCAAAGAATAGATAGCTCATTCCCAAAATAATTTAAAGCATTCCTGTTTCGGTTTTCCGAAATTCGGAATGCTTTTTTTGTTGGTGTTAGTTGAAAGTCAAAAAATTAAAGAGGGAAAGAGTGAAGGAGTCAAAATCTCCGTTTTGAGGTTAGCATCAAGACCGCTGCGCTGCAAGAATCAGGAATAAAGACTTATTCTTAAGCAATAAAAATAGAGAGGTGCTAAAAAATGCTAATTTCGGTCTATTGAAGCGCAAGAAAACGCTCAATTACAGAC
>NZ_JAVRHO010000066.1:0-983 GCF_031846515.1 Autumnicola lenta
AACGTCTCGTATAAAAACTGTGCGAGCGGGCGAGCTTGATTTTCCGCAGGAAAATCAGGTGTTGCAAGCGAGCAAGAAGTTTCGAATTGAGACTGGTTTTAGCATTGTTTTTATACAATGTTGTGCGTAGACTTTTAATATTCTACTTCTACATTAATTGATTGTGCCCCATCCACTTTTTCCCATTTCCCAAGACTGCTTGTTCTCATAAAACCTTTTCCTTTGGTTAAAATAGCTCCCATAAAAATTTCAAGTGGTTTTTTGAAATCCGGAATAATTTCGACTCCAACAAAGAAATCTTCTTCAAGATAAACAGAATGTTTTTCAAGGTCAATATTTACCCAACCTTGTTCAATTTGCTTACATTCAATAATATTTTGAAATACTATTTTTTCACCAGGGGAATCGTCAAGATTTTTATAAAAATTAATTCTAATAAAAGCACTGTCCGTCTCAAATCCTCGTCTTAAGTAAAAATTTACATCCTTCACCCTGACAGTTTTATTATTAGGAATTTTAATTTGTTTTGAACTTTCGATAATGTCCATTTCTTTTGAGATTGTACTCATCCATAACAATGGATTGTAGCTTTTAACTCCTATTTTTCTATTTTTCTTCTTTTTGTTTGTAACAACAACCTCAGATAATTGATTTTCATTTGGTTGAAGTGGAATGACCAAGTTCTTAGAATCTTTAATAGGAATTTTTATGGTTTTATATATAACGTGGCTAATTGTGAGACTGTTACTTACAAACCCTTTGGAAAACTTGATTCTAAATTTTCCGTCGAGATCAGAAACAGTGCCTTTATTTTTATCCACTACGCCAATGTTCGCAAATTCAATCGGACTATTTGTTTCAGAATCGATCAATAATCCGCTCATTACAATTTCTTGGGAAAAGGTTAAAAGGCTTATGAATTGAAATAGGATAAAAGTGTAAATGTTTTTTTTCATTTTTTGTTTTTAGTTTACGCACAACGT
>NZ_JAVRHO010000067.1:0-926 GCF_031846515.1 Autumnicola lenta
TATAAAAACTGTGCGCGGGCGAGCTTGATTTTCCGAAGGAAAATCAAGCTCAACAAGCACGCACGGAGTTTTGAATTTGTACAGGCTTAAGCATTGTTTTTATATACTGTTGTGAGGCGTCTTCAATCTTTGTCCTTTGTAAGAAGCCTCAAAACAAGCTTTTTTTAATATTCATTGAACAGCCCTGGACTCAACGACAGCAGGTCCCAAAAAGCCTCTTTTTTTCTCTCAATTTCTCCGCTAATTCTCATATCTGATTATTAAATAAAGCTGTTCAACCCAAATCAGTCAATGGCACCTTCATTTCTCCAGTGTACTGGGTATTTCACAAACGCTTTATCGGAAATTACTTCAATTAAATAAGTTTGAAATACCCCATTTTTAGATCCGCCATAGGGTTTATATTCTAGTCCATTGAATTTCTTCTCGATCCAATTTCTCTTTTTTTTCTTTATTTGTTCCAAATCGGAAAATTGATATTCATTCAAATAAATCAAAGGTAAAGTATCCGTTAACAGACTATCGGCGTAAAACAAAGCCATATCACCCTTTTTTTGTTCTACATTAAAATAGACACCTGGCACTCCATTATAATCTCTTCTAAATTTTGCGTTCCATTTTTTAGGACCGGTCGCTGGCTTATATTGTATGTAGATAGTATCCTTGGGATACGAAGATTTATATTCCGTTTGGGAAAACCCGACAAAGGGAATAAACATTAATAATAAAAACCGTTTAGTAAATGCATTCATAATTATCAGGTGTTTTTAACGTTCTGCATGTTTTTTTCATTGCAGGGCTACATTGCTCCGTCAGCCCATACTTAATGCCGCTCTATTTTACCTATATTAGAACTTCCTTTGCGGAACACTCTAGATCTCCGCCCCCATTTTCGTCGACCTTCATCTTCCGATGACTCACAACGT
>NZ_JAVRHO010000068.1:0-884 GCF_031846515.1 Autumnicola lenta
TCCTGTCTTCCGCACTTTTTCAAAAACACCTTGGGAGGTACTGATTTTACTGAATTAAATTTTGCAAATGGGTGTTGCAAGCCTATTTTTGAGAATGTTTTTAAGAAAATTAAAGAATCGCTCCGGTAGTATTTCTGTACAGATCATCTCCAAAGAAAGAGGGAAATACAAAGTTGTTAAGACCATTGGCAGCTCCAGGGATGAACAGGATATTCAAAAACTCATTTTTCTTGGAAAACAAGAAATAGAAAGGCTGGAAGCTCAAGGAAAATTATTTATTTCCGAAAATGATGTTGTTATAGATCAACTATTTGAATCATTGGGTAATGCTAGTATTAAAACAGTAGGCCCTGAAATCATTTTCGGAAAAATTTATGACGGGATTGGTTTCAATGAAATTAATGAGGATCTGTTCCGTCACTTGGTGATTGCTCGGTTAGCCTTTCCTTTAAGTAAATTAAAAACTATTGAATATCTCTACCGCTTTCAAGGAGTTAGGTTAGATATAGACGCTGTATACCGTTTCCTTGACAAGCTCAATAACCGTTTGAAAACTCAAGTGGAGCAAATTTCCTTTGCTCATACTATGAAAGTTCTTGGAGGTAAGGTTGGGATTGTTTTTTATGATATGACCACACTATATTTTGAAGCCAGTGACGAGGATGATCTTCGAAAAACAGGCTTCAGCAAAGATGGGAAGCACCAGAGTCCCCAGATTTTTCTTGGTCTGTTGGTGGGACTTGGGGGTTATGCTATTGGTTATGATATTTTTGAGGGCAACATTCATGAAGGGCACACTTTGATCCCTTTTATAGAGAAAACAACAGTAAAGTTCAATTTAGATAAACCTGTTATTGTTGCCGATGCAGGGTTACTGTCAAATG
>NZ_JAVRHO010000069.1:0-857 GCF_031846515.1 Autumnicola lenta
TGGTGAGCTTGATTTTCCGTTAGGAAAATCAGGCGCAGCAAGTACGCACAGAGTTTCGAATTGGAACAGGTTTTAGCATTGTTTTTATATGCTGTTAGGGCACGTTTTCTTTTAGGAATTCCCTGTTATTTTAACTTCGTCAATTTTCCATCCATCACTATCTTTTCTAAGAAAAATAGTTGCAGAATGGCCACATAATTTTCCGCATCCGTACGTTGCAGTCAAAACTCCAAAATTTCCAGATTTATCAAATTGTATTCTTGAAAAAGTTGCAATCCCAAAGAAGAGAAATGGATAATCTTTTTTCCATATCTCCCGTCCCTCAGGAAATTCGGAACGATATTTAAATTTGAATTTATCACTCCTAACCTTATTCAATGCAATTTTGTACCCAGTTTTATAGTCAGAATTGGGAACGCTGTCAACTTCTTTAAAATGAGAAGTGATTTTTTCTCTTTCTCTTTCATCTAATTCATAAATAGTATCATATACAGCAATTACTATTAGTGACGTATCCTTTTCTATCGCTTCAACTTTTTCAAAGTACGCCTTTTCCCACTGCCTAATTATTTCTACACTGTCCTTTTCGTTCGATGGTGGTGGCGGTGGTGGTAAAGAGAGTCGAAAGTCGGTATAAAGCTCTTCCACCAATATTGGCAAAAGTTCTATCATTATTTCCTTTTCATGTATGGAATCGGATTTGTTTCGTCCGACTATTGAACAGGATAGCTGTAGAAGGATCATAAGAGAAAGAACAATGCGCATTTTTACTTGGTTTATAAGAAAAAGGTCTGAGGTTGTATATTTTTTATTGTTACGCACAATGTGCCCTAACGTCCCATATAAAAACTGTGCGA
>NZ_JAVRHO010000007.1:0-179932 GCF_031846515.1 Autumnicola lenta
ATAAAAAATATTTCTTGTTGGCTTAAAAGGACTGAAAATGAACTTTTATTAGTACTTACACAAAAAGAATTTTTCAATTGGTGACAACTTTATTACAAAAGATAGGTTTGTCCAGGTTTGCTACGGAAGAAAAAACCAGTTACTGGGCAAAGCTCATACTAAATTTTTTCTCCTACCGTACAATAAATCAGGCAATCACAGTAACTATTGGGATTCTGATTGTGAGAGCTCTAACGAAAGGAGATTATGCCTTTTACGTGCTTACCAATTCTTTCATAAGCATTTTTACACTGCTCAGCGATTCCGGAATCAGTATAGGAATGATGGCAATTGGCAGTGGAATAAATAAAAAAAAGAATTTCAGCAAATTAGTGCATGCGGGAAATTCTATCCGCAGTAAATTCTTCCTGATAGTGGTTTTTGCAGTATCGCCAATATTTATCTGGGCTTTTTTTAAAAATGAATTTTCACTTTTTCAAATAGCTTTTGCACTAGTCATCACCATTGCCAACGTCTTTTTCCTGATTCAGAATGGTCTATATAAAGCAGCACTTAACCTTAAAGAACAATATGTAAATGTTGAAAAAATAGATCTTAAAGTAAACCTGCTGAGGTTAATCTTAATAGGAGGAGCCTTGATTCTATTGGGATTAAATGTCATTTATGCGCTGGTTGTAATTATTCTTGCCTCTGCTGTCCAATTCTTTTACTATAGAAAGCAGATAAAAACTGAAGTAAACTTAGAAACGGTTGAAAAAGATTCAGTTTATAGTGGCTATAAGAAGGAAATTACCAAATTTATCAGGCGCAATGTTGCAAATGCAATCTTTTACACCCTTCAGGGACAGCTTAACTATTTTATTCTTAGCTATTTTCATAATACTAATGGAATAGCAGAGGTTGGAGCTTTGAGCAGGTTTGGTATGATCTACGTAGTACTGGGCTCTTTTTGCACTACCGTATTAGTGACAAAAATTGTTAAGAGTCAGGAGCCAAAGAAGATATTTTATTTAAGTTTTATTACTATGGCAATTTCCTTGGGATTTAGTGTTTTAGTAACTTTAGTCGCTTTCTATTTTTCTAATCTTTTACTTTTGATTTTGGGTCCAATGTATAAAGGATTGAATAATGAATTACTACTAATATTGCTAATAGGGGGGGTTACAAATTTATCAAGCATACTGTCTAAAATCTATCTTAATAAGGGATGGTTGTCAAATTTTTGGTGGTTATATATTCCAATTACTTTGTGTACACAGATTATATTAGTTAGTATCATGAACTTAAAATCCATCTATAGTGTGCTTATTTTTAACTGGTTTTCTGAAGTTCCTGTACTGCTCTTTAATTTAACCCTTTTTGGATATGGTTATTACCTCTACAAAAAGAAAGAAAAAATGAACCTTAATCTAGAAGTAAAAGAAAATAAATGAATTTACAAGCTAGTTTATCTTACCGATTAGTACCCGTTTATGAGAAGTTGGTGCAACTGAAGTTTTCTTCTGTTTTGAAGAAAGAGTATGGCCATAGTAACAAGTTTGAATTGAGATTTTTTTGTGGAAAAAATCAAGCTACTTTATTAAAATATTCTCTGCTCTCCATATTAAAAGCTGACAAGAAGCTACCTCACATTCAAATATTTAGTGATGGTTCTTTGACTGAGGATCACCTGCCTCTTCCAATTCTAGAGAAATTCAATGGTTATTCACTAGTGGAGTTGCCAGAATTAATGATGGAGTTTCATTCTCGAAAATACCTCATGATGTACTCTCATTTACCTATGATAAAAAAATACATGGTTCTTTTTTACAAAAGCAAGTATGAATATGTTGTTTATGCTGATACAGATATTCTTTGGTTTAGTTCGATCCAGGAAATGGTAAATGAAATGGGTGAAAACAAACTTACCATGTGCTATGACTATATGTATGGGTATGATGAACAACTTTTAGAAGCTTGTAGTTGGAAGGATATGAAGAAAAAGCCTCCTTTGAATGCGGGAGTGGTGATTATTAAAAATAATTTTGCCAATGGAGTAGGTTTTGCTGAAAAAATCTTACAAAAGTCCCAAGTAGAAGGAGGGCATTGGACAGAACAGACAATGATAGCTAGGCAGGTACTTGATCTTAAATCTGAAATTATACCGGAGAAAAGGATAATGTGCTCGGTTAAAGATAAATATCATTTGTTCCCCATCAAAAATATGTATAAAAAATTGGGGGCTAGACATTTTGTTACACCTGTTAGGCATCTATTCTGGAGAGATTTATTCTGGAAGATTTAGGAAATTCTGAATATGCTATAATAATTACTCTGAAAATATATTAGAAATGAAGATTTTATTTTTTGCTCAGGCTGCTCTGCGTAAGGAGTTGGGTGGTCCTAAGGTGGTTTTAGAATTAGCAGAAGCTATAGAAGAGTTAGGTCACCATACTGAGGTGTTAGGTCCTCATGAGGTAGAGAACTTATTAAAGAAAAAAGGGCTCTCATTCAATTCGTATTATGCTGATAATATAAATACTCTACTAAAAGAAATTGGTGATGATTATGACGTGGTTGATGTAGATGGGAATCATCTCTATAAGACTGAGGTTGCGAATTTAAAAAATACTCTATTCGTTGCTAGGTCTGTTCTTTTTATACCACATCTTAGTCATATTAAATGGCCGGTAAAGAAAACGGTAAAAAATCATTTAGGTGCTCTGTTAAAATATTTAAAAGGTCAGGGTAATTCTCAAAAGAGGAAGATAAGTCGCTATTATGAATCTCTAAATCGTGCAGATATAATTTCAGTTAGTAATCATGAAGATGTAAGGCAATTATTGGAGGACGGCTATGGTTCAGAAAAAATTTTTGAAGCACCGTATGCCCTTAATTCAGAAAAAAAAAGGGACCTAAGGAAAATAAACTCAATTTCAAAGAATGGAAATGAAATAGTTTTCTTAGGTACTTTTGATTTTAGAAAAGGCTGTTTGGATCTGGTTAAAGCATTTATAGAAGTGAAAAAGCAGGTGCCCGACGCAAATCTCACTCTCTTAGGTTGTAAAGGTCTATTTAAAGAAAAGGAAGAAATATTGCGTTTTTTTCCCAAGAGTATTCGCTCTTCAGTAAAAATAATTCCAACTTTTAAAGCACATGACTTACCAAAACTGTTAAAAAAGATCAAGTTAGCAATGTTTACTTCATATTTTGAAGGATTCCCTTTTTCTATAATTGAATGCATCACTGCAGGAATACCTGTTATTGCGTTTAACTCCCCGGGTGCGTCAAGCTCTCTTCCCGAAACCTATTTGGTTGAACCCGGAGATTGGAGGAGCATGGCTCATAAAGTTGTTTATCTTTTAGAAAATAGTAAAGAATTGGCAGGTTCACAGAGGGAAATTATAGAACATGCTGAAAAATACGATTGGCATATAATAGCACAAGAGACTTTGGAGGTTTATAGAGAGCAACTTACGTTAAAAATTGAAGCACATAAAGAAGAAGCACGGCTGGGAAGAGCAAAAACCCTTTTTGAACTATGAAAATTTCAATTTGTATTCCCACTTATCACAGGCCTGATCTTTTAGTTCAGGCTTTGGAATCGTGTTTCGCCCAAACTTTTCCTCCAATTGAAATTTTGATTGGTGATGATTCAAAAAATGATGAAACTGAAGATACCATTGATAATCTAAAGCAAAATTTTAAAAAGCCAATTGCAATTCGCTACTTTCATCATAAGCCCTCTCTCGGTCAGGCGGCAAATGTCAATTATTTAATTCGGCATGCCAAAGGTGACAAACTGGTGCTGTTACATGACGATGATTTACTTATGCCGCAGGCTTCGGAAAAATTGCTGCAGGGTTTTATAAACAAAAAGATTAAAGCTGTTTTTGGCAAGCATTACCTGATGGACGAGAATGGGAATGTGAATGTTAGCAGCACTGAAGAATCTAATCAAACCTATTGTAAGAACTCTTATTATGAAGAATATCCTCTTTCCACATTTGAATCAGGGCTTCTTCAGCAATTCCCGAATAACTGTTATATGATAGACCGGCACCTGGCACAGGAGCTTGAATACAGCGTGGAGTCTGAAGTTGGAGATGCCGTGGATTTTGATTTTGGTTTCAGATTGGGTTTAACAGGACATCAAATAAAGTATATTGATGAATATGTGAGCAAATACAGGATATCTGCTGTTTCTGTCTCCCGAAGCAGCACATATGATGCAGCCTACAGAGTTTTCCAGATTGTTTCGAAAACGAAAGAACCTTACAGGAGTCAGTACAGAGCGAAAATAGATGAGGTTTTAAGGCGGAAAGCTCCTCTTGCTATTGTTGAAGCTGTTCACCAAAAAAAGAGTAGTGATGCTTTTGCTATCTATTTGAGTAAATGGCATCGTGAAAAAATATTTACTCCGCAGGGAATAGGTAGATTCCTTACAATCATGAAATCTTATATAAACTAATTAAATACACGAATGAAGATAGTTTTTTTATGCGGGACTCTGGAACCCGGTCGTGATGGAGCTGGAGATCAAGCCAGATGCCTTGCAGGAGAATTAATTAGAATGGGGCATGAGGTATCTGCTGTGGGTATTTATGATAAACACATCTCCAAAGCAGTATCAGAAAATCAGGATGCCGATGGAGTTGCTTTATCGGTTCTGCGCTTACCTTCTACATGGTCTCCAAAAAAACGTTACGATCGTGCAGCTTCAGGAATAGCTGAGTTCGACCCCGATTGGGTAAGCCTGCAGTTTGTAAACTTCGGATTTCAGAAGTATGGTCTTCCCTGGGATATGTTGTTATACCTGAAGAAAATAGTAGGTAATGCGCGTTTTCATATCATGTTTCAGGAGTTGTGGTGCGGTATGGGTGTAAATTCAGGTTTTAAAGAAAAGGTATTGGGTAAAACACAAAAAGCTTTTACCCGCATGTTGCTAAACACAGCTAAACCTAAGGTAGTTTATACGAACAATACACATTATGCTTCTTTGCTGGAAGATATAGGAATCCAGTCTGAACTGGCCCCGGTCTTTGGGAATATTCCGGTAGGAGATGTAGGATCTCCTGATGAATGGGAGGAGCTTCTAAATAGAGCAGATTTACAGCCTTTAATTCAAACCAGAGATTCCTACTTTATCATGGGATTTTTCGGTACGGTAAAGTACACTCCAGATGTAGACAAATTAGTTAGGGATTCTAATACTATGGCTCACCAACAAGGAAAAAAATTGGGTATTCTGGTTATTGGCCATAGCAGAGCTGGTGATATTGGGGAGTATATTAAGGAGAACTACAATGTTTCCTGTTGGAAAACTGGTAAAATATCTGCACCAATGATTAACAGGAGTATGTGCCTGGTGGATATAGCAGTTTCCAGTACACCTGCAAATATCATAAAAAAAAGCAGTACTGCTGGGGCATGGCTGGAACGTGGCATTCCGGTAGTAGTCATGGCTTCAGATAAAACATACTGCAGTTCAAAGATGTCTTCTGATGGCATTTTTCAGGCAAAAAGTGCGGAGGAATTATTAACTGCAGCAAAAGCAAAAAAGCAATTTAAAATAAGTAATGGCCTTTCGGAAGTGGCCAGAACATACGCCAGCCTTGAACAAAAAGTTTAAGTCGAACTTTAAAATCAGAAAGGATTAGTTATATGCAGCATTTAAAAACTATTTTAATTACAGGTGCCTCAGGCTTTATTGGCTCCTGGCTTGCCAGAACGGCGGTAAAAGCAGGATACGAAATAATAGGAATTGACCTGAGAGCTCCCAGTGATCCTGAAATCTGGTCTGGATTTTCCACCGCATCTTTAGAATCTGTAGATTTCTTTGAACTTATTAAAAAAAGGGACCTGGTTGCGGTTTGGCATCTTGCTGGAGGTGCTTCTGTAGGTGCTTCTGTTAGTGATCCCTACGGAGATTTTGCAAATCTGCTCCCGGGTACTGCTCGTCTGGCAATTCACATTGCCAGAAATCATCCTAAAGCGCGCCTATTTCTTTTTTCCAGTGCTGCAGTTTATGGAGATCCAAAAAAATTACCCATTTCAGAAGAGGCGCCGGTACAGCCAATTTCACCATACGGGGTGCATAAGCTTTCGGCAGAAGTATTGCTATCTCACTACTCAAGAATTATAGGGCTTGAGGCTACAGTGTTTCGTATTTTTTCAGTTTACGGGCCTGGCTTAAAAAAACAGTTAATATGGGATGTAAGTCAGCGTGTTCTCGGCTGTGGAAAGGATGATTCATGCGAAATCAAATTATTTGGTACGGGACAGGAAAGTCGTGATTTTATTTATATTAAAGATTTATGCCATGCTGTTCTAAAAATTCTTCAAATGGAGAAAACAAATTCCTTTGAGGTGTACAATATGGCGTCAGGTATAGAAAATACCATAGCAGAAGTTGCTCATTGTATTGTAGAGGCTCTAAATGAAAATGTTAAGGTAAAGTTTGATGGTGAAGTGAGAGAAGGAGATCCCGTAAACTGGCGTGCCGATATTTCCCGCTTAAAAGATACTGGATTTAGCTGCGATTACCAATTGAAGGAGGGTATTGCTGAAGTGGCTCATTGGGTAAAAAGCATAAGATAAATTTTTAATGAAAATTCTCTTCTTATCACATAAATTTTATCCTGACATTGGCGGGATAGAAGTAAATTCTGAGATACTTGCAACTGCTTTCTCTGAAGCAGGGAACGAAGTACACCTGGCGACATGGACAGAAAAAGATGGAGAGAAAAATTTTGCTTTTGAAGTTATAAGAAAGCCTTCCAGGAGAAGGTTGATAAAAGAACATCTATGGGCGGATTTGATCTATGAAAACAATCCCTGCCTGAGACTTTCCTGGCCAAGCTTGTTTATTCCCACACCTGGCGTGGTTGCGCTCAGGACATGGATATCCAGAATGGACGGTACAATTGGGCTGCAGGACAGACTCAAGTTTGGATGGCTTACCAGAGCTAAAGCGGTTATCGCGGTTAGCCAAGCTGTAAAAACCCGGTCGTGGCCTTCCGCCACAGTGATAGGAAATCCTTACCGCAAAGATGTATTTAAGATCATTCCAGGTGTCAACAGAAACAAAACCTTTGTCTTCCTGGGCAGACTTGTTTCAGATAAAGGAGCAGACATTGCTATTAAAGCGCTTGATGAACTTTCTACTGAACATGAAAACAGTCAGTTTTCACTTACAATAATAGGAGACGGCCCTGAAAGAAAAAAATTAGAAAAACTTGTGAAGGAAAGCTGCCTGGAAGAGAAAGTAACTTTCTGCGGTTCCCTGGGAGGGCAGGAACTTGTCGAGGCCTTAAATGCTCATAAATATATTATTGTGCCTTCCAAGTGGGAAGAGCCATTTGGGAACGTAGTTTTAGAAGGAATGGCCTGTGGCTGCATACCTATTGTTTCTGACGGTGGTGGACTGCCTGACGCAGTGGGAAATGCCGGGCTTTTATTCAGAAGAGGTGATGTGAAATCTTTGGTAGCTCAAATTGAGAAGATTTCTGGCAGCGCTACCTTGGAAGAAAGTCTTCGCAATGCTGCAATTAAACATTTAGCTGCTCATACCCCAGAACTAATTTCTGGAAAATACCTTCAGGTTCTACAGCAGGCTTCAACCGTAACAAAATAAACAAAATGAAATTAGTCTTTCAGCATCCAACCGGTAATGCAAATGTTCGGGCAGCTTTAAGTGGTTTGGAGAATGCAGGTGTTCTGGAAAGTTTTCATACCTCAATAGCCTGCTTTCCGGGGAGCAAACTGGATCGCCTGGCAAGAATCAGTATGTTTTCTGAATTCAGGAGGAGAGCCTATTCAGCAAGTCTTGAAAGTTTAACCAGGACTTATCCCTGGAAGGAAGGAGGACGCATGATATCCACTAAAACTGGTATGTTTAATCTAGTAAAGCATGAAAAAGGTGTTTTTTGTATTGATGCTGTTTATCGCAATCTGGACAGAAGAGTAGCAAATTACATTACAGAAAAAAAAGATGCTATCGATGTCGTTTATGCTTATGAGGATGGTGCACTGCATTCTTTTAAAGAAGCTAAAAGATCTGGTTTAACGTGCTTTTATGATCTGCCTATTGGATATTGGAGGGAAGCCCGCAGGCTGTTGCTTGATGAGAGAGAAAAGTGGCCGGATTGGGTAGCAACGCTTACAGGCTTTCAGGATTCTGAAGAAAAACTGGAAAGGAAAGACGCAGAATTAATGCTTGCTGATAAAATTTTGGTAGCCAGCTCATTTACCGCCAAAACTTTAAATTCTTACGCGGGAAAACTGGCTCCTGTAGAAGTTATTCCCTATGGCTTTCCGCCCGTTAATCCAAAGGAAAATTATTCTGCTAATTCTCAAAAGAAACCTCTCAAAGTTCTTTTTGTAGGAGGCCTCTCCCAGAGAAAAGGTATTGCAAACTTATTTGCGGCTGTTGATAGTCTTCAAAAACACATTTCCTTAACTGTCGTTGGCCGTAAAGGTAAAAATTCCTGTCCCGCCCTGGATAGTAATTTAGCCAGACACACTTGGATACCAAGTTTAGCTCATGATAAGATCCTTGCGTTAATGAAAAGTCATGATGTCTTTGTTTTTCCTTCACTTTTCGAAGGTTTTGGGCTGGTAATTACAGAAGCAATGTCTCAGGGCACTCCCGTTATAACTACTGAAAGAACTGTGGGGCCAGATATAATCAAAAATGATGAAAATGGCTGGTTAATAGAAGCAGGGTCGACCTCTGCCCTAAAAGCTTGTCTTGAAGATCTTTTGGTAAACCCGGTAAAGATTGGCAGGGCAGGAAGAGCAGCTTTGGAAACTGCACGCCAAAGACCATGGGAGGTTTACGGGCAGGAGCTTGCCCAAGCTATTTTGCGCACTCAAAAACTTGCAGAGGTTTATTAGAACTCATCCTTAATCGAAGATTTATAATGCCGTTATTAAAACTGGTAGAAAAGAATGACCCTTACCGATTTTTGAAATTGGGGCTTTGGGCATATTTCTTCCTGCTTATTTTTGAAGGTGCTCTACGCAAGTGGCTCCTGCCTGGACTCTCAGCTCCTTTACTTGTTGTTCGGGACCCACTGGCCTTATGGTTGTTAATAACTGCATTAAGACAGGGCAAATTTCCGCAAATATCTTATTCCAATACATTCATTGCTCTTGGAATAATAGGGATGGGAACTGCCCTTATTTGGGGCCACGGTAATTTAGCGGTAGCGGCTTTTGGAGCACGTATACTACTGCTTCATTTTCCTCTAATATTTGTTATGGGTAATGTATTTGATCGCGAAGACGTGGTTAGAATGGGTAAAGCTACCCTCTTGATTGCCATACCAATGACTATTCTGATAGCTTTGCAATTCTATAGTCCTCAGTCTGCCTGGGTGAACCGTGGAGTGGGAGGGGACCTTGAAGGTGCGGGATTCCGTGGTGCTATGGGCTTTTACCGGCCTCCTGGCACATTTTCTTTTACTAATGGCAATTCACTTTTTTACAGCATGGTGGGCTGCTTCCTGATCTATTTCTGGTTGAATCCGGGTGAAATTAAAAAAATATTGCTTATTGCAGCTACGGCCTGTCTTTTAGTAGCTGTTCCGCTGTCAATTAGCCGAACTTTATTTTTTTCCGTTGGAATTTCTGTAGTTTTTGCAGTCTTTACTATTCTGCAGAAACCACAGTATATCACACAGCTCATAGTGGGAGGAGTGGGAATCGTTATGGTACTGCTGGTTCTTAGCCAGGTAGAGATTTTTCAATCAGCTACTGAAGTTTTTACTGCAAGATTTACTAATGCAAGCAATACTGAAGGAGGTCTTGAAGGAACCTTAGTAGAGAGATATCTGGGGGGGCTAATTGCTTCGGTTACTGAAACGGGAAATTTACCATTTCTGGGCTATGGTATGGGGCTGGGAACTAACGTGGGTAGTATGCTGCTCACCGGGGAGAGGAGCTTTTTAATTTCTGAAGGAGAATGGGGAAGACTCATAGGCGAAATGGGGGTGTTAATGGGATTGGCAATTATTATTATACGTCTGGCCTTGTGTGGGCATATTTTTCTTTTGAGCCTGAAAAAGCTACAGATGGGAGATGTCCTGCCATGGATGCTTTTAAGTTTTGGATTACTTATTGTGCCCCAGGGACAATGTGCGCAGCCCACTGCCCTTGGGTTCTGTACAATTATGGGCGGCTTAATGATTGCTTCTCTGCAAAGACAAAAGGTAGAACTGGAGACCAAATCTTAATTACGAATGTTGAATATAGTATTACTTACGCATCCTTCTTTTACAGGATCCCAGAGCATGCCCCGCTTTGCCAGTATGTTGAAAATTGGAATGGAGCAGCGGGGGCATAAGGTACAGATCTGGTCGCCGGAAGCCAGAGCTTTTAATATACCTTCTCCGGAAAGTTTAAAAAAATGGTTGGGGTATGTTGATCAATTCTTTTTCTTTCCGTGGGAGATCAAAAAGAGAATTAATAGGTGCGAAGAGGATACCTTATTTGTTTTTACAGATCAAGCTCTGGGGCCATGGATTCCATTAGTACGAAATTATCCTCATGTAATACATTGTCATGACTTTCTTGCACAAATTTCTGCTCTTGGTAAGGTTCCTGAGAATCCAACAGGATGGACAGGTCGTAAATATCAATCATTCATCCGTTGGGGATATAGGTACGGAAGGAACTTTATAGCTATTTCAAAAAAAACCCAAAGGGATCTGGGCGAGTTCCTTCTCACGGCTCCTTCTTTATCAGAAGTAGTTTATAACGGATTAAATCAATCTTTTGCGCCTCAGGATAAAAACGAATCAAGAATAGTTCTTAGTAAAAAATTCAGAATTAATCTAAGTAAAGGTTTTATCCTGCACGTAGGCGGAAATCAATGGTATAAAAACCGGAAGGGAGTTATTGAGATTTACAATTCCTGGCGAAAGAAGAGCGCTTTGGAACTTCCTTTAATACTAATTGGAGTGAAGCCCAACAAAGGGTTGGCAGAGGTGTATAATTCTTCAAATTTTAAAGAGGATATATATTTTATGACAGGAGTAGAGGACCAGGATTTAAGAATGGCCTACTCAGCAGCAACCGTACTCTTGTATCCTTCATTGGCAGAAGGTTTCGGCTGGCCAATAGCAGAAGCCATGGCCTCTGGCTGTCCCGTCATCACCACCGGAGAAGCTCCTATGACCGAGGTGGGAGGAGACGCTGCTTTTTATATTGAAAGAAAAAAAGACCATGATGATGGGAGCTGCTATGAGCAAGCAGCTGGTGTCCTGAATAAAGTTCTTACTCTTTCTCCTGAAGCATACCAAGAGATTATTGGAGCGGGTCTTAGAAATGCTGAAAGATTTAGAAGTAAGATTGCACTGGATGAAATTGAGCAAATTTATACCAGGGTAAGGCAAACAGAAACAGCGGAATTATGAAAATACTTCGAATTGTAGCGAGTATGGATCCTGCCTACGGTGGACCTTGTCAGGGTATAAGAAATTCGGTGCCTGAACATCAGGACAAAGGAATTCATACAGACGTTCTTTGCGTAGATGCACCTGACTCTGATTTTCTAAAAGAAGAAAAGTTTACTGTCTATGCTCTGGGACCAGCCAGGAGCGCATGGGGATATTCTGCAACTTTATTGCCGTGGCTTCTGGAAAATATCAGGAGGTATGATGTACTGATTGTTCATGGTTTGTGGCAATTCTATTCCTACGCGGCCTATAAAGCTATCCGGATATTAAAAAAAGAAAAAGCAATTTCTGTACCTTCTCTTTATGTTATGCCGCATGGCATGTTAGACCCGTATTTCCAAAAAGATCCATCACGAAAAATTAAAGCTTTACGCAACTGGTGTTACTGGAATCTTATTGAAAATAAAGTAGTAAAGTCGGCATCGGGTGTCCTTTTTACCTGCAGGGAAGAATTAAACCTGGCCAAGAAAACATTTAATGCCTATGCGCCAAAACAGGAGATCAATGTTGGATATGGCGTACCTGAACCACCGGCTTTTTCTCTTCAGATGCGGAGGGAATTTCAAAAGAAGTGTCCGGAATTGTCAGGTCCATACCTTCTTTTTCTTAGTAGAATTCATCCAAAAAAGGGTATTGATGTCTTAATAGAAGCATATGCAAAGTGGTTGAACCTTAGAAGTTCAATTACACCAAGCCTGGTTGTTGCCGGTCCAGGACTCGATACAGCTTTTGGTCTAAGGCTAAAGCAAATGATCTCAGCAAACCCGGCTTTGGAAGATAAGATTCACTTTACGGGTATGCTCACCGGTATGGCCAAATGGGGTGCTTTTTACGACTGCGAAGCTTTTATATTGCCAAGCCATCAGGAAAATTTTGGAATAGCTGTAGTAGAAGCCATGGCATGCAGCAAACCAGTTTTGATTTCTGACAAGGTGAATATTTGGAGAGAAATTGACAGAGAGAGAGCAGGTTTAGTGGCTTCTGATGCTTTTTCTGGAATATTCAGCTTATTGGAAAATTGGGAGAAACTAAAGGATGAGCAAAAGCTGGAAATGGGGAAAAAAGCAAGAATGGCGTACAAAAAAGATTTTTCCATAGCAAATGCAGCCCATCAACTGCTGGAAGCTGTTTCTTCCTAAATACATAGTTTTTTTATGGCCAAAATTAATAAATCAAAAGTTCGGCTTGACCATTTTGACCCGGGCATGGGCTTAGACAGAGGAGCGGGAAAGGGGAAGGAAATCTGCTGGTACCTCGTTAAGGTGATTTTCTTTCTTTCTGCTTTGCCTTATCCTACAAATCTAAAAATTTTCTTTTTAAGAGCTTTTGGAGCTCGTGTTGGTAAAGGTGTTGTTATTAAACCCAGAGTAAATATCCATTTTCCCTGGAAGCTGGTAATAGGAAATAACGTTTGGCTTGGAGAAGAGGTATCCATATTGAATTTTGAACCTGTACATATTGGAAATAACGTATGTATTTCTCAGCGGGCTTTTCTTTGTGGAGGTAACCATGACTTTAGAATTCCTTCTATGCCATACAGGAACGGTCCTATTTCCCTAAGCGATGGCTGCTGGATAGGTGCTTCCTGTTTTATTGGCCCCGGCGTGACCATTGGGGTAGATACTGTAATTACAGTAGGCTCTATTGTCACTTCCAGCATTGGAGATAATCTGGTTTGCAGAATATTTCCCAGGGAATTTTCCAAAGCCCGCTGGAAGAGCCCGGTTCCTGCAGAGGTGCAGGTAGAAATTTAGGAATTTAAAACTACGGCCAGGTAATAATAAAATTTCATCTCCTGGCGAATATATATTTATATGAACACAATAGATCAGGTTGAGGTAAAGAATTATTATGATCTGGATGGTACTCTTTCCTCACTCAACAGTACTTTCGACTTCATAGAAGCTTATCTAAAGTACAAGAAAAAACCACACAGGATCTTTCTTGCCAAGGCAGTGAATAAGGTTCTTAGAGTTACCGGTTATTATGATCCTTATAAGCATCGATCCGTGAGAATAAATATTCTCTTTAGAGGGCTTAAGAAAAGCCATCTTGAGGATTACTACGAAAAAATTTACAAGAAGAGATTTCTAAATTCTTTAACTCCTTTGGGCAAAGAGTTGCTGCATAAAGCACTTGCCACAGATGTACTTATAACCGGATGTACAGAAATACCGGCAAAAAAGATAGGAGAATTGTTCAATTTTAAATCAGTAATTTCAACAGAATTTAATTATGCTAAAGGTAAAGTGGTTGGCATAAAGACCGATACCTTCGGAAATCTAAAGCGAAAATACGTTTCCCGTTGCGGCGAAAAAATGATTTACTATACCGACGATCTGCCATCCGAAAAACATTTAGTTGACATAATGGACGAAATAGTAGAAGTCTGATTGAAGTCCCCGAAACATCAATTACGGCCTATTTATTTATCTTAATCTAACCTTTTATGAAAAGTGAATTTTTAATTCCGCTGTGGTATACCATAAAGCGTGACATGATCCGTCAGAACAATACTGTTGTTCGAAGTACTCTTCGATTTTTTTCTTCCATGTTAAGAGATTATGTCTGGATTCCTATTTATGTCTTCTGGACTGTGGAAGGTCTTGGTAGTCTCAATATTCTGGGTGCATTTCTTCATCTAATTGCTTTCAGCATAGCCTACGAAATTGGGTATATTTATGCAGATAACATAGGCATCAAAAGAGAGAAAATCACCACCAGGAATGTGGTGTATGAAGAGCCAGTACCAGATAAAGAAATTTACCTCTCCATGATCATCAGACTGGTAGTGCTGAGTGTTTTGTTATTCATTATGCAAGCATGGCTGAATTACTTTATAGTTCTCTTGTACGCGATGGGCATTTTTATTTTTATACTGCATGCGCACCTCACAGAAAAATTAAGAATTTTCACTTTTATTGGTCTTCGCTTTAATAAGGGCTTTATTCCTTATGCCTTTCTCATATTTTTATTGGCGCCCGAAGAAATATGGGTTATAAGCTTTCTGCTTCTGGGAATTTCTATTTTCTATTCCATTTCTTATGCAAGCAGAAAACTTGAACTACGTTTTATAAATGTATACGAGCCAAAATATTTTTGGCTGAGGTTTCTACTTACTTTCCTTCTGGCGGCACCGGCAGCTTACTTTTCAAGATATTCACTTGAGAAATTTAGCTGGATGTATGGTGTGTTTACCCTCACTCATCTTGTGATTATTGGGTTCTCTCAAATCTCGAGACTCATTAATAATCATAACACAATTTTTCAAAAGTTTTTTGAAGCCGGAGGGTAGAAAACCTGAAGAGTAGAGTAATCAATAAAAGAAAAAACCGAACAGGAGTGAAGACTCTTGTTCGGTTTTTTTTGTAGACTTTTTTAATTGTTTTGGGAGATAGGGATAACTTTTTTCTGGATACTCTCCATATTTGATACTTTCCACCGATGAATTCCTCCATGGTCCGCCTCATCAGAATGGTAGATGTAATAATCTTCACCAATTTTAACTATATCGGCAGATAAAACATTTCCGGCCATTTCAGCAGGATGTCTTTGGTCTCGCGTCTTACTTCGATCTGTACCAAATAGGCTGAGCATAAGACCTTCATCAGTAAAAATATGCCAATAGTTCGTTTGTCCCTGCTTCCAGAATTCTCCATGGTACTGCCAGAAAATATAGTCATCTATGACTACAGCAGGGCCGCCTGCATAGGTGACGCCATTTCCTATATCAAAAGTCCCGTCTGTAGGATAGGGCCCTGAATAATCCCTGCTGGTGCTGGGAGCAGCTTTCCAGAGCCAATCATTTGTGTCGCCGTTTAGATCTATAGCTCCAAGGTGATATCCTGAGTCCGGGTTATCATTGGCATGCCAGGAAATAAGCTTGTTGTTTTGATTTATCATTGGATTTGCCTCTCCAATTTGTGTGGAATATCTTCTATAAGGTTCAGTAGGCTCCATGTTTTCGATATAGGCAAGAGTTTTTTCGGGACCATGTCTCAGGTTACCATTTTCATCCAGCCCCAGTATCGGCTCAATAGTCCATTTTCTATTAGTACCAGATAGGTTATCATCTTCAACGCTTCTTTGTATAGAGCCATCCGGATAAAGATGCCCTTCTCTGGACTGTCTTCCCAGCTCTCTGCCGGTGGGTCTCAGTCCTTTGGAATTTACCAATTCATAAATCTCCCATTTTCCATCTTTTTCCTTTCTGATTTGTCCATATGTCCTGCCTTGAACTACGGCTAATTTGGGGATCCCATCACCTCTATATTCGTTAGAGCCTACTTTAGGAGAGTAATATTGCCAGTTGCGCTTCAGCTTCCAGGAGCCGTTGTCTGGAGACAGAGGCAAGTTATAATCAATTTCAAACTCGAGATAAACACTGAAAATGCGGGCAGGATCTTCAGGGTGTACAGAAACCACTCTGGTTACAGGCATAAACATAATATGCTCTTCTAATTTTTTTTGTTCATTAAAGTGCATTAGCCTGTAATTATAAGAATCTTCTATCCAAAAAGAACCGTCCTCTTCATAAACCAGGCAGGTAAGCCCTTTTTCTTTTCTGGCTTCATCATTTCCATCATAGAAGTAAAATTTGTCATTTTGCACCAGGGGAGATGACGCATATCCATTGTTCTGACCAAAAGTACTGAGGAGCCTGCCGCTTTCTGCATCAAAGGTTTTTACTTGCTGAGTGTTACCATCAACAATGGAAACTGTAGAGCCATTATGTTCACCACCTATGGCAAGACAGTTTTGATTCCCTTCCAATTTGATACCAGTGCTGGAAATACTTCCGTCACTGTTAATCCTGAATTTTTCAATTCCTGAAGAATGATTTATCCAGAGATTCCCGTTACCATGAGTATCAATAAAAATTTGTGATGGATTATCAAGATCGTCAATAGTTGTGACCAATGCACCCGTATTCTTATTATAAACTTTTATTCGATTAAGATCGCGGTGGGATGCTATAAGATGATCTCCGTTTCGTTGTACTACGAGTCCTGATATATAACCGTCTGCATTAGTTTCCTGTCCTATAACACTCTTGTAATTATAGCTTCCCCAGTGAGTAATGTATTGTTCTCCACTGCTAAACATTTCCTGCTCGTCATTTGAAGTATCCAGTCCAAAGATGAACCATTCATCATCTTTGAAGGCATCATGGCCACCGTAATATACGGTTTCCCCGTCGGTACAAACGACCGTGCTATATTGGCCTTTTTTAAAGTTTTCCACTCCCGGGAGACGGATTTTTGTATTAGGTTGATTCAGATCAAACTTCCATTGTGCGGGATTTCCTTCATTAAAGCCATTGCAAACATATGCAAACCCATTTGCTATAGCCATCCCGTAAAACCTAAAATATCCCACGTGAACACCATCTCCTGAGGCCTGGTCTGAGGTGTTGCCAATTACCCCTTCCCAATTAGCCGTTATGTTATTTGAGATCATTCTTATCTCGTGGCCCTGATCTTCAACATTATTTCCTTCATCATTCAGCCCGTCCCAGGAGGGAACTACACTGTTTATGTCCTTCAATTCATTGTTCCAGAGAGTTCTTAATAAAGTTCCGTCTTCCGCATAAACTCCTGCACTTGTGGTGGTCATTACCGTACCCTGCCATTTTTCAATCAGGTAATTTTCCAGAAGTAATGCGTCCCCACTTCCTATCTCCTTATCGAAGATGATAATTTCTTTAATCTGTCCGTTGTAATAATCTCTAACTGAAGATCCTGCTTTTGCACCAACAGAAAATATATCCAGATTAATCTCCTTTTCAGGATATTCAGTAATTCCGGACATCCCAAGCATCTCCCGGTTTATATTTCCGTACAACCGGGTATGCCCTTTCATGATTGAAACTACATTAACCTGATCATTGAAAATATTCTCTTCTTCCAGCACTTTATCCAGGCGAACCACGTTGGACTCATCTCTTACAAGAGTCTTCATCCCCCCATTATAATGGGCTTCAAAGCTGAAGAGGGGAGTACTGTTAGATGAACTTCCTTCAAAAATAACTTTCTTGGAATTTTGAGAGGGAGCCTTCATCACAATAAAAATAGATTGCGTGCCTGAATTCCATATAAACGGGGAATTGTTTGACAAGTAATCATCAACTCCATCAAAATTTAAGGCGGGTTTCCCGTTGTCTTTCACGACCTGAGGCTGCTTGCCGCTGTCGTTCTGCAGGAGGTGGCGATTGTTTCCTGAAAGGTCATTAAGCCGGGAAACACTACTGCCATTGCTAATATAATTTTCTGATAAAGAAACGTCATACCAGGCTGCCAGACCTTCTATTGATGCGGGAGAAAAGCCATCCTCCGGAATTATTCTTTCCTCAGTCGCTACTTCATCCAGGGTGTAATAAAAGCTTTGGGCTGCAAGTGTGCAGCAAAAGAAGGAGAAAAAGATAAAGAACTTAATTTTCATACTACTTAAATTTAACGATCTGGAAAGTTGTTATGTTTCATACTAAAATTGGGGAATATTTTCCAGGTTATTGGCCGGCAAAACTAAAATATTATTCTCGGTGAGACAACAAAATATTCGACAAAATGCATATTTATTTCACTGTAAATCAAAGGTGTGAATATTTTCTACAATTTATAGGTCCTAATTGAAAGTGTTATCTTACAAAAGCTCTATTACTATTAATCGTTCTGCCACTTTCTTCTTAAAAACACCTACTATATATACCTCCTTTTGCCTTCTTCTTATTGTTATTAAAGCTATAAAATTGCTTAAAAATGGAATTCTAGCTTGTTTATTTAAAGATTCGTAACTCCAAAAATTTGGCGAAGCAGGAGTTATCATTTGAAATTACCCGCTTTTATTGAGTTTTCAACGTTTGGTGACAGTGTTAAAAAACCATTTAGTCTAATTTGAATTATGTGAGAATAACTTCATCGAATATATCTATCCTTTATCGTTTTGTTTTGATTTTAATCCTTATGTATCATACATTTAACATGAATTTAAGTACCAAATCTTCCCCTTATTACATTCAATTTTTCAGAGCCCCACCTTTAGAAAGCCCAATTGAATAAAATTATTTTTTTAAATATAATTATGTACTGGATATGGCAAATTTTTACAAGTATTGGAATTTGAGGAGGGTTGTAAGCCTTATAGGATTATTCACTCTTTTATTCGTAGCAGGACCGCTTTTTTCACAAGGAATTAATTTCCGGGCTTCAGGTCTTCAAAACCTGGAAGTGATCCAGCCTACTTCACTCGAATTTGGACCTGATGGTCGTTTATATGTTGCACAACAAGACGGAGTAATCTGGGCGCTGCGGATAGAAAGAGAAGATGCTGCAGCCGGTGCAGGCACTTACACCGTGACTCAGGCTGAAAAGATTGAACTTATTCGCACGTCAACACCCAATCACAATGATGATGGTTCTGCTTATGGAGCTTTAAAAAGGCAGATTACAGGAATCGTTACTGCTGGTACTTCTCTTAATCCCGTTGTTATTGTTAGTTCTTCAGATTCTCGTATTGGGGGTAGTGGAGGCGGGACTGATACGAACCTGGATACCAATTCGGGAGTAATAAGCGAGCTCACCTGGAATGGCGAAAATTGGGAGAAGGTGGAACTGGTAAGGGGACTTCCGCGTGCAGAAGAAAATCACTCCAGTAATGGAATGGATATCTTTCAAAAAGGCGGAAGAACATATTTGCTCTTGCAGCAGGGTGGACATACTAACAAGGGGGCGCCAAGTAATAACTTTGCAGGAACTCCTGAATATTTTCTTTCTGGAGCTGTTCTGGTCATGGATTTAACTTCACTGCACTCCATGCCTGCTTATGATGATCCGGTAAATAAGGTAAAGTATGTTTACGATCTTCCTACTCTTAATGATCCGGAGCGTGCAGATATTGATAATACCCATGTGGAATTTCCTTATCCTCCGGGTCATCCATTGTATAATTCAATAATTGATATTGGTGATCCTTTTGGCGGCAACAATGGCTTAAATCAGGCTTTTGCTGAAGATGGAGGTCCAGTCCAGATTTTCTCACCTGGCTATAGAAATGGGTATGATATCGTAATTACTGAAGAAGGGAGGATTTATACCTCAGATAATGGTCCAAACCAGGGTTGGGGTGGGGTGCCTCTTATCTATGATGCTAATGATAGCTATAAAGGTTATCAAGGGGAGCCAGGATTAATTTATAATCCCGATGCGGGGGACTACGTGACCAACGGTTATAATCAGAGTGCCAGCAATACTCTGGGAGATGCATTGGTTTATATTGGTACTATAGATGATGAGAACAATTATTTTTATGGGGGGCATCCTAATCCAAGCAGGGCCTTTCCTGAAAAGGCGGGGATTATGATTTACGAACAGGTAAATGGGAAATGGGAATTGACCGGGAATTTGAAATTGAGCGAACTGCTGGCAGATGTGTCGGGGTATTTTAATTCGTCATTCTCTATAAATGATTTTCCTGATGATCCGAGACAGGGTGAATATTCTTATGCAGATGAAGCTAATCCTAACGTATTAGATATAAAAGGGTCTTCCACAAATGGAATCTGCGTATATACTGCATCAAATTTTGATGGTGTGATGCAGGGAAATCTTTTAACAGCATCTTTCAACGGAGATATTAACAGGTATACCCTCTCCGCTACCGGGGATGCAGTGGAGAGTGAGGAACAAACATTTCAGGGCTTCGGGTCTACTCCTTTAGATGTTATTGCCCAGGGAGATGAGGATATTTTTCCCGGCACAGTATGGTCTGCGACTTATGGGGCTAATGCAATTACCATATTCGAACCGGGAGATGCGGTAACCGGTTGTCTTCAGCCCGGGGACGAAGGTTATGATGGTACTGCAGATTATGATTTTGATGGTTATACCAATGATGATGAGAAGGCCAATGGTACTAACATTTGTTCTGGCGGAAGTTCCCCCTCAGATAATAATAAAAATGGGATCTCAGATCTTTGGGATGAAGATGATGATGATGATGGTGTAGAAGATATTTTCGATGCTTTTGCTCTTGATTCTAATAATGGTATGGACACTAATCTTCCTGTGTTCTACCCTTTTTGGAACAATGATCCCGGTACTGGTCTTTTTGGCCTGGGATTTACCGGCTTAATGTTAAATCCCACACCTACAAATTACCTGGATCAGTATGAGGAACCTAATTTAAGTTTTGGAGGAGCTGCGGGGAAAGCAACAGTAGATTTTGTTGATGAAGGAGATGCAGTGGGAAATGTGAATTCTCAAAATAACGGGTTTCAATTTGGTGTTAATGTAGATTCAAATTCCGGTCCTTTTAATGTGCACACAAGGCTGGAGTCACCATTTTTCTCGATTGAAGGTAATCAGACAGATCCTTTGCAAGAACAGTCATATGGAATTTTTATAGGTAACGGTGATCAGGACAATTATCTAAAAGTGGTTCTCATGGAAGGAACTGCTGCAGGAGATGGCTTGAATGGTATAGAAATATTGGTAGAGGACAATGCTGTTCCAGAAAAACAGGTATATGATGTTGCTGATATTACTACAAATAATGCAGTTGATTTATACATTAGCATCAATCCTCAGGCAAACACTGCTCAAGTGTATATATCACTGGATGGAGGAATTACTCAGCAGGTGGTGGGTAGTTCTGTAAACCTGCCAATATCTTTCCTGGATCCTACAGATGCAAAAGGGATGGCCGTAGGCTTTATTAGCACTTCTGTAGGAGCAGGCCCTGCATTTGGAGCTACATGGGATTTTATTAATGTTACAGAAAGTAAATTAAATACACTCAGCACAGAAATTGATACCCTTAATTTTGGAACTAGAATTAATAGTATTGGTAAAATAGCCCTGGAGCTTGAGGTGCTAAACGACGGCGGTCCAGATTATGGTACTATTAGTATTGATAGTTCTGCGATCTCAGGTCCCGATCAGGCCTCATTTGCTATGGAGTCGGGCCCGCAAAAGATAGGTCCAGGCACCAAGGGAACATTTTCTGTATCCTTTACCTCAGGATCTGCTCTTGGCTATAAAGATGCCACTTTAGAAATTTTTCATGATGGAGAAAACTCGCCCTTACTGGTGCCTCTTTCTGCAATGGTGCAACAGCTTTTAGAGGAGGTTCCTCTGTTGCGTATCAATGCGGGAGGTGATGCTGTAAGTTCAACAGACGGTGGGCCGCAATGGAGAGCCAATTCGAAAAGTGGACAAACAGTGAGTACCGCATTTTCTTTTAATATTGGTAATATTTTAAATACTGTTCCTGTATTTTCTGAAAGACATGCTTCCATTCCTAACTACATAGATGAAAAGACCTATAATGGCATCTTTGCACAGGAGCGGTGGGATCCCTCCTCAACGCCTGAAATGAAATTATCCATTCCCGCCAGCGATGGTAACTACAAAGTGAGGCTGTATATGAGTGAAAGTTACGAGTTTTTTGTTACTCCAAACAGCCGTATTTTTCATGTTAAAATAGAAGAAGATACCGTCGCCGAAAATATAGACCTGGTACAGAAATTTGGTTTCCGCAAAGGGGGGATGCTAGAATTTGAAACCAGTGTGGCAGACGGCAAACTGGATATTGAATGGCTGCACAAAGTACAGAACCCTCTTGTAAATGCTATTGAAATTTTTGCAGGGGAATTCGGAGAAATTGTGGTGGATTCTATAGTAAATCAGCAGGATTCCCCGGGGGATGTTGTGGACTTTGCTGTTGTAGCAAGAGGTGGCAGTGTTGCAGAGAACTTTGAATATACTATTTCAGGACAACCAGATGGTATTTCCATAGAGCCATCTAACGGACAGATTTTTGGAAAAATCAATCTTACTGCTCTCTCCGGCGGGGCCGCTCATGATGGGATACATCGGGTAGTTGTAACGGCAGATAAACCTGGTTCAGAAGCTGTAAGTGTTCAGTTTGATTGGCAAATTACAGAAAAAAATTTCCCTTTACTTAGAATTAATGCAGGAGGCCCGCAAGTGACCTCTACAGATTACGGCCCGGACTGGGAAGCCGCCGGTACGGATGATACCAGTGAAAATTTTTCCTTTAATACGGGTAATAGCATTACTGCAAATCTTTCTTACGCGAACAGGCATTCTTCCATACCGGCTTACATCGATGCGGAAACATTTGATCAAATCTTCGGTTCTGAGCGCTATGATACGAGCAACGATCCTGAAATGGAAGCGACCATTCCTTTAAATAATGGAATATACTCTGTACGCCTCTACATGGGTGATGGCTATGGTGGTACAAACGCTCCAGGTAAACGTGTCTTCGATATTTTTCTGGAAGGAAAAAGTCTGGCCAGCAACGTAGATCTTGTAGCAAACTATGGTTTTGGGAAAGGTTCGATGTTAGAGTTTGAGGTGGAGGTGTTAGATAAAGAATTAAATATTAGCTGGGCTCATAGAACACAGAATCCCCTTATAAATGCCATTGAAATTTATGGTTCTAAAGAACTTTTTATAGAACCAGTCGAAAACCAGGAAAATATACCCGGAGATGAAATCTCTTTAGCGGTAACTGCAAGTGGCGGCGATAAGAATCAGAATTTCGTTTATTCTATTACCGGCCAACCTGATGGTGTGGAGATAGATTCTCTTTCAGGTGAAATTTCAGGAATAATTCTGGAAACAGCCTTGTCAGGAGGACCTATGATAGACGGTGTTCACAACGTGGTGGTTTCAGCAGAAAAAGCGGGATCAGACCCGGTTATTGCAGAATTTGAATGGGAAGTTAGCAGAAAAGAATTCCCCATCCTTCGAATAAATGCAGGAGGGCCACTAGTAATCTCCACAGATAATGGACCTGATTGGCAGGCAAATTCAGGAGGCGCAACAAACCTCGATTTTATCTTTAATACTGGAAATTCAATTTCTTCCAGTCTTAACTACAACAATAAACATTCTTCCGTACCAGAGTATATAGATGAAGCAACTTTTAATGAGTTGTTCCATTACGAGCGGTACGATCCTGGATCGGAGCCTGAAATGGAAGTAGCCATACCGCTGGGCAACGGTAAATATACTGTGAGGTTGTTCATGGGAGATAGCTATGGAGGAACTAACGACCCAGGCCGTCGTGTTTTTGATATCCTTATGGAAGGCAAACTACTGAGTGATAACATAGATCTCACCGCACACTATGGTTTCGGAAAAGCAGTGATGCTGGAATATGTGGTAGAAGTAGCTGATGAAATGCTCAACATATCATGGGGACATGAGGTTCAAAACCCTTTAATTAATGCTATTGAAATCTATGGCAGGGAAGCAGTTTCTATAAATGCCATTGCAGAGCAGAAGAATAATCCGGGAGATCAGGTTTCCTTACAAGCGCTAGCCACAGGAGGTAATCAGGATATTGCATTTAAATACTCGATCTCTGGACAACCCGACGGAATAACAATAGACAGCATAACGGGAGAAATTTCAGGAATTGTTGAAGAAGCAGCCATGTCTGGAGGTGAACTGGCTGATGGAGTACATTCTGTCACAGTAACTGCAGAAAAAGCAGACTCAGAGCCAGTGAGTACAGAATTCGAATGGATAATCCGGAATGAACTCCTGCCGGTATTAAGGGTAAACGCCGGTGGACCGCTTGTGACTGCCACAGATGGAGGCCCCAACTGGCAGGCAAATACCAGCACTTCTGCTAGTCAGGAGTTTAGCTTTAATACAGGTAATCCATATCCTGCAAGGCTCACTTACGAGAGCCGTCACACCTCGATACCAGAATATATAGATGAAACAACTTTTAGCCAAATATTTGGGCATGAACGTTATGACAGCGGTGCCTCTCCAGAGATGGAATTAAATGTTCCTCTAAGTAACGGCTCCTATTTTGTAAGGCTTTATATTGGTGATGGTAATAAATCTACAAATAGCATCGGCCGCCGCGTATTTAATATTCTAATGGAAGGAAAGGTGGTTGCGGATAGTATGGACTTAGCTTTGGAATTTGGTCCAGGCAAAGGCGCCATGCTTGAATATGAGGTTGAGGTTCTGGACGAGGAATTAACAATAGCATGGGGGCATGTGATTCAAAATCCTATAATTAATGCAGTTGAGGTTTATGCAACTCAGGCACTTACCATAGCTCCAATTGCTGAACAGCAAAATGCACCGGGAGATCAGGTTAGCCTGGCGCTGGCGGCTAATGGTGGTAATAACTCCGATCTTGTTTATTCTATGGTAGGGCAGCCAGATGGTATAAATATCGATCCTGCTACAGGAGTAATTTCTGGAGTTATAGCAGAAAGTTCAATAAACGGGGGAGATAATGCAGATGGCATTCACTCCGTAACAGTAAGTGTGGAAAAACCGGGAGTAAATGCTGTTAGTACAGAATTTGACTGGATAGTTGCTTATGAAACCATAACTGTACTTCGTATAAACGCAGGAGGTACTTTAGTGGTTGCCAGTGATGAGGGACCCGATTGGCAGGCAAATAATAGTGGTGCAGTAAGCACAGATTTTTTCTTTAATACAGGCAATCCCTATTCAACTAATTTTAGTTATGCTAACCGCCATTCTTCCATTCCTGAATATATAGATCAGTCCACGTTTAATGCAATTTTTGCAAATGAACGCTGGGACGGAGGCGCTAATCCTGAAATGGAAGTTGCCATACCTCTGCCCAATGGGATTTATACGGTACGGCTGTTTATGGGAGATGCAAACCGCTCAACAAATACGCCGGGCAGGCGGGTTTTTGATGTGCTTCTGGAGGATTCAGTAATGGTTGAAAATCTGGACCTGGTAAGGGATTTTGGTTCTGGAAAAGGCGCGATGATTGAGTTTGAAACTGAAGTAACCGACGGAACGCTTAATATATCATGGGCTCATGAAGTCCAGAATCCTCTGATAAATGCTATTGAAATTCTGACTATTGATAAGCCAAATCCATTAATTCTGGACGCGATTGCTGACCGGCAAAATGATCCGGGAGATATTATTGCTCTCGAGGTCGCGGCCAGTGGAGGCAACTCCAACTATTATCTCTATTCTATGAAGGGACAGCCTGATGGTATCCAAATAGATACTCTAACGGGAAAAATATCTGGATTTATAGATTATACAAGTAGGAATTTAGGAAGTAATCAGGAAGTAGTGGTAAGCTTAATAGATAAAAGCAGCCAGGAAGAAGATACCCTCTCAATAAGCTTCAACTGGAATATAACTAACGTAGTCAATACGAATGATTGGACGGATAGGCAGGAAAACGAAAGTTATACTCCAAGACATGAATGCTCTTTTGTGCAGGCAGGCGATAAATTCTATCTAATGGGAGGACGGGAAAATCCAGGTACTATCGATGTTTACGATTATTCTTCAAACAGCTGGGAAGCGCTTGTGGATTCAGCACCTGTAGAATTTAATCATTTTCAGGCCACAGAATATAAAGGCTTGATCTGGATCATAGGTGCTTTTAAGGATAACCATTTCCCAAGGGAAAGTCCTGCTGAGTTTATCTGGGCGTTTGACCCTGCTGCGCGGGTATGGATACAGGGTCCCGAAATTCCTCTAAACCGTCAACGGGGTTCTGCAGGTCTTGTTGTTTACAAAGATAAATTTTATGTTGTTGGAGGTAATACTGTTGGGCATAATGGAGGAGCCGTAGCCTGGTTCGATGAATACGACCCTGCAACGGGCACCTGGACTCCAATGCTGGATGCACCACATGTGAGGGATCATTTTCATGCTGTAATGATTGGAAATGAACTATACGTGGCAGGAGGACGCTTATCCGGAGGGACTGGAGGTACCTTTAAACCTCTTGTAGCCGAGGTGGATGTTTATGATTTTAATTCAGCTACATGGCGTACATTATCGGGAGCAAAAAATTTACCTACGCCACGCGCCGGTTGTACCTCAGTTAATTATAGGGATAAGTTACTTGTAATTGGCGGTGAAGTTGAAGCTGAAATAATAGACGGTCAGGCAGTAAGTGATGCTCTTAAAATTACTGAGGAGTATGATCCGGTAAGACAAACCTGGAAGAGACTACCCAATATGAATTATAAAAGGCATGGTACGCAGGCAGTAGTGTCCGGTGATGCAATATTTATTTTAGCGGGTTCTTATGAATTGGGAGGAGGATCTCAGCGAAATATGGAGAATTATGGAGAAGATAATCCTCAAGGATTACCAAGTATAGGAAGTAACCTTGTAGTGCCTGATACCGTTACCATTGAGCCGTCAACCACTGAGACAATTCAGATGGAAGTAAGTGGTGGTAATGTGGGAATATTCGTGAGTTCTATAGAAATTTCAGGAAGTAATGCTGGTAATTTCAGAATACTCTCAGAAGAATATTCCAATGTGCTGATACATCCGGATTCTCTGCGAACAATTTCAGTTGAACATTTAGGTGCTTTAGAGGGAGACACCGCAACTGTAGTAATAAATTATGGTTTTGGTGAACAACAATTTATTCAGCTGCAAAGTTCAGCGGAGGCAAAATCCGTTCTTGATGAGTCAGAAATTTTGAAAGCCGGGGAACCCGTGGTTATGGGAACCATGGAAGTTTCGGAGCAAGAATTAGCTGTTGCCTCTATTTCACCAAACCCTGCTTCAGGTTACTTTAATGTAAATTATTTTTCAGAAGATGATGTTTTGGAAACCATCTTAATCTATAATATGAGTGGCAGGATGATTAGAAGCTTTAGGGCTAATGAAGTTAAAGATGATAATGCTTATAAAGTTCCAATAGATTATATTTCTCCGGGAACTTACATTGTAAGATTATTGGACACTCAGGGAGTAGAAATACAAAAATTGTTAATTATAAAGTAATTCTTATGCAGTTCGTTTATGATTAAAAGCCCCATACAATATCCTTTATGGGGCTTTTATTTTATCGCTAACTCTTCTAATAAAATGAATAAGCTTTAAAAGATTAACGCTAAGCCATCTTTATTTACAGCACAACATATGTGTTGGTCCCTGTCTTTCTTAGAATACCACCTGTGTAAGCTTCGCTATTTCCAAGAGATTTGCTTCCTCCCGGATTGCCATTTAAAGTAACGCCAGAGTTTCCGCTTATAGTAAGTGTCGTGCCATGAATTTCCAAATTAATTGTTTGGCCCACAGCCATAGCATCGAAATTAGAAGGAATGTTGAGTGTCGCAGATGTCTTACATACCACAGTATTTTCTATGTCTGTATCTTTTAAAGTCCTGGAAGAACTGAAGTCAATAATTTTAGCTTTTTTAGTATACTTTTTTTCCAATTCTTCCAGAAGATCTGCTTTTATGCTATCCACTTGCACTTGCGTATAAACCTTTGGTGCGTTTTTTAAATTAGAATATTCACCGTTGAAATCATCAGCGGCATTTGTATCCCAATTATCAAAAATTATGCTATTCCCGTTTGAAATTAATAATTCCCGACCCGCCAAAGTCAATATCTGAGGTTGGCTCCCTGTTGTTTGAACATTGCTGATCAAGACATCAACCTCACTTTTTGTGTATTGCTCGGGAATGTTTTTCAGGTCATTGTAAATTCCAGAAAAATCATCGCTGGCATTGGTGTCCCAATTCTGGAAAGAAATGGAATTTCCTTCCGAAATACATAAGGTTTCACCTTCCAGGTTCAGATTTTGCGGTGAAGCGCCGGTGGTTTCTATATTTTGTAAAAGGTTATCAATTTCTGATTTGTTGTATAGTTCTGGCTTATTCTGAAGATCGATATAGCTTCCTGAAAAATCATCGCTGGCATTGGTATCCCAATTTTCAAAAGAAATGGAATTTCCTCCTGAGATGGATAAGGTAGTTTGATCCAAACTTAGGTTTTGCGAAACCCCTCCATTTGTTTCAATTCCATTAATAAGATTATCTACTTCTTCAGCAGTGTATAAGTTGGGTAGATTTTTCAGGGCATTAAATTCTCCATTAAAAAGCTCCGGTTTATTCTGAAGGTCATCATAGAAACCTGAAAAATCATCGGCAGCGTTAGTGTCCCATTTTTCAAAAGAAATAGTGTTTCCTCCCGAAATCGAAAGTCGGCTTTCTTCCAGAGTTAAAGCTTGTACGGTACCACCTTCACTTGCATTAGCCGTAACCAAACTATCAACTTGTGACGTTGTATAAATTTGTGGAAGGTTTCTTAAATCAAGATAATCTCCTGAAAAATCATCAGAACTATTCATATCCCATCCTTCAAAGGAAATACCGTTTCCACCAGATATCTTCAATTCAGATCCTTCCAGACTTAGTGACTGGACAACTCCTTCAGACCCACTTCTGGTTACAATCAAGCTGTCAACCTGTGATTTGGTATAAAGTTGAGGGAGACCGGTTAAATCTGCAAATTCTCCACTAAACAACTCAGGTCTGTCTTCGAGATCAAGATAGCTTACTGAAAAATCACCCGTCAATTCACCTAAAGAGATTGTGTTACCTCCTGAAATAGAAAGTTGATCTCCTTCCATACTTAGTGACTGGACAACTCCTTCAGAACTTTCTATGGTTACAATCAAGCTGTCAACCTGTGATCTTGTATAAAGCAGGGGAACATCTTTCAAGTCTGCAAAATTACCACTGAAAATTTCCGGAGTATTAGTCAAATCTGCAAAATCTCCACTAAACAACTCAGGTCTGTCTTCGAGATCAAGATAACTTCCTGGAAAATCACCCGTCAGTTCACCTAAAGAAATCGTATTACCTCCTGAAATCGAAAGTTGATCTCCTTCAAGGTTTAGTGACTGAATGGTTCCTTCAGATCCACTTCTGGTTACAATCAAGCTGTCAACCTGAACCCTGTTATAAATCTCCGGTCTGTCTTCGAGATCTAGATAACTTCCTGAGAAATTACCTGTCAATTCACCAAGAGAAATCGTATTACCTCCTGAAATTGAAAGTTGATATCCTTCAAGGTTTAGTGACTGAATGGTTCCTTCAGATCCACTTCTGGTTACAACAAGACTGTCGACCTGTGATTTTGTATAAAGTTGGGGAATACCATCTAAGTCAGCAAAATCACCACTAAAGATTTCGGGAGTATTAGCCAAATCTGCAAATTCTCCACTAAACAATTCAGGCCTGTCTTCGAGATCAAGATAGCTTCCTGAAAAATCACCCGTCAATTCACCTAAAGAGATTGTGTTACCTCCTGAAATAGAAAGTTGATCTCCTTCCAGGTTTAGTGACTGAATGCTTCCTTCAGATCCACTTCTGGTTACAACAAGACTGTCGACCTGTGATTTTGTATAAAGTTGGGGAATACCATCTAAGTCAGCAAAATCACCACTAAAGATTTCGGGAGTATTAGCCAAATCTGCAAAATCACCACTAAACAATTCAGGCCTGTCTTCAAGATCAAGATAACTTCTTGGAAAATCACCCGTCAGTTCACCTAAAGAAATCGTATTACCTCCTGAAATCGAAAGTTGATCTCCTTCAAGGTTTAGTGACTGAATGGTTCCTTCAGATCCACTTCTGGTTACAACAAGACTGTCGACCTGTGATTTTGTATAAAGTTGGGGAATACCATCTAAGTCAGCAAAATCACCACTAAAGATTTCGGGAGTATTAGCCAAATCTGTAAAATCACCACTAAACAACTCAGGCCTATCTTCGAGATCAAGATAGCTTCCTGAAAAATCACCCGTCAATTCACCTAGAGAGATTGTGTTACCTCCTGAAATTGAAAGTTGATCTCCTTCCAGGTTTAGTGACTGAATGCTTCCTTCAGATTCACTTCTGGTTATCATCAAACTGTCAATTTCTGACTTTGTATATAGTCGTGGGAGACCCTGCAAGTCCTCAAAATTTACGCTGAAAGAATCGGGGGTGTTAATTAAATCATTAAAATCACCACTAAACAGTTGAGGTTTATTTTTAAGATCAGCATAATTTCCGGAAAAATCATCAGAAACATCTCTATCCCAGTTTTCAAACGAAATGCTATTTCCACCCGAGATGGAAAGCTCAGTTTCGGTAAGGGTTAAAGACTGGGTAAACCGTCCGGGAGTTTCATTTCCTGAAAGAAGTTGCATGATCTCGCTCTTCGTATAAATATCCGGTAGTCCGGTGAGACTGGAATATTTTCCGTCGAAATCATCGGAAACATCCTTGTCCCAGCCTTCAAAAGCAACCTCAAATCCATTAATATCGCCATCAGAATAATGATAAAGATCGGAAATTTGAGCCTCTGAGATGGTGCCTGCAAAATGTTCAGTTGTTTTAGAGTGTAAAGAATATGGCACACTTAATATCTGGCTCACCCCGGTTATTGTGTAGTTACTGCTGCCAGTAGGATCCACTTGGGATTCTATATAATACGATCCCTTTGCCCAATTAATATTTGCAAAGCTTCCGCTGTTTACTATTCCCGTACCTATTTGCAGGGAGACTAATCCATTACTATTGGTTGTAGTATAATGTGTTTCTTCATAGACAGCCGTGCCTTTAGTAGAACCCTGTCTTACAATTATCTTTAAATCAACATCAGAGCTGGTTACAAGTGCCTGGGAGTTATCTCTTATTACCGCCTGATAACTTATTTTCTCAGGTGTTTGAGCAAAGAGGTTGTTGATGGTCAGGAGCAGTAGGGGGAAAATGGGGATCCATTTCATTGCATTTATCTTTTAATAATTTTAAACGTTTTAATATTTCTGGCCTGCCTAAAAATCTTTAGAATATACATGGCAGATTGCAGGTTATTCGGACTAATTTTTGTTCTATAATTTTCCAGAGAGCCTGTTGTCATTAATCTTCCGTTCAAGTCAAAGAGTTGATAGGAATAACGATCAGCTTTAAAATTTTCAATTTCAATAATGAAAAATTCCGTCATAGGATTCGGGTAGGCAATTACATCAATAACTGGCGGAAGATTTTTATCGGTTTCCTGTCCGGGAGGTTTCGTCTCTTCCTCAACAGGAGGGACTTCTTCAGATGATAATGAAATAGGTTGTTGTATCCCTTCGTTAACTGAATTGTCGGCATTATCGTGAGAAAGATAAAAGACCTGGCCTATAGAATAAGCAGCAGAACCAGCGTTACTATAAGCATCTCCTCCCGCAGGAGTTAGGACACTGTGAAATATTTCACCTGCGTTTGCTTCAGGTTCCTCTTCTTGAGCCTGTGCTAAAAATGTTAAGAATAAAGTGAGCAATAGGGGCAAATATCTCATAAGTAGGGTTAGGGGCAGATACTCTTAAAAATTTTTCCTGCTATTCTTATTGTTAATTATTTGCCAAACATCAAGAATAATATCTGATAAAACAAACATAATAATCGACAAAATACCCTAATTGAAAATTTGACTGTGGAAAAGAATTGATTTCAACATGAAGAAAGAACCAAAGTTAGAGAGAAAATTCAGAGTCGCTTTTTTGAAGAAATAGGTTCCTTAGTAGAAGTTTGATCTTAAAAATTGGAGGTGATATAGGAATAATTTACATCTTTCATTACCATAAAATTGTGAGGCTAACAATTATTAAACGTTTAGGAGCTTCTTACGTGGTTAGAAATGAATTTATATTCAATACTATTCTTGCGTATCTGAAAATCAGACTTTTGTAAATATATAACTCTTAGTGGTAGGAAAGGATCAAGTGCAATACCTTTCAATTATAAAATCGTATAATATGATTTAACTGAACACATGAAGCAGATTTTTGCTGCTGTATAAAGGGGCACGATCAGGGATTTGCTAGATGAGAAATTTACCCAAACAACGAGAAATGGATTTCAGTAAATTATGCTTAAAATGAAAAGAGGTAAACTTTTTTTTAATGAATTACTCAGAAATAAATGTTTTCAAAAAAAAATTAAAGTTAAAAATTTATTGTAATCTAAAACCTACACCTCTGGAAGACAGTATTGTACATGTAGTTTTTTACTTACAAAAATTGATTTCTAGAAAAGGTATTTAAACGTTTTGACTTCAGGAAGAAATTCGTAATTAACTTCAGAAATTCCATTTACACGTTTTCTGATATTAAGAAAAAACATTCCAAGTCGGTCCCCTTTATATTCTAAAATATAACTTCCGGGAAAATCCTCGTGGTAGATTTTATTTGTTACTTCGAGAGCTCGTGTTAATTCGTAAGAACCAGATTCCAGATTTAATGTATTACAAAGAATTTCACGTAGCATACCTTCTTCTGCTTGTTGGCTATCCTCACGAATGACATATGTAGATACCGGGGTTAGCTCCTGTTCTGGAAAGCTTTGAGGAGCGTCAACTAATTTCTGCCAGGCGTTTAAAAAAGAATTAACCAAGCTATTGCTGACTTTGCCCAACGATATTCCTAAAGGTTTTTGATCTTCTTTTTTAGGTTTTTTTAAACCGATTTTTAAGCTCACTGATCGGCTAACTGGGAGATTGGAATCTTCATTTCTTACCAGGTAAGGATTAGGATATGTGCATAAAGCTTCAGAATTTTCTGTCATGGCTATCAGTATTTCAGGTCTAAATATAGTAAAATATAGATTAAGTGCAACTATATATATGAAAAAATACTCGATTTGTAAGAAAATAAGTGTTTGGCCGTGAGTGGTTTACAGATGTCTGTACCGTTTGAGAGGATAATATTATTAATTATTAATTCTTTTTGTAAGAAATTCTTACAAGTGAAGAGGTGAAAATTGTAGTTCAATGAAATTCATTAACGCCTGTTAAGGCTATGCTAAGTTATTGGTCAAATTTCTAACTCTGACTATATTAGGTATATATAACAAAATGTCTGAAGCCATGATCAAAAACAAACAAATCGTATTTTTTTTACAAGAGCAACTCTTGTCTTTGTTAGCTAAAAAATACTTATCAATAAAAGTAGTTTTATTGCTCACATTATTTTCATTTTCCGGTGTTGCGCAAAAAGGAAATGTAAGGACCCAGGCCGGCGATATAAAAGTCGATGTACTCGCAGAGAATCTAGATCATCCCTGGGGAATGGCGTTTTTACCCGATAACCGGTTGTTGGTTACAGAGCGGGCAGGGACGTTGAGAATATATGATGAAAGGGATAGTATCTCTCAACCCATTAAAGGTACTCCTGAAGTTTTTAGTCAGGGACAGGGAGGTTTGCTGGATGTTGCACTTGATCCTGATTTCGAACAAAACAAGTATGTTTATCTTTCTTTTGCTGAGCCCGGGCAGGATAGTACTGCATCCACTGCTTTAGGTAGGGGCCGCTTTGAAGATAACCAGATTAAAGGTTTTGAGGTTATTTTTAGAATGGAGCCAAAAGTAGAAGGCCCTAATCATTTTGGTGGAAGAATAGTCTTTGCACGCGATGGAATGCTATTTCTTACTTTGGGCGAAAGATTTAAATTCGAGCCTGCTCAAGATCTTTCCAGTCATCTTGGTACGATTGTGAGAATCAATAAAGATGGATCCGTGCCACAAGACAATCCGTTTTTAGGTGATGAGAATGCCAGAGATGAAATCTGGTCTTATGGTCACCGCAATATAGAAAGTGCGGCCATAGATCCTGAAAGTGGTCTGCTTTGGATTGCAGAAATGGGGCCATTGGGTGGTGATGAGTTCAACCAACCGGAAGCGGGAAGCAATTATGGATGGCCTAAGGTAAGCTGGGGCGACAACTATGATGGAAGTAAAATTCCAGATCCTGAGCCTGATTCGGAATTTGCTGATGCTGTGGTTCACTGGACACCTACAATTTCTCCTTCAGGTTTGATTTTTTATACGGGAAGCATGTATCCGGAATGGCAAAATAGCGCCCTCATTGGCGGATTAACAAGCAGCGGACTGGTAAGAATGGATGTAAATGGCGAACAAGCCGAAGAAGTGGAGCGAATTCCTTTAACCATAAGGGTTCGGGATATTGAACAGGCTCCAGATGGGTCAATTTATGTTCTTACAGATGAGGATAACGGTAAAATATTGCGACTAAAGGCTACGGAGTAAGAAATTTAAAGGACACCACGAAAGTTGATAAATGGAATCTAAACCGACTTGTTATTTTGGCAATTTTCGCACTTCAGTAATTAAAAACATCAAAAACCTGCAGGTTATAAGCTGCGGGTTTTTTGTTAAACACTGAAAGTTGTGTAGATCAGCAAACAAAGGCTCCTTCCAAAATGGCAAATATCGATTTTCATTACATAGGTAATAACAAGAACTTTTAAATACTGAATGTAGGAAGGAATATTTGAAAACTTCAGAATATATTATTGATAAACCGATTTTTTTCTCTGAAAAATCAGACTTTTTCAACTGAAGAAGGAAAATTATGGGGCTTACTTGCTCTTGAAGTGAATTTCTTCTTCCAGATATAATACCTAAGCACGATATATGCCGGTGCAGCTATAAATCCTAAAGCTATTCCAATTATAAAGAACAGGAAAGTGATAAATTTAATGAATATCTTGGTAAGAAAGGAAGTTCCTTTAGATATATACCTGCGGTAGGGCGAAAACAGGTAAATATTAGCCATTAAGGCGCTTGTAAGAAAACCTATAACCGGCACAAAACCGATCAAAAAAGATAACCCCGCTAATTTATAGAATTTTTTGTCCTGATATTTTATAAACTCTTTTACGGTGGGGGACTGGAAATGGGCATTCCCGCAAAAATGGCAATTTTGGAACAACCTGGTACTGTTAAGTTTGTTCCCGCACTCGGCACACTTTCTATGGGAGATGAGGTTTAACTGATGCTTCTGAATATTGGAAACAAGGTTTTTCTTCTTTTCTCCAAAAATTCCTATACTATAAATTTGAGGCTGAAGCTGTTTGCAGTTCCTACATTTTACGGCAAATGGCAGGTTCTTTTCGCCGCAAGCAGGACATTTTAGTTTTTGCTTTTCAAGCTTTTTATTGTAGCGTTTCCTCATAAATACAAAAAACGTAATGGCTGTAGCGTAGAGAATCACCATTAAAATTCCGGTCCAAATGAGCAATAGGAAACCAAAGAGCACCAGGCTGTCTTCTATCCAGCTGGTGATTTTTCCGATAAAAAGATTATCGTCTTCGTCTATGCTTTCAAGAAAATCTAAAAAATCCTTTCTTAAAGTGGCAAGCCAGTGCACAAATAACGTCCCAAAAGCCAGTAGTATCCAAAGAGGATCAAATGCCGCCCACTGTACTTCCTGAAGAACATCTACAGAAGATTCATCCAAAAGGCTGAGGTTTATGGCCAGAAAGGAAATTGGCTTGAGGTAAGTTTCCGCATTTTTTAAGAGATTGCGAACTTCAGTACTTTTATCACCGATAATTTCAAGAAGGCTCAAACTGCCAAGAACAATCAGAACCCAGTTTCTACTAATAAAAGCATCTTCCGGAACTGGAGGGACATCTTCTAAGCCGGGAAAATAGTCAGGATAAGTTAGTAAAAGAGCGGTCAAAAATGCCGGGAGAAATGTTCTTAAGGAGAACAATGGAATTGAACCAATGATGGTAATGATTTGAACTATGGACATTTTTTAATTTTACACGCTCTAAGGTAAAATTAAATTAATTTTGAAGACAATAAATGACCAGAAAAAAGCTCACCCGTTTTTTGGCAATTATCTAGCAGAAGAGTTGTAAAATTTCGTTTCTAAAATTATTAGAAGAAATGTCTGGAAAGATAATTTGTTGTGAAATTTTATTGAGTAAGTCTTGTTTGTGATATGGCCCGCAGTTTATAATTTGCATCCCAATATGTCCTTATCTTTAAATGGTAAACCTGGTAATGCTCGTTTAAATTACGTTTTGTTCTGTGAAGCATATTGTAGGTGGCGATATATTCACCACTCTCCAAATGCTCAACTTTAAAAGAATCCCAGTCTACTTCTGAATGAGCAAAAGGAAATCTCACACGCTGTTTTCTGGCCTCTTTCATTATTTCTTTAAGAGTAAAATCTTTGTTGCCGTACCAGTCTAAAACTTTAGGACTTAGGAACCTTGGTAAGGTTTCTATTTTGTTGAAGTTCATTGCGTGGTAATAATCTGCAATTATGGTTTTTAACTCCTCTTCCGGTATTTCGTCTTGTTCTGGAAAAGCGAAAGTATACACCGAAAAAAGAAGCATAAAAACTCCTACACAGGTAGCTGCAAAAACACCAGAACGATCAACAAACTGTTTTACAAAAGCCTTCATTCTCTCTTTCTTCATGGCGTAAGGGGTAACTCAGTAATTTTAATTTTTTTCAGGTTATCGAAAATTAGGCTTTTAGAGCGCTAATCTGTTGTCCAAACGCATGAAATATTTTTAACGATTCACAAAATTCTTCAAGAGTAAAGAGGCCGTGGTTATTGCTCCCGTCAGAGTAAAAGTAGTTTTTCATGTGTGAATAGTTTCGGGGCTAAGTAATATTAAATATTAAGACAAATTTAAGAAAAGTTTTGAACTTTATTTCATTCTATAATTCTGAAAGGTTATATATGAGAAGGATTTTTTACTACTTCACCAACAAGAACAATTTCCTGATTGACAATCTAAAGAGTTGTAGCGACTTCTTTTGAAGTAGAATATCCTTTCTCTGTCCTGAACAACTTCAAATATGCTTTAAAACGCTTTGTTCTTCAGAAAAAGATTTCTAAAAAGCTTTACTACATCAAAAGTATATTCTGGAACGAGAAATCAACAGTTCAAATCTTTTCATCTAAAGATAGCGTAGGTATATGATACTTTTAATACTGTAAACCTTTAATAGCAATTAAATAAAACCAAAATATAAACCAACATTTAAAATTTAAAATTATGAAAGCTTCAATTTTCAGTCTTGTATTACTTATGTGGGTAGTCCCCGCAAATAGCCAGGAAACGGTAGAGTTAAGCGAAACTACTGTTTCTTATGCTCCCTATTCTTCAAATCTTACGAATAGCGGGAATGTATATTCATTTAGTATAAATGAAATTTATAGTGGAGAATTTGAATCGAATCCATTAACGTTTATGAAAAAAAACTTTGATATAAATCGTTTTATACTGGAGTTAAAGGATAAGAATCTGGATGCATGCCAGGTGAGCTTTGTATCCGGAAAAGGTATGCTGAAAGTAGATTTTAACAAAGAAGGCAAAATGGTAAAAATGTATCAGAGGTTTAGAAATATTAAACTACCCAATGACCTTTCTCACGAGATATACAGAGACTATAAAGGCTGGAACATTGTAAAAAATATACACGTAGCAAGGGGTAGAGACGGCCGTATAGATAAAGAATTTTACCGGCTTAAACTGGAAAACGGAAATAAAACTAAAAATGTAAGAATTGACAGAACTGAAGCGACATCAGTTGAATTAGCCATTAATTAAGTAGAGTCAGCTTTAGAATAAGAGACTGCATAAAAATCAAATTATTGATTTTTATGCAGTCTCCATGTTGTTCTGAACAAGTTTCGTTTTTTCAGTCTCACTGCATCAATCCACATTTAACAGCGATTATATTTATATTCTTCGCATTATAATCTTCTTAGAAGAAATAATGAGGAAAATTAGTTTTAGCTTTTAAGAACAGGTTGTTTAGAAAAAGCATAAAATTGTAGTAATAATTACTGATTATGAGAGCATTAATAATAGACGACGAAGAGCTTGCAAGAAAGCGGATTTTAAATCTTTTAGAAGAGGTGCCGGAAATCAAGGCGTCAGGAGAGTGTTCCAATGGGAAAACAGCCATAAAACGGATCAATGATTTAAAACCTGATCTTATTTTCCTGGACATTAACATGAAGGATATGAATGGTTTTGAAGTTTTGCAGGAGATAAATATTTCTCCAAAACCTTTAGTAATTTTCGTTACCGCATATGATAATTATGCCACCAAAGCTTTTGATGTGGATGCTTTTGATTTTCTTCTTAAGCCTTTTAAAGATCAGCGCTTTTTTAAAACTATTAGTAAGATTCTGAACATTTCCCGCAGCGAAGCAGACAGTAGTTTTGACAAGAAAATAAAGGAATTGTTTAAAGTTTATTCCAGGGAGGCGAAGGAAGTATCGCCTCCGGGGAAAATTCCTATAAAACAAGGCAATAAAACGATGCTGCTGGATCCTGCAGAAATAAGCTACATTATAGCTTCTGGTTGTTATGCGGAAATATTCACCAATAACAAAAAGTATGTGCTAAGGGAGTCATTAAATAATCTCGAAGAGATGCTGGATGAGAATATTTTCTTTAGAATTCATAGATCCACGATTGTTAATCTTAATCATGTAAAAGAGATTGTACACTCAGAATATTCCGAAATAGATGCCCGGATGACCGATGATAAACTGTTGCACATAAGCAAGTCTAACAAAAAACAGTTTCTGGAAAAAATTGGAATTTAGTATGAAAATCTTCCTTAAAAAATACCTGGACATAAACCTAATCCTGCTTTTATCTGGGTTTTATGCGCTGTTTAATATAGTGTATGTGGGTAAAGCTGTTTATATGCATCATTATTCCCCAAGGATGCCGGAGTTCCCTTGGCGCGAGTTCCTTCTATATAATATCTTACTGGATTGGGTGGTAGTGGTGACTTATATGACGCTCATCGCTATCAGCACCAAAAAGCTGCTGAACAAAAATTACTCGTGGGTAAAAATCATCTCTATTCATACCCTTTTCTCCATACTTATTGGATTAATTATCAGGTTGATATTTGATGTTTTTGGCATACTGGTGGGCCAAATAGACCCTTCAGAATATGAACTGCAGGAAAGTTTCCACAGGTTTATGGCAGTAATAGAGCTGAATTTTTTGATCTATTTTGCAATGATCTTTATTATTTATACTTATTATTATTTAAAACAGGTAAAAGAAGCAGAGAAGCGCCACAGTCAGCTGGAAAGTCAGCTGGTGAACACCAGGATGAAGATGCTTTCTTCACAATTGCAGCCGCATTTTCTTTTTAATACACTTAACAGCATTTCGGTTCTGGCAGATTTAGATGCCGGCAAAGCGAAGGATACCATTGCAGATCTCAGTGATTTTCTACGTGAGATTCTCTATAGTAATGATGAAAATGAAATCACCCTGGAAAAAGAGCTAAGGACTTTAGAATATTATATTAATATTTTGAATATTAGGTTTTCAGATCATTTAAAAATTCGGAAGGATATAGATGAAAGGCTGCTCAATAAAAAGGTGCCGGCACTAATTCTTCAGCCAATTATAGAAAATTCGATAAAGCATGGTTACTCCTACGAACATACAGATTTGGATGTGGATATTTCTATACATGCAGAAGGGGATTATTTGCAGATAAAAGTTGAAAATAACGGCGAACCAATTAGTTTGTCAGAAGCTCAATTGCAAAAAAAAGGAGTGGGATTGGCAAATATTAAAGATCGGCTGGAGAATCTCTACGGAAATGATTTCTACTTTAAAATGCGCAACAAAGAAAGTCGTGCCGGAGTGGAAACAATAATTCGTATTCCGCTGAAATAGCTTTTTTTCCTGAATTAGATTCATTTTCAGTGCAATTAGTCTCTTTTTTCGGTGTTTTTGGTCTTTTTCAGGTAAAAACGGATAAAAATCCTCCTTAAATAGCTCTTTTATAATAAAAAATGGGAACAGAAGCATTAAAAGTTTCCGTAGAACATCTTCAGCATAAACTACCACATTTTGGGTATTGATAATTAGCATTTTTCTTCCGAAATTTATTACTCAGAAAAGACCAACTACCAACCAATTTTTGTTGATCTTAGTCAATAGCTTAAAATGCCAGTTTTCGACCTTCAGTTTGAGTAGGGTCAACCTGAGGATATAAAAACTGGCATTTTTTATCTAAAATTCTCTAAACTCCTGAGGGTTCCGCTTTACGTTTTACAGTTCGTCCTTCTTTAATAAGTAAGGTTACATCTTCCAGCACGAGGTACAGGCATGGCACAATCACGAGGATAATAGAAGTGGCAAAAACGATCCCGAAGCCTAAAGAAATTGCCATAGGGATAAGATATTCGGCCTGGCTGGATGTTTCAAGGATAATAGGAGTGAGGCCCCCAAAAGTGGTGAGGGTGGTAAGCATAATCGGCCGGAAACGGCGTAGTCCGGCTTCGTGAATGGCATCGTATATAGATGAGGTCTCCCTTCGTTTATTGGCAAAATCGATCATAATCAAAGCATCATTTACAACCACACCCGAGAGGGCGATAACACCCATTAAACTTACCACAGAAAGATCATAGCCCAATAAAATATGACCTATTACGGCACCAACGATCCCAAATGGAATTGCAGACAATACAATAAGTGGCTGTTTGTAGCTGCCAAAAGCAATAGCTAAAAGAGCGTAAATAATTAACATCGCCATAGCAAAACCGCTCCAAAGGGAATCAGTAGATTCACGCATATCTGCCTGGCTTCCTTCAAAGCTCCAGGTAAGCCCAGGGTAGTCTGCCCTTAGCTGTGGTAAAACTTCGTTTTGAACAGAAGCCAGTACCTGGCTCACCGCGTTGGATGGTTCTACGTCCATACCCACATTCACAACTCTGCGGCCATCTCTTCGATTAATGCTGGTAAATGCTTCCCGCTGTTCCACCTCGACTACATCAAGAAGAGGTACTTCAACACCTGCGGGAGTACGAACTAAAAAGTTTTCAAGATTATCGATATCACGTCGTTCTTCCAGTGGAAGCTTTACGCGTACCTCAATTTCATTGGTGCTCCTTAACTGCCGCATGGCAAGAGCGCCAAAAAAAGCGTCCCGTACCTGTCGGCCCACTTCATTTGAGGTAAGACCTAAATTCCTGCCTTCCGGTAAAAGCTTAAAATCGTATTGTACCTTTCCTTTGTTATAATTATCATTAAGATCGCGGGTGTTTTCAAAAGCTTCCATCTCTTCAAGAAACTTTGTGCTTGCCTTTTCCAGCACATCAATATCGGAATGACTTAGGTCGACACTAATATCCTGTTGATAACCGCCGGGGCCACGTTCTGCTTCAAAAGTGATTTGATCCACTCCGGCAATGTCGCCAATATTGTCGCGCCACAGTGCGATAAGCTCCCTTGCGGTCATGTCCCTTTCGTCTGGTGGGAGCATTACGATCTCCACGTCAATAAAGTTTTGCCCCCGAACATTAGTTTTTACGCCTTCTGCCACTTTGTACAGGTCGTGTTCTTCAAACATCCTGCGCGTAGACTCGGTAATTTCTTCAGCGACACGAGCAGCTTGTTCGGGAGTGGTACTCACCGGCAGTCTCACGCCCGCTTCAATCTCATCTGCCGCTACTTCAGGCATCATTATCATTCCCATGTGATCACTGTAACCATATCCGCCAACGATAAGGAGGAGGGCTACAGCCGCACTTAAGGTGATATACCGATATTTGAGACAAAGGTCCAGTAAGGGCCGGTAATATTTGTCAATAATCCTATCATAGCCTTTAGCAAAAGATTCCTGTAGTTTTTCCAGTTTCGCTGCCCAACCTGTTCTTTTTTTTGCTTTAAGATGGCCAAGGTGGGAAGGCAGGATAAAAAGAGCTTCTAAAAGAGAAACGGCTAGAATAACAATTACCACTGCAGGTAGTGGCCACCAGAATTTTCCTGTTTCTCCTGGCATAAAAAGCAGTGGTACAAAAGCAATAATAGTGGTAAGTATACTGAAGATCACCGGCTTGGAAACATCTCTGGTGCCGGCAATGGCAGCATCTATGGGATTCATTCCTTTTTGCCTGTATTCATGAACATTTTCTCCTACCACAATAGCATCATCCACAACAATCCCCAGAACCACCAGGAAACCAAACATAGAAATCATGTTAATACTAAGTCCGAAAAGGGGGAGGAAAATAATGCCGCCAATAAAAGAAATTGCCATTCCCATCATTACCCAAAATGCCAGGCGGTATTCCAGGAACAGCGCCAGGATCACCAGTACGATAGCGATGGCCATGATTCCGTTTTCTGTAAGTAAGGAAAGCCTTTCACGATAATCTTCTGCACTGTTGCTGTCTATACGGAATTGCACTCCCGGAGGTAACTGAAAGTCCTCGATAATTTCGAGCACAGTTTCCTCAATTTCTAGCGGAGACTGATCCCCAATTCGATAGATGCTCAGATCTACGGAAGGACTCTGGTTGAATTGTCCGTGGAAGCCGGTTTCTTCGAACCCGTCGGTAATGGTAGCTATATCCTGAAGAGTAACCCTTGCGCCGGAAGCAGAGGAAATAATGGTAATATTTCCGAATTCTTCTGCCCATTGTTTGCGTTCCTGCATTCGCAGTAAAATTTCTCCTGAATGTGTTTCTACTGCACCTGCCGGCACATCTTCACTAGACTGGGCAACAATATCGGCCACCTGTCCCAGTGTTAAGTTGTATTCTCTAAGCTTGTGCCGCGGAATTTCAATATGGGTCACATAGTCTGGTACATTTCCTATCTCTACCTGTGTAATTTGAGGATCACCTAATAGTCGGTTACGTAAGCGTTCTGCCAAAATTCGCAGCGTCCAGATGTCGCTTTCCCCGTAAATGGCTATTTCCATTACATCCCGCTGGCGCGACTGGAGGTTTACTTGTGGCCGCTCAATATCATCGGGAAAGGTCTGGATACGCCGTACTCCCTGGTCTATGTCCTGAAAAGCCTGCATCCGGTCTGTACCGGCAACCAGTTCAACAAGGATGTTTCCTGAGCCTTCGTTAGCGGTAGAAGTTATTTCCTTAATTCCCTGGATACCGCGTATGGCTTCCTCTACGGGGAGCAAAATACCTTGTTCTACTTCGGCAGGTGCAGCACCTGGATATGCAACATTTACCTCTACGTAGTCCAGCTGAAACTGCGGAAATACCTCCTTCTGAATATTGAACATCGTCCAGATCCCGCCACCTATTAAAATGATCATTAACAGGTTTGCAGCAATGGAATTCCTGGCCATAAACGCTATAGCTCCTTCTTTCCGCACATTTTTATCCTCCGGCTTCTCCATGGCTGTTATTCCTCTGTATTTGGTTCTTCCTCATTAGTATTTTCAGAAGTGTTTCCAGATCCTTCCGTTCTTAGTTTCACTCCTTCGGAAACTACACTTAGATTGGTTGTGACCACTTTTTCTCCCTGTTGAAGACCGTCGCTGATGTATACATATTGCGCGTCGGTAAGAATAATATCTACTTTCCTGATGGACAGTTCTCCATCTTCATTTACCCATACCGTCTGGTTAGTGCGGAGATAATCCCGGTCTAAGCGTACCACATTTTCTATCTCCCGCGCCTGTACTTCTGCCTCTACAAAACCTCCTATTATGAGCTCCCGTTCGGTATCTGTAGTGTCTTGACGTGCCAGGGGATCATTAATTCTTACGAGCACGCGTGCAAGTCTTGTCTGGTCATCGAGTGCACCTACCTGTTTATCCAGGTAACCTGTCCGGGAAACACCGCTTGGCCAGCCCGAATTTCTTATCTCTACGGTAGATCCGGTCTCATCATCAGATTTGGGAAAAGACAACCATTGAAGTTTATCTACAGGAACCGTGAGGGTAATCCAGTATTGCTCGCTGCCCACCAAACGGCCCAGCTCGTCCCCGGGTGCAACTTGTGAACCCACAGTTACATTTTGACTTAAAATATGGGCGTCAAAAGGCGCTCTTATTGTGGTGCGCGATAATAGAAGTTCCGCCTGTGCCACAGCTGCTTCGGCAGCTTTTACCCTGGCTTTTATGGCATCAAGCTGTGGCCTGCGTAATACTAAAGAACGTTGGTTTTCTGAAAGGGAATCGAGACCGGCGAGTTCCAGATCCTGTTCTGCCACTTCCTGTCGGCCCATTTCCATATTAAGGTCTGTTTTAGCCTGTAAAAGATCACTTTTCCTTAACTCCAGGGTATTTCTAAAATCTGAAGGATCGATTTGTAAGAGAACCGCTCCCTTTTGAACAAATCCTCCGGGAATAAATTCCGGAGACCTGCGTATTACCTGACCACTCACCTGAGGGCTAAGCATCACATCCTCTACCGGTTGCACCATCCCGGTGGCCTCAATGACCGGCCGAAAATCACCCTCTTCTGCCTCCACAACATTTACCAGCATCGCTGTTTGTTTTGTGGCACCTTCAGAACTTGCCGTTGGTTCGGTGGAAAAAATTAAATAAGTGACGACCACCGCAAGAAGAAGGATGCCGAGGCAGATGATCAATATTTTTTTTGTATTCATAAGCGCCTTTCTCTTTATTTAAAATTCTGCGGAATCTGTTCGTTCTGTTTCAAATCCGCCAGCCAATGTTCGGTATAAAGTGATTCTGTGTTCTAAGAGTGTTTGCCGGGCTTCAAGAATATCTCTTTGTAACTGCTGTTCCTGGTCCAGTGAAAGCAGCACGTCCAGATATTCACTAAGGCCGTTTAGGAATTCTATTCTTAATTGCTTGTTTGTTTTTTGTGCGAGCTCCAATCGGCGTTCCAGAACCTCAATTCTTTCCTTTTGTTTTTGTTCCCGGATGAGTGCATCTTCTACTTCTCTAAAAGCAATAAGTACCGTTTGCCCGTATAAGTAGAGCTGTTGGTTTTTTAAAGCTTCGGTGCGATCAACTTCTGCACGTATGCGTCCGCCGTACAATAATGGGGCGACAAGGTTACCGGCAAGCGTATATGCCCAGTCCTGAAAGAGGTTACCATAGTTATTTGATCTGGATTGGGCGCTTAGATCGAATGTGAGGCGGGGATATTTGCTTCTTATTGCCTGTGCCATTTCCCTGTCTGCAGACAAAACCAGATTGTAAGCCTGCTGAACGTCAGGACGGCGCCTGATAAGTTCCAGTGGAAGTCCTGTTTCGGGAAGAGGAGGTAATTCCGGAAGGGCAGTTTCTGGCGTTATCAATAGATTTTGAGGAGGACGTCCCAGAAGCACCGCCAATTGGTTTTGAAGTAGCATCAATTGTGTTTCGTAGAAAATCTTCTGATCCCGTGTACTTTCCAATAACTGCTGCTGGCGCAATATATCTACGGCTCTAACCTGTCCGCTGGTAAATCTCGCGCGGATAAGCCTTAAAATTTCTTCGTTGGTTTCAATTTGCCGATTCGTTAATTCCAGTTGCTTTTCCACAGTGAGCAGCTGGAACCAGGTGTTGCTTATCTCTGCTGAAAGTGTCATGGCTGCTGCCTGATAATCATAAAAGGATGCCTCTGCCCTAAACTTCTCGGCCTGTATGCCAGATCGTATTCTTCCCCAGAGGTCCAGCTCGTAACCGGCAGCAAGACCTGCCTGGAAGTTTTCACCTCCCGCAAAGTCGGGTTCCGGACGGCTTATCGCACTCCGGGCGGCAAGATCTATTTCCGGCCATAAAAAGGATTTCTCACGTCTTACAATAGCCTGAGCAGCCTTAAATTGCTCCCAGGTAGCGGCAAGGTTGAGATTTTTTGTTAACGCAATGTTAATAAGGGAATCCAGATCGGGATCATTAAATGATTTCCACCATTCTTCCGGAATGGCTTCATTCCCGGTGTAGGAAAACGCACCAGCTTCCTCAATGGGGGGCTCTACATTCTGAAGTTTTGGCGCACAGCTACTGAGAATGCAAAAGCAGAGTAGGGGCATCCATAGCAAGAAGGGAGACCTTCCAGCCGATAGTCCGGATTTTGTCGGTAATATTGTTAGAGGTAAAATAATTTCAGGTTCAATAGAAACGGGTATTGCTGCAGCGTGTAAAATGCCGCATTTACTACGCACTGTTCCAGGTTCTTAATTCTTTGCACATTGCTACTTCTTAAAGTTACTATTTTTTTAGAAGTTCACAACAATGCTTTATCTGGTAGGAAAAACTTTATGATCTGTTCAATTTCTTTAATGAAGTCAATGAAATATCACACATAGGCTGGAGATTGACAACTCTATTTTTAATTTTTGAGGAGAAAATAAAATGAGGAAGAGAAGTGAAATCTTCAGTGGTAAGAAGCCCTAAATAACAAAATCATTAATAAACACAAATTTTAGATCGATAATTGCCCTTTTGGACTACCTCTTTTAAGTATCACGGTCAGATTTCCATTTACCTTTCAATCCTATTAGGACACCTGAAGTAAACAAACGCTGATCTTTTGAGGTTTTGATACCGTTAGGTTCTGAAATTCTATAATTTTAATTCAAGGTCCATAATGAAGCATCTGAAAAAAATCAGTAAATTTTTCAAACCTTAAAAGAAGAAGGTTGTAAGATGCCAATAAAAATCTGCTGTAGACTTTTAAATTAAGGCTTCAGTATTTAATTTGGCAGTGAATAATTATAAAGTTCTAAGCTCCATTTATTATTACATTCACAACAGCACTAATCACTGCAAGAAGAATAAAAGCAAGGACAAGAGTGAAAAAGATCTTCACATAAACATTAATGCCCTTCATGGTAACTTTATAATTATCAGCAAAAGCAGAAAAGAGTTCCATGATGATAATTTTTAAGTTAATACTTTGTTTATCTTAAATTTAAAGATAAAAATCTGTAAAAGGAATAATTTTCGCTGAAGGGTAGGAATATTAGCCTAAGGGTTCTTTTGGAATTATTTCCACATTTAAGTTGTAGTTTTTCTTACTTTTTTCTTCAAATTGTCGTTTTTAAGCCTGCATCTAAACTGAAGAATTTCAGATGATAATTGGGTAAAAAAAAGCTGCTCTCGGCTTCCGAAAGGTTTTTTTTAGAAAAAAGTAAGCATATAGCTCAGGAAAATGAAGATAAGAGGTTGCTGATATGCTGAAAGGAGGATTTATTTAGTAGAATTTCGATTTCTTTCAGCACTTTTTAGAAGAAAAGCTAATTTTTCAGTAAAAATGAAGAAAGAACGGTGCAGACTTTTATATCCTGGCTGTTTAAAAAGGAAACCGGAGCACGAAAATTGCCATTTTTAAACTTTAAATAATTCAGTTACGTGCTGCTACATCCAAAAGAGGGGTTGATTATATAAAAACCATATCCTCTTTTAATTGTTCATCATCGCAACGCAGGTTTTCTTTGAAATGATATTCGTTCAGAAGCTTAGCGATTACTTCACCAATTGCATCCTGCCGCTGTTCAGGTTTATTCATAAACTGGATTTTTCCCCATCCTCTAATGTCACACACCATCATTTTTTTGGCATCTCTGATGGTTTGTTGTACCCGGTCATATTGTACTGGAAATTCAATTGTCTCACGGATTAGCTTTTTTTCTTTTTCTAAGATCATATCGTCAATTTTAATATTTAAGTCAAAAATAATCGTGTTTTCCCTGATGCACGTTATCAGTAAATTAAGGTTCGGCATTTTTAGTTACCAATGCGTTAAGAGATCCATTATAGGACAGAAGATCTGAGTTTGATATTAATAAAAATGAAAAAAGTTATAAGCTTCCTTTTTTCCTTCAGGAAAATATTTACATTTGTTTTAATTTAGACTTAGTCTTAATAAATAGATGCGAAAGCGAAAAGAATGCTTCTGCGGCTTCTGTTAGTCAATTACATGTTGAGCAAGTCGGGAGGTCTGGAATAAAAAATAATCTAATCAGCAACAAATAATATTTAAAATGAAAACTACGAGATCTACCTTATTGTTATTCAGTTTCCTCTTCCTAAAGGCAGTTATTGCTCATGCACATGCTCTTGTAATCGATACTGAAGCTCGGGCTGTTCCAGGAAAGGAGCAGGAAGTGAAAATTTATTACAGTGAATTTGCTGACGGCAGTGTTGAAAAAGTAGTAGACTGGTACTCCAACGTAGCAGAATTTCAACTTTACATGGTACAGCCAAATGGGGAGAGGGTAAAACTAAAAACCACCGCCCATGAAGATCATTTTACTGCGGCCTTTACACCTGAAAAAGAAGGAGCATACCGACTGGAAATAGCACATACTGCTGAAGATCCCGGAGATGGAACCGCTTATCAATTTAATGCCTTTGCGAATATTTGGGCAGGAAATTCTTCAGGTGTACTACCGGTAACTAAAGAAAATCCTGAATTAAGTTTAGTGGAAGAACAACAGTCCAAAGATTCCGGAGTACGTAGTTTTAAAACTTATTTTAAAGGAGAGCCGAAAGAAGGAATTACGGCGACAGTTTTTATGCCATCGGGTAAAAAGAAAGAAGAAAAAAGCAATTCTGAAGGAGTAATTACATTCAATCTGGAGGAAAAAGGCGCTCACTTTATTGAGGCGACAACTTATGATGAAAATGAAGCTGGACGAACTGAAAAAGCTTCATATAAGGCTACATGGAGGTGTGCCACTCAAAAAATCGTACTGTAAACTAGCTAAGTTTAATTTTTACTGTACGAGCTAAAAAGGAATTTTTGTTTATGCTAACCCTCATCATTTCCATTACTTTTTTAGGTTTTTTTGTCCTATACCACACCTCTGAGAAGGTACAGTTAAGTAGCTCGTTGTTTCTTGAGAAGTGGGTTCGGGATCATCGCCTACCTTCAAAATATTTAGGTTATGGTCTCATAGCTATAGCGCTTATTCTCAGCATTATTTTTTATGGTGTTGGATCTGGTAGTTTCGCAGGTATAGTAATCCTTATGACTGTGGCAAGTACTACTGTACTTCTGGCACCGCTGGGTTTCCTGACATTTAGCACTCTCACGATTATCTTCATGATTTCCATTCTTACCGAAATTATTTTCATCTGATGCCGGCAAACAAAAAATACCTGACGAAATTAAAAAGCCAACGCTTTGCGAAAATATCGGCCGGCCTAATCGGTGGTTATTTGGTGATGGAATCCCTTCACATTGCACTCGCTTTTTGGGTGAATCATGTACATGTGCTTATGACGCTTCGATTTGGAGGATTTATTTTATGGTCCGCACTTTTAATTATTGCTTTCCTTGCAAAAAACGGATGGAAAATCTGGGGAATCTATCTATTGCTTACGTTACTTTTTAGTATCCTTTTTTACTTCGGAAAAAGCTATAACCCCATTATTTAAGTGATGACTAATAGAACTTATAATATATTATTCCACACGCACACGGTAAGCGGAATTATTATCAGTGTAGGCCTTTATATCATATTTTTTGCCGGTTCTTTTTCTTTTTTTCGGGATGAGATTATTAGCTGGGAGAGAAATGAACCTGTGATAGAAAAAGGTTTTGGTAATGCGAATTTTAATACGATGATGGATTCGCTAGACCAGACGCATTCCACCTACGGTCGTGACATATCCTTTACGAAGTACTTTGAAGAGCGAAGGCTAAGCGTCAATTTGACACCCTCTAAGGATACAACAGTACAACAAGACGCTTCTGGAAGAGAGTTTTTTTACATGGATATAAATTCTCAAAACACCTATGACTATGCCAGTAATTATTCAATAGGAGAATTTCTCTACCGGTTACATTTCCTGGCGCAGCTCAATTTATATGGAAGTAGTGGATATCTTCTGGCAGGCAGCATTGCCTTCTTCTTTCTTTTTGCAATTATTACAGGGATATTGGTTCACTGGAAAAAGATAGTTTCAAACTTCTTCATCTTCAGGCCGAAAGCCCGTCTTAAAAATATCTGGACCGAGGCCCACACTGCACTGGGAGTTATTGGGCTTCCATTTCAGTTTATCTATGCGGTTACAGGAATCTTCTTTATTATCGCTACTGCAATTGTGGCACCGCCTGTAATATCCATTGTTTATGAGGGTGATTCAGAAAAAATGTTTGAAGATCTTGGGGTGGGTACCAAAGATTTTCCCCTGGCAATGAAAAAGTCTGAAGCAACCCCAGATCTTAACAGTTTTGTCAAGAAAACGGAATCTTACTGGCCCGATTTTAATATAGAAAAAGTTACTTTTTACAATTTCGGTGACGAAAACATGCACGTTGGAGTAGAAGGATTTCCTCAATATGGAAAACAGTTTATTGGACGAGGCGAGTTGGTCTTTAATGCGGGAACAGGGAAAATTGTATCAGAAAAAAATCCGTTTGAAAATACATCTTATGTTGATGGCGCCACAGGAATTATGGAACGTCTACATTTTGGTGATTATGGAGGCTTAGGGTTAAAAATTATCTATTTTATTCTCGGGATTATCTCCTGCTTCGTGATTATTTCCGGAATTCTGATATGGCTGGTTGCCAGAGATAAAAAGCATATTACTGAGAAAAAAAGAAAGTTTAATGCCTGGCTGGGTTGGAGTTTTATTGCGATCTGCTTAACGATGTATCCTGCTACGGCTTTCACATTTGTCGCTGTCAAGTTGTTTATATACGATTTTGATCCCGAAAGAATGACCAGCATTTACCAGATCTTCTTTTATGCCTGGCTGGTACTTATCCTTCTCTTTACATTGAAGAAAGACAATTTCTTTACGAATAAATATACGCTGATCTTAGGTGCAATATTGGGATTAATGATTCCTGTAGCAAACGGAGTCATTTCTGGCAACTGGTTTTGGAAATCTTTTGCAAAAGCACACCACGATATCCTCTTTATAGATGTTTTCTGGATAATTCTGGCTCTAATTACATTTATGGTAGGGATTAGGCTGAAGAGAATTAACGGAGATTCCAGGACTTCTATAAAGTGATTTATAAATGACTTCAAATCGATCATAGTATTTTTCATAATTTCTTCGGAAGCAGAAGTTGCCGTAAAAAAGTCTTTTATTTACTGTTCTTAAGCCTAATGGGAAGCTTCAGGAGAATTGAGGAAGGAGAAGCACGAGATTAATAAGTCGAAAATTGCCATTTTAACGCATAGACTGTTTTATAGCACATCTCGCTCAGGAAAGCTTCAAACCGCAAAACCATTCTCGATTCTTAACAAGACAGTTATCCCGACTTGTAACGTTTTTACCTGGCCTTCCAAATCTACTACTAGAACAGTGGCTCTTTAATCGCAAAAGCCTGAATGTTATTTACGGTTGTGCAACAGTTCTTAATTTTCGCACGATTCCCATTATTTTACAGCTAAGTAAAACCTTTTCCGGTTGATGAAGAAATAATGAACGAGCTTTTACAAAAAAGGAACGGAAACAAATTAGTCGAATAGGAATTTTTTCTAATATTGTGAATTTTGGTATTCAATTGTAAAATTAAGCTTTCTTGGACTACTGCTTCAAAAGCTGTAAGTTTCAGCCCATTTTCAGTAGTAAGTAAAATAAGAGCCGCCGTAATTGCAAACTTTATTTTTATCTATTTAAAGTGTAAGCTTTTTACATTTAGAATAACAAATCATAATTTAAATTAAATAGTAATTTTGATAAGAATTTCTTTTTTAAGATCACTACAAGAAGTATTTCCATGAAGAATATTATTAACGATGCTAATATCCCTAAGAAACAAAGGGCTGCAGAAATGAGCCGTGCAAAATCCATTGTTAATATCATAAAAGAACCTGTGGTAGTGGTTGATAAAGATGGAAGTATAATAGAAGCCAACAGTGAGTTTTATAGCACATTTCAACTGCAAAGGAACAACGATTTTGAATTTGGTTTAAAAAATATTCCGCTTTTTCAGGAGCTAAACCAGGTTTTGGAAAACAAACAGCGTGGTAAGCACGGTATTACAGATCTAAATATTTCACTGGAGCTTCCTAATGAAGGAAAGAAGAACTTCCTTATTAATGCAGGTCTTCTGGATCCACAGGGAAATTCTTTAGATTTCATTCTAATTTCATTTAATGAAGTTGATGTTAAACCTGTTGGGAAAAGAAATGAGAAAAATGATCTCGAAAATTTTCATGATATTTTCTCCCAGGCCCCTGCCATGATATGTATTTTACGCGGGCCGGAGCATATTTTTGAACTGGCTAATGATAATTATTTTCAACTGGTAGGGAACAGGGAAATCCTGGGGAAAACTGTAAGGGAGGCTTTGCCGGAAATAGAAAATCAGGGATTTTTTGAAATGCTGGACAACGTTTATAATTCCGGAGAAACTTTTACCGGGAGTGAACTACCAATCAAGCTTTACGTAGGTAAACAGGAGTTAAAAAATTCATTTTTGGATTTTGTTTATCAACCAATCCTGGATGCTTCAAATGAGGTAGATGGAATCTTTGTGCATGCTGTAGATGTGACGGAAAAAGTAATGGCAAGGAAAAAACTGGAAGAAAGTGAAAATGAGCTAAGAAAATTAGTAGACACTGTACCGGCAATTATTTGGATTACACGTCCTGACGGTCAGAATCACTATTTGAATAAAAACTGGTTCGAATATACAGGCCAGATCGAGAGCGAAAGTAAAGATTTTGGTTGGTTAAAGGCTGTACACCCCGATGATGAAAAGAGAATAAGGGAAACTTTTACGAAAGCAAATAATAATCAGGAAGATTTCACTATAAGTTTTAGACTGAGGAATTGGGAGGGAACTTATCGCTGGGTTTTGGACAGCGGGAGTCCAAATTACAGTGCCGAGGGTGAATATGAGGGAATGATAGGAACTGTAGTAGATGTCCATGAAGAAAAGGTAAAGGAGCAGTTGATTAAGGAAAAGGAACATCGCATTAGATCTGTTATAAAAGAAGCCGATGTTGCTACAGCACTATATACTGGTCGGGAAATGACTATTGAAATAGCTAATGATGCTATGATAGAGCTGTGGGGGAAAGATCATTCGGTTGTGGGAAAGACTTTAAGAGAAGCATTACCCGAACTGGAAGGGCAACCCTTTCATGATTTGCTTCAAGAGGTTTATGAGACCGGGGAGACTTATTGGGGCAAAGAAGATCCTGTAGATTTAATGATAGACGGCAAACTTCAAACGGGTTATTTTAATTTCACCTATAAGGTTTTGCGTAATGAAAAAGGTGGAATTTACGGAATTTTAAACATGGCTGTAGACGTTACCGAGATGGTGAAATCCAGAGAACTTCTAAAAGAAAGTGAATCCCGTTTTAAACAACTTGCAGATTTATTGCCCGAAAAAGTGGCTAATATTGATGCTCATGGTAATTTTGTTTATTTTAACCAGGGTTGGTTAGATTACACAGGGCTTACAGCTGAGGAGCTTATAGAGAAGGGCTGGATGAACTATATCCATCCTCATGAAAAGGAAGATTATTTTAAAAACTGGCAGGATTCTTTGAAATCGGGAAAAGAGTTTGAAATGGAATTCCGTTACCTGAACAAAAAAAACAAATACAAATGGCATCTTAGTAGGGCAGAGGCGGTAAAAGATGAAAATGGTAAAATTCAGATGTGGATTTGTACTGCTACAGAGATTCAGAAAATAAAGCTGGAGGAAAAGCGTAAGGAAGACTTTTTGAAGATGGTGAGTCATGAGCTTAAAACCCCTATTACCTCTATTAAAGGTTATGTGCAGTTGTTATTGAGCCTTCTAAAAAAGGAAAAAGAAGGAGAGATCTCAGGAAAGCCTTACGAAATGTACCTGGAGCGCGTAGATCATCAGATTAACAGGTTGACCAGACTTATTTCAGAAATGCTGGACTTATCCCGTATAGAAAAAAATAAACTAGATCTCCAGAAGGAGACCTTTTCACTTAACAGCCTTATAGCAGAGACTGTTCAGGATATCAATTATACCAATACAGGACATAACATCTATATCACCGGGGACTATGAATGTGACGTTTACGGAGATAAGGATCGTATTGGACAGGTCCTGATTAACCTTGTAACAAATGCTATTAAATATTCACCTCTTAATCCCGATATTGAAGTAAGGATAAACAAAGCAAACGAAAGTAAAGTTTCAGTAAGTGTAAAGGACGCCGGGATTGGTATAGGAAAGGAGAGTCAGAAGAAAATTTTTAAACGCTTCTACCGTGTAGATGGAAATAATGAAGAAACATATTCCGGTTTTGGAATTGGCCTATATCTCGCCAATGAGATCATTCAACGGCATAGTGGATCACTTAGGGTAAAAAGTGAAATGGGCAAGGGTTCCGTATTCACCTTTACATTGCTTGAAGCCTTGGAGGACTAAAAGATATTTTTTGGTATTATGTGATTTCTCTGACTTATGCAGTTTCAATCATATTTTTGATTGAGTTTGCTACTCAAATAGTGGAGTTCTAGATCAATACACCATCAGGATAACGTAGTCGCGCCAGTTCCTCCATCTGGAATCCGCCTTAGGACAGAGCTTCTAATAAGGGATCTTCCATTTTACTGTTGACGTACTTTGCCTTTTTAGTTTAGAAGAGCTTGTTATAACATTCTAAAAGCTAGTTTAAGTCGGCATTTTGTGAGGAGGCGTTGAGACATGTTATTTGTTTTACCTGACTAAGATATTGATAGGCAAGACAAAATATGGTGTCATCGGGAATTCTTTTTTAGACCTTAAAGCTTAACGAAGTTTGAGAAGATAGGTTGTGTTTAAAATTTCCAGGTGATTGATTGTGAAAATTTTAAACATTTAATAGAATAAATTAAAGTACATTTAGAGGAGCTCGAAAAGTCCTTACAGAATATGCGCGTTAGAGTAGAAAGAAAAGATTTCAAATTTTTACCGGATTCCAGCCGGGTTGTAGCACGTTTCTTTAACAACGGAGAATCCCGTACCCGAAATCTTATAACCCGCATTATGGCTATGGGCCAAAAGGAGCTGAACCACGAGCTGGAGCATACGCTGCGGGATTTTAGCGGGCGGCATAGAAATATTTCCAGGATCTTTTTTAGGCATTTTGAGAATATTCGTGGTACACTGGAAGCCATGGAAGTAGATCATAAGGAACTTTCTGATGAAAGAAAAATGCTTATTGGTTCCTATTGTACCATGGAATATTCCATTGAATCTGCCGCGTTTTTTAATCCTTCCATTATTGAAGATTTTGATCAGTCCTTCCTGGCAGAAGGGGAAAAGAGAGTGCTTTTTTCTTTTAGGGCTACAGGAGAAGGTCACCTCTCTTCCATAGTTTTTCGCAGGGGTATCCTGGACAAAAATAACGACCTCCATATTATGAAGATCCGCAATCATATTGATGCGGCAACTATTGGGCAAAAGAAGTCCTATAATAAGGAACGTTTTGTAGAAAAAATGAAGGAGATGGATATTCCCGATAAATATTCTTCAGTAATTATGGATTCACTTCCTGAGCGTTTTGAGTATCATGTGCTAAAAGATACTGTTGAAAATTTTCTGGAAGACCGTAATATCAGTCAGGACAGGAGAATGGCTCTTGAAGAAATGACATGGCTTGTAGATTCTTATTACGACCTAGAATTTAAGATGGATTCCGATATTTCTGAAAGGGTAATATTTCCTATTTCTGCTTCTGAAAGTCGCGGGATTGAAGACGCAAGGTTTGTACGGTTTACTGAAGATGACGGGTCGCAGAAGGTTTATGCCACCTATACAGCTTTTAATGGACATACCATAATTCCGAAGCTAATTTGTACTGAAGATTTCTACACCTTCCGAATTATGCCTATGCATGGAGATGGCGCCCAAAATAAGAATCTGGCCCTCTTTCCGAAGAAAATAAAAGGTAAATATGCCATGCTTGCCAGGATAGACGGGGTGAACAATTACCTGATGTATTCTGATAGAACTACGTTGTGGACCAATCCTGAGATTATTCAGAAGCCAAAATTTCCCTGGGAGTTTACCCAAATAGGGAATTGCGGCCCTCCGTTATATACCAAAGAAGGCTGGCTTGTGCTTACCCATGGCGTAGGGCCAATGAGGCGGTATTGTATTGGGGCCTCTTTGTTTGATCTTGAAGATCCTTCCAAAGAAATTGGCAGGCTCAAAGAACCTTTACTTTCTCCCCTGGAAGAAGAGCGGGAAGGTTATGTGCCTAATGTGGTGTATTCCTGCGGCGCACTTATCCATAACGAAAGCCTTATTTTGCCTTATGCTGTGTCTGATTATTCTTCAACCTACGCTGTGGTTAATATGGATGAACTTTTACATGCTTTAACCACAGACCATTAGTATCAGGTTGAAATATCACCGGCTTCTGAGAATTTCCCGGTATGCTTCAAGATAGTTTTCTATCATTCTCCCCGTACTAAAATTGCGTAGTGCATGCTTCCTGCAGTTTTCCGGAGAAATAAGATGCAGAGATTCTGCCGCTTTTATAGCTTCTTCCACGGTGTTTACCAAAAAGCCCGTTGTACCATTAAGAATAAGTTCGGGCATGCTGCCCCTGTTAAAGGCTATTACAGGGGTACCGCACATCATAGCTTCAACCACGCTAAGGCCGAATGGTTCATCAAAATATATTGGATGAAGAAGGGCTTTTGCCTTACCTAAAAGTTGTTTTCTTGATTCGGGATCTGCATTTCCCACATATTCCACCTTTCCGCTGTCAAGATGAGGACCTACCCGGGCATCAAAATATTCTTTATCCTGTATAAACCCTGCTATTTTTAATTTGCTTCCGCTTAACCGGGCAATTTCTATGGCTGTATGAGTACCTTTATCGGGATGTATCCTTCCAAAGTAAAGCAGGTAATCCTCTTTTTCTTCACAATACGGAAAATCTTCAGGATTTATTCCATGATGTATTGTTCGCAGGTAATTCAAAGATGGATGGCGATCAGCATCTGAAATGGATATGTAGTGGGTGTTAGCATTATATCTTTGATAAACCGGCAAAATCTTAGGGGAGGAGAAACCATGAATAGTGGTCAATATTGGAGTTTTAATTAAAGACGAATAGGTGAGGGGTAGAAAATCGAAATGATTATGAATAAGGTCAAATTCCCCAGCCTGCTCCATAAGGTTACTAATATGGAGGCTTTCCCAAACTTTAGGATCAATTGCCGGGTCTTCGGCATAGCCGCGTTCGCACACCCACTTTAAGGTTCCGGAAGTTATGGAATCTCCGGTTGCGAAAAGGCTGACCTCGATTCCCGATTTTATTAGTCCTTCGCAAATCGTTGAAGCTACCTGCTCCCAAGGTCCGTAGTTTCTAGGAGGCGTTCTCCAGGCGATGGGGGAAAGTATGGCAATCTTCATTGCTTAATCTTCTTTTTTAAGCAAGGCTTTTTCTGTTTTTGCGGTAGCTTCCGAAGAAACTGCGGGAAAAGAGAGCCGTGCCAGTAAATAACTTACGCTTGATTCTGCCCCCTGGTTAAGGTTTACATAAGTAGCTTCCAGGCCATCGTAGCATCCCCCGGTACACGGGTTGTAAATTATGCGGTGCAGGTGGTTGTTTCCCAAAAACCAGTTGAACGCGTGCTTTTTCTTCAAATCATATCCGTCATTCTGAAAAACTTTAGCGAATTTTTCCATGGCAAGTATGGTATAGCTTACATCTATGGGTTGTTCTCCTCCAGTACTTACTTCTTTTACATCATCACCCTTATGCAACCAATTTTGATTTGAAATGACACAGATACGATCATTCTGAAAAATTTTTGATAGCAGGAAGTCAAAAGAAGTTTTAGCCACCTCTTTAAAAGTTTCGTTGCCTGTAGCAAGGGCAGCACATAACATTGCTTCTGAAAGGACAGAGTTGCCATAAGTTAAATAAGATTCATACCACCGCCACACCTCGTCAGTTTCATGACGGAACATTTGAAGCATCCTGTCGGCAAATTTGTCTATAAGTGCAAGGTGAACAGCCGATCTTTTTTTCTGGTTATAATAATAAAGTCCTTTTATAATAAAAGCCATGGCCCTGGTAGAATGTATTTCTGAAATTCTTTGGGCTGTTTCCTCGATAATCCTTTCGGCTTCTTTTGCTTCTTGCTGAAGTTCTTCAGGAAGTAAATCTGCCATGTGATAAAAATATCCCAATGCCCATATGGCCCGCCCTGTAGAATCTTCCAGATTAACAGTGGAATTTTGTTCAGTAAAATTTTTATCGGCATCTACATAGTTTAGAAAAGAAGCATCAGGTTGATAGCAGTATTTTATAAAGTTGAAGTAAATTTTGATGTACTTTAAAGCATCTTTTTTGCCCGAACTTTCATAATACCTGCACATGGCGATCAATGCACGGGCATTATCATCGAGGGTGTATCCCGAAGAAATATCGGGCAGGTAAATTACCGCAAATTGTATGATCCCAAAATCTGTAGTCAGATTTTTGATATGATCAAGGTTAACTTCAGGTTTTTTAAATTTTAATTCCAGTTGATTGCTGACTGCTTTGTTAAATAAAATGCCATGTGCAATAGCAGCATTTTGCCATGCGGTATGAGCAGTGGCGTGTAAAGCATTAAAAGAAAGGTTTTTTCTCAGGTTATTGTCCCTTAAAAGCTTTCTCACTGCCTGTCCTAACTGAGTGGGACTTCTAAAATCGACTATAATGCCCTTATCGTTGCCCAATACTTCTATGGCATGAGGAATAGGAGTAGAGATTATGGGGCAGCCACAACTAAGTGCATAAGAAAAAGTGCCGCTAACGGCCTGGTTGGGATCGCGGGAAGTGAACAGGTAAATATCCGAAAGTTGTAAGTATTCGAGTAGTACAGGAAGCTCTACAAAACGGTCAATAAATTTTACATGCTCATTTAGATGGAGTGTTTCCACTTTCTGCTTTAACATTTCCCGGTAAGTTTCTCCTTCCTGCTTTTGGAGAGAAGGATGAGTTTTGCCAATTATCAGGAAGAGTACATCCGGGAATTCCTGAATAATAGAAGGAAGGGCATCTAAAGTGGTTTCGATACTTTTTCCCGGGCCCAGCAAACCAAAAGTTGACAGGATCTGTCTTCCTTCAAAATGATATTTTTCTTTAAGGATGTCACGACCAGTATGCTTGACCAGGTGAGTGCCATGCGGGATTCTTTTAATATGATTTTTCGCTATGCCATATTCTTCCTGAAGAATTCGGGAAGAATTTTTTGTCATAACCGTTAAAAATTCAGCATTTTGGGCGATTTGCTTTACATGTGCTTTTAAATCTTCCCCGGGATTGGGAAGTACGGTATGAAAACAAATAACAACCGGAATTTTTAAAGATTGAAGAAAAAGGAGGAATTCTTTTTCGGTGTTCTTAAAGAAGCCGAATTCATGCTGAATAACGACGAGTTTAATTGTAGTGTCAGCTGCTATGCGGCTTAGAGCAAAATGATATGAATCCATATCATCGGTATCAAGAACTAATTTTACTTCTTCTCCATAATCATGCTTTTCAAATTTAGATTCAAGTGCGCAAATCTGTATTTTAAAAGAATTACCAAAATGGTTTTTCAAAGCTTTAATGAGGTCTTGTGAATAAGTGGCTATTCCGCATTCCCTGGGAGGAAAAGAAGTAATCATTAAAATTTTCTGGAGTTCTTTTTTAGAAGCAATTGCCACTGTATCTTCATGACCGGACAAAGATTTTTGCCTGCTTCTGGTCTTATTTGCTGTCTTCATCACCCACCGCCTTTATTTAAGTTGAAACAGAAACCTGTCACACAGCTTTCTGTTTTAATTTTCAAGATACTCTTATTTAGCCTTATACAGAGGTGGTCCTTCTGGTAAAGTATTGTTAAACCTTCTTTACGTTCTATGCTTCAATTTGTATTGTCAATTTACTAGTGATCAGTTGATTTTTTAAAAATGCTAATAATTATCTGATAGTAAAATACTTATCGATGTTATTTGATTTTTTGATTTGAATTGATCTGTAGCTTTGCTCTCTTTTGAGGCAAGCTATGAATACAGGTAAATATATTTTCGCTCAACTTTTACATTTTATCAACCGCTATGAGTTTGAAAAGTGCGTTTCTAAATACGACGGTAACCACGGAACTAGGAAGTTCAATTGTTGGAATCAATTTATTCAATTATTCTTTGGTCAACTAACAGCCCGAAACTCCTTACGTGATATTTGTACTTGCCTGAAAGCCTACCAAAACAAACGGTACCACCTCGGAATCAGAAAGCGAGTAAATCAATCAAGTATATCACGAGCCAATGAGCGCACATATCGCCCCATATAAAAACCGTGCTGCGGGCAAGCGCGATTTTCCGAAGGAAAATCAGGCGCAGCAAGCACGCACGAAGTTTCGATTTGGAACAGGTTTGAGCATTGTTTTTATATTTTGTTATAAGGCGTCTTTAATTTTTTGTTCGCCGCAAAGGAGCCTGAAAAGTGGCAATTTTCGACCTTAATTTCCTTGATCGGCACCGGCTAAAAGTCCGCTATTCACAAACTGGAACTTTCCAAACTTACCGAAAAAAAGCGCCACTTGCGGCTGAGTAATGTTTTATCACGTAGCTTTTTTTCTTCCCGAAGCCAAAACCAACTACCGATTTGCCAGAATTTGCCGATTGCGCTCTGCTTTGATACCTTATAACTTATAGATAAAGCATATATAGATTTTGCAGCATTATAACATATGCATGAAATGGGCGCCTTTTTCGTTTCCAGAGCCAAGACTAAGATGGATTATACTGTTATTGAACATAATTACAACATCGATCTTAGATTTGGATTGAAAAGCGATAAGACGATCCTTCTGGCTGGCTATAAATCAAGTAAACTTTATCTCAAACCGCTACGGCTGGTTGAATAATACGATGATCAAAATGATATCCTGCTTACTTTTCTTTCTGATAATCATAAAGTTTCAGCTCTGGAAATAGCCAAACTTTACCGCAATAGATGGCAAATTGAGACTTTTTTTAAATGGATAAAACAAAACCTAACAATTAAAAATATGGGGACATTCAGAAAACGCGGTCAACATTTACATTTGGATTGCCATATGCACCTACCTCATTGTAGCAAGTGTCAAGCATGAAATGAAAAGAAAGCTTTCAATCTATGAAATCGTGCAAATATTAGGTATCTCAGTATTCGATCAAACTCCTTTGAACGAAATCTTAACCGAATATCAAACAAATCAAAATGACAAAGAACAACTGAACTTATTTGATAATTAAAATTAACGCATCAGTACTAATCCGTAATAATAAAACGCTCCTGGATCTATTACTGATCTTAAACCTCTTGGATTATAATTACCTGCTAACTTTTATATTTAATTTATCCTGCGCCTCTCTTCCTCTGCTCCTGTTTCTCTGGTGCGGGATTTAAGATTCTTATTACCTAAAGATCGGGAATAGTTAAGGGTAAAGGTACGGGCAGAAAAATCAAACAAATTGCGGGTTCTTAGATTTTGTGCTGGTAAATTTGTACCACCGCGAAATTCAAAAGAATCAAAGATGTCATTTACAGCAAACCGAAGGATGCCCTCTGTTTCTCCAAACTCTTTTTGCAATCCAAAGTTTAATCGGTAAACCGGGTCGTAAATAGCAGTTCCGAAAAAACTTTTACTTGTATAAAATCCCGAAAGTTCGGCAGTATATGTTTTACTAAAGTTCAGAGATTGGATTATATTGGCTGTAACATTGTTAAGACTTACTTCTACAGGTTCCTCATAGTAAAACCCCCTTACTTTCTGACTTACTAAGTTAAAATTATTCTGAAGGCGCCACCAGCTGATGATCTTTAGCGGAAAACCCAAAGTTACTCCCATAGTCTTTGTATAGTCAAGGTTGGCAGCTTCAAAAATAAGTCTGCCGGTCTCTTCATCTATACGTTCCTGAAAACTTGCTATTGTAAATTCTTCATCTGTATAATGAAAAGATAAAACGGCCGATTTATAACCCAGGTCAATTTTATAAGCATCTGAAATTGCGGGTTGCAGGGAAGCATTTCCGGAGATAAAGGTATTAGGATCAAGAAGAATTACGAAGGGGGCCAGATCATTGAAAGTAGGTCGGGTAATCCTTCTGGACCAGGAAATATTTATATTAAAATTTTCAGTAATTGTTCTGTTAAAAAAGATGCTTGGAAAAAAAAGCCCGTACTGCCTGTCCACTACCTTCCCCTGAGTATCCGTCACAAGTTGGGAATCTGTAAATTCATATCTTAAACCAGCTTTAAAAGAAGTTTTGTCATTTATAATAAAGTCCATAGCTCCATAAGCGGCATATATACTTTCATCCAGTTCACTAAAATTTGTAAGGCCCGGGTCCGGAATCCATACGCTGCTGCTAAGAGTTTCCACCTTCACATCATTTTCGAAATGGGTCTTTATACCCTTAATACCGGTTTCAATTTTTATTGCATTCCACATAAAGGAGTGGTCTAGTTTTGCTACGCGGATTTTTATAGGTGTAAATTTATCACTGCGGGTAAACTGAGTGTTGGAGAAATTCCTGTCCCCGTCAAAAAAAATGTTTTCATAACTGGTAGGATTATTATCCCGGTAGTACAAATAATCCAGGTCCAGGCTTAGAAAATGGTCTTCTGTAAAATTGTGTTTAATATTATAATTTACCCCAAAATGTTTCCAGTGGTTCACCTCCTCATTCAGTAGATCAACATAAAAAGAAGGATTTTTGTTCACGGTGGTGAGGCTGCTGTTCAATGCATCCATGCTCCACCGGTTGTCATAACCGTTTAGGGTAAATCCTGTCATAGTCTTTGAGGTGACCTGGTAATCCATTCCCAATCTTAAGTTGTGATTTCTTTGTAAAGGATCTCTTTCCGAAAAAGTTTCGGTTGTAATCATATCACCATTTTGGATATATTCTCTGTAAAACTCCATGGATTGATTGGTGCCGTCAAGGGAAAACGAATAGTTTCCAAAAAGATATATTTTCTCTGTACGATAATTAAGATTAATATTATTAGAGGTAATGTAGTCATTGCTATATCCTGCCGATAATGAAAAGGAACCGTTAAAGCCTAGATCAGTTCGTTTTTTAAGCACAATATTTATAAACCCCGCATTTCCTTCTGCATCAAAATTTGCCGGAGGTGTGGTGATTAATTCTATAGATGAAATATTTTCTGCCCGCATTCCTTCAAGCATTTGAATTAAGGCAGATACAGGAACATAATTGTTTTTTCCATTGATCATGACTACCACTCCTTCCTTACCTAAAATGGAAATGAGTTTACTCTGCCGGTTCACCAGCACCCCGGGAGAGCGTTCCAGAATTTCCAGGGCAGATCCTCCGGCAGAAACAATGCTGCTTTCCACGTTTATAACCAAGCGGTCAATTTTTTGCTGATACAATGGTTTGGCAACAGAAATATTTACCTCCTCAAGATTTTCTCCTTCAGAAAGAATTAAGGGATTTGCTGAATAATCTGAAATAAGATCAAAAGGCGGGGAATATATTGAACTATAACCTATCATAGTTCCCATGATTAAATATTTGCCCGGTACTATGCTTTTTAAAGTATAATAACCATCATCAGATGCAACAGTACCAAGAACAAGCGTGGAGTCCGCCGGGTTTAATAAAAGTACATTAGCGAAAGGTATCGAAACTCCCCTAGAATCATTCACTAAGCCTGTTACTTTAAATTTTGACTGAGCAGAAATTTGTAAATATCCACAGAAAAAGGCAATAATAAAAATTTTTAAAACACTCATAATCATATTTATAAATGAATAAATTTTAATTTTTTAATTGCTTCTGGAAAAAATTGAAATACTTAGCAGCACTTTTAAATAAGCGATTATTAGAGGAAAAGCCAAGCGATCAGGGACGATCCCCCTGATTTGTTGTCCGAAGGTGACGGTTTATTGTCCGAAGGAAAATTTAGAAGTTGTTGTAGGTAAGATGGGACCGAGAAAACTCGCTGAAGTTATACCTGCTTATAAAGTTTGGAATTCAACTTAAGCAGGTTTAATTCATTATACCACTTTTGCAGGTTTTAAAATTAGGCCAGGTTCTGCCACTAATTTTTCAAATTTTCCGGGTTAAAACTGTTGCATCTTTTCCAGATTCAGCTCCAACTTTTTCGTATAACTTTCAATTTAGACTTTTTTAAATCTACCGGATTATCCTTTGGGTTTTATATTCTGGTTGATATGAAAAAAGTTTTGCGGGTCGTATTTTGATTTTACCTGTTGCAGGCGCTTGTAATTCCCACCATATGAAGCTTCGATACGTTCCTGTCCCTCTTCCATCATAAAATTTATATAAGATCCTTTAAGAGTATGAGGATGCACAGTTTCCCAGTAGTTTTTGGCCCATGTTTTTATAACATCAACATTTGCAGGATCCGGATCCACCCCTGCAATTACCATTGACCAGCGAGCATCACGTTTGCTCCATGCAGTTTCGCTTTTCCCTACCTCGTGAGCGGCACCATTTACTGGATACAGGTGCATAGTAGAAAAGGTTGTAGGTACCGTTCCAAAACGCTTGTGTTCTTCTACAGCAGCATCGCTTATCTCCTTTACAAAATCACCTTTCCAGTACCAATGGTAACCCGGAGGATATAAGCCGTCGAATAATGTTTGCAACACAGGATAAGGCATATCACCGGTATGTTCGAATAGCGGCTTAGCTACATTGCGGGCCTCCTGAATTATACTTTCAAATTGATCTTCGGGACCTGTATAGCACCATACCAGGCCACAAACCTTTCTTCCATGAATCTCCTTTGGAAATGGATCTCCTGCGGGTACTTCTGCTACAAGATAAAAAGCATAAACATCATTGGACATTTTTGGGAGCCAGTCGCGATACCACTTTAAGGTATTTTCCAGCTCCTCAATTGGCCAGAACATTGGTCCTGCAATTACATTTTTAACAGGATTAAGCCGGAACTCAAAAGCGGTGATTACCCCAAAATTACCACCGCCTCCGCGTAGTGCCCAAAACAGATCGGGATTTTCATTTTTATTGGTATGCACAAATTTTCCATCTGCAAGTACTACATCTGCACTAAGTAAATTATCAATGGTCAATCCGTATTTTCTGGTCAGGTATCCGTGTCCACCTCCCAAAGTAAGACCACCAACCCCGGTAGTGGAAATAATTCCGCTAACGGTTGCAAGACCATATTTGTGTGTTGCGATATCTACATCTCCCCAGGTGCATCCCGGTTCAACCTTCACAGTTCTGTTTTCGGGATCCACGTGAACGCCTTTCATAAGTGACAGGTCGATTACCAGCCCGTCATCTACAAGTGCAAGTCCGGGGCCATTATGCCCCCCACCTCTAATTGCAACTTCAATGCCCTCTTTCCGTGCAAAATTTACAGTAGTAATAACATCTTCAACACCTTTGCATTTTACAATAATAGCCGGCAGTTTATCAATCATCGCATTGTAAATTTTTCTTGCCTCATTATAATTTTCATCTGCAGGAAGAATAATTTCACCCCTTATCTGAGATTTTAAATCCTGCATTACATTTGCTTCTGAATCGTTAGTTAGATTGAACATAATTTTGAGTTTTAATTTGTGATTAAACTAATGCAAAGAACCAGGTGCATAAAGCTTAGATCCTTTTGATCCAAGATACCACCTGTTAAATCTGAAGGCTGTAACATTTAGATATAATGCAGGTAATTTTGGATCAAATTACCGGGTTTCGATCCAGATGGGGTTAGTTAATTCTGGAATCCAGGTAAGCAGAGGGAGAATTTCCATATTTTTTGCGAAAGCATTTGGAAAAATAGGATGGACTGGAAAAACCTGTATCAAAAGCAATTTCTGAAATATTTCCGGAGGTTTTATTTAATAATCCTAAAGCTTTTGATAACCTGTATTCTTTGATAAATGTATTGGGAGAATTACCTGAAAGTGATTTTATTTTATGATATAATTTGGATTTACTGCACCCAAGGGGTTTACTGAAATCTGTTACTTTTAAATTCACATCTGTCCAGCTGGAATCAACGTAATCCATTAAATGATTTAAAAAAAATTCATCATCCATTGTCAGGGTGCATAGATTCTCAATTTTTATAATTGTATTGGAATTTTCACTTTTATAAATATCATTAACTTCAGATGAAAGGATGATCTCTCCCTTAACAAACTCACACATACGTTTTGCTAAAATTATAGAATCTTCAAAAATTGAATTTTTTTCCGTTACCGGAACACCTGCACTTATTCCGATTTTTAAATAAATGCTTTTTTCCTTACCGGCTTCCAAAGACTTTTTAAATTTTGATCTGATATCAAAAGCTGCATGCACAGCATTTGAAACGGATTTAAAAGAAACTAAAAAACATTCTTCAGTTTGATTTACCAGTTTTCCTTTGTATTTGATTAGTCCGCATAGGAGGTTTTTATCCAGATTAGAAAGTAAAGATTTAAACTGAGATGAATTCTGAAGATGCAATGATAAACCCTTCAAGCCCACTACCATTATTGTTCTGAAAGCGGGATCATTAATAATGTTTAATGCTGTGTTCTTTGAATTTTCCGGATCTTCAATTCTGCTTAAAAAAGATTCGACAATGCTGGGCTCCACTTCTATAATTTGATGCGGTACCTGGCCATGAGCCTTTTCATGCATTTCCTTTATTGCCTCCTTATTTGGCGCCTCATATAAACAAAAAGCTGTTTTTCTGTTATCATCATACCAATAGGTCAACCCGGTACATTTGAACTTATGCTGTATTTTCAAATCCTTTTGATGCAGGTCTGCAACAACTTCAGCTGTAACATCTTTGGATACATCGTGACGGTCCATGTAAATAGGCATGATTTAATATTTTAGCTTAATTATTCAGCTTGAAAGTAAACGGAGTAGTCATTTATCGGACCGTAAACCATTCTGAATTTTGAAATAAAAATTTCAACCCCTACTTTAACCCGTGCCCGGTATAGCCTTTTTCAGAAATACCTTTATCAGAAACCCAGCGTGCGCTTCTTATTAAATATACCTAATTTTTTGAAACAATTTAATTTTCAGAGCTTTAAGTTCGCCGTTGTCAATTAAATAAAAATCGGTGTACATAAAGAGTTCTTTTAAAGTTATATTTAAAAACTAAAAGATTTTCACTCTTAAGAGGCGAATGTAATTATTCAACATTATTTGAAACGTGGCATCATCCCCGTAAATTGAAGAAAATTGGTGTACAGGAACGGAGTGAGAAATGCTGACTATCTGGTAGCAATTGACCGTGTAAAAGCTTTTAGAATAGACTTGTGCTGTATTTACTTTAGGGTATTTTAAAGCAATAAGCTAATAAGAGGCTTAAAAACAGTAATTTAATGTTATATTTATTAGGACCTTCAATACTATGATCCTTGATTTTAAAGAAGCAAATCATTTTAGCATTTTTCTCATTATTGCTAGCCAGTCCTTTAACCTATGGACAAATTTTTGATTTTAGTAAACCTGATCCGTATAAAAAAGTATTTGTAAAAACTGATAATTTTGGAGTTTCTTATTTACAAGAGCTGGAAAATGCTCTGGCGAAAATAGACAGGGATAGTCTAAAATTTGAAGTCTTAAATGATCTTGCCTATTACTGGCATACCAGAAATTTGGGTACTGCACTGGAATTTACAAAAAAAGGATTAGAACTTACTTCAGAAAAAAACAACAGCCTTTGGCATGGAAGATTCCAAATTACTGAAGGTTCTATATTATTAAGACAGGAAAAATTAGATTTAGCAGAAGCAGTTCTCAAAGAGGCCAAAACAAAAGTAAAGGAAAGCGATCTGGCTTTCTTGAACACTCAATTGGGCTATGTATATGAACGAAGGGGACAGTTAGGCAAAGCTGCAGACTACGCCCTGGAGTCCTTGAGTTTAGGAGAAAAGTTGAATGACAAAAAAGCAATCGGCCTTGCATATAGTGATCTCAGTAACTTGCTTTGGAAACAAGGTAAATTTGAGGAAGGTCTTGATTATGGATTAAAGTCACTTTCTTTTTTTGAAGAAGGAAATACAATTGATCTTGATTACGATTTTACGCTTTATGTAGTTGGAAATAATTACCTAAGCCTTCAGCAGTACGATAAGGCTATGGAATATTATGAACATTCCATAGAAATTGGGGAACGTTATGGCTTTTATAATAATTTGAGTGATGTCTATATTTCACTTGTAGATCTTAATGTCTATCTAAATCACTTTAGTGAAGCTGAAGCAGCCGGAAAAAATGCGATAAAATATGCATATCTTTTAGATAATGCTTTTATGCTTATGCGTTCTTATCTTGCTGTTGGAGAGTTGCAAAACCAGAATGAAAATTATCCTGCTGCAATAGAAAATATTCAAAAGTCTATTGAGGTTGCCACCCCAAATTTCGGAGATGGCTTTTTCTTGAGTAAAGCTTATAAGAGCTTGGGACAAGCTTATGCAGAGAATGAACAATTTGAAGATGCTTTTCATTCGATTAATAAGTATGATTCACTGAATAGCATCGTTTTTACTGCGGAAGCAGATCAACGTATTTCTCAACTCCAAACAGAATTTAATGTTACCCAAAAGGAGAATACTATTCAACTGCAGAAAACTGAGCTGCTGCAGCAGCAAACAAATCAAAATTTAATAAGTCTAATCGCAGGTTTGTTATTCCTCATGTTATTGGTACTTTTCATAAGTTTCAGCAATAATCGTAAGAAGAATAAACTATTGAAAATAAAGAATAAAGAAAAGGAGTTTTTATTAAAAGAGATACATCACAGGGTAAAAAATAACCTTGAAGTAGTCTCCAGCCTATTAGCATTGCAGACGGCTCAAATAAAAGATCCTAATATTATAAGTGCGATGAAGGAGAGTCAAAACAGGGTATATTCTATGAGTATTATTCATCAGCGATTATACCAGAACGAATATCTGTCTTCTATTGAAATGAAAGATTATTTTATAAATCTGGGTAGTCATATTCTTGATTCTTTTGGAGAAGAAGAGCGTATTAAGATCCACTACGAAATGCCAGAATTACACCTTGATGTTGATACCGCTGTCCCTTTGGGATTAATAGTGAATGAATTATTAACGAATAGTCTTAAATATGCATTTCCGAATAAAAAAGCGGGAGAAATAACAATCGATTTAGATAAAATATCGGATCACGAAATTCAATTATTAGTAATGGACAATGGAATAGGACAAACCGAAGGAGAACCTGCAAAAGGAACGGGTTTCGGAAAAAATCTTATTGACCTACTTACGCGACAATTAGATGGAACTATGAAGGTGATTTATACTCCTGGTACTCAATATTTTTTTAATTTTAAAGTAGATGGATCTTCCTGATTTTATACCCGATAATTGTGATTTAAACGTTGAGGAGCCTGCAGAATTTTCCTATTTGCTCATGGCATCATTTAATTTTTTGGTATCTACATATTGCTGAAAGGCACTAACTTTTCCATCTCTTATAGTCCAAAGGTGAGCAACTTGTGCGTTATAAGTTTTCCCCGTTTCTTTAACTTTAGCATCATAGCGTAAGGTGGCCAAAACTTGATTGTTGCTCATTTCATGTAGTTCGATGTCATCAAGTTTGAAGTATTCATGTTCTGCTCCAACCCTCTCGAAAACACCTTTTAAAACGGCCTCTGGACCTATGTATGGGTTACCATCGGCGTAGGCGTTACCTTCTGCTTCGTTCCAGATAATTTCTTCGTCCATTGCTTCCAGAACAGAAGGAATATCACCCTGTGCAAAGGATTTGTAAAGGCCATCAACAATACTTTTAATGTTGGTAATTTCAGGATATCGATAGCTTTTATAAATTTTCCATTCGCCATCTATATTTTTCAAAATATTTACAAATGTGCCTCTTTGAACTGCCTCAGGTTCATCAATTTTGGTAAAGACAAAAGAGCCACTCACAAACATATAATCTTCATTCAAGTCTTGTTCTTCTATAGTTTTTAGAGTGATATCGTACTTCCCGTTATCGAATGTGGCTTGGTATTGTTTTTTGACATTATTAAGTCCCGTTAATAAACTCCCATCCGAATTCCGAATGGAAACATTATCAGTATATAAAGTGTTTAAATTACCAGGATCGCCTGTATTTATAGTTTGGATATAAAGTTGATGCAATTGGTCAACTGCTGCACTTTGAGCATTTGTTTGAAAGGAAAATATTGAAACAAATAGCACAATAACGATATTGTAATTAGTTTTTAGACTGTTCATGATTTCTAATTTTTTTAGTTATTTTTTTGGATCTGCATTGTATTATTTTGACTAATGCGTTTTATGTACTTCCAGTTCTATTTCAATTAAAAATTCTGGAAGCGCCAGTTCTTTTACGCCAAGCCAGGATCCAGTGGGGAAATGCGTTTTGTAAATTTTAGTTCTATAGCCTGCAAATTCCAGAAATTTGGGCATGTTGGTGGTGAATATATTTTCTACAACCACATCGTCAAAACTGGAGTTATAGTGTTTCAGCACTTTCTCCAAATCGGAATAGCAGTTTTTCATTTGTTGTTCAAAATCTCCCACAGCGGTAGGATTGCCTTCAATGTCCATACTCACGGCACCGGAAATTTTTATGCTGTTTCCGATTTTTACAGCATGTGAATAGCCATAAGATTTTTCTACTTCTGGTCTGAGTAAAAAATACTCAGGCTTTTGGTTTGACTTTTCCATAATTAAAATTCATCGAATAAAAGATATTTCATTTTACCGCACCTTTCTTTGAAGCGTAGCCATGTATCTATATTTTAAATCACGCATTGTCAATGCTTCTTCAATTTTTCCAAGCTGTTCTTCAGATAAAGCTGGTCCCTGATTAGCCCAGGAGCTAAAAAGTTGTTCGTAATTTTCATACATATCTACGGTGATATGGGTTGCATAAACATCACTTCCCGCAGGCAACATATAACGCAGTAAATCCCAGTTTGCCCTGAAGCCATCATCCACTTCTTTTTGATGCATGGGCTGGAAAAGTTCTGATTCATTTTGCTCAAAGATGCTGTGATTTTCCTGTGGAACTTTCATTATATTAATTGCTGCAACTGTTCCCAGGGGCATATCAAAATCCCCTTCGGTAACCGCTATTTGTTCTAGATATATACGCTTTGCCAGGTCTCTTGATTTTGCGGTATTGTAGAATTTTTCATTTAGATCATCTTCTGGCATGTCTGGGTATGCTGCATTAAGGGCGGCTTCAAAATTCCCGGCATTGCTCATCATTTTTAAGGGATCATTATAAATACTTACGGTTAGGTATTGATAGCCCTGATCTTCTCCACCAGGCTGTAAACTCCAAAGATCCCAACCCAGAATATCTCCATTTTTAACGCATTGTACGTGAATTTCTTCCCAGAATGCTTCGGTTTCCATATAGGCTTGTTCCTGCTCATTATCTACTTTCATAAATTCGAAAATTAAATAAAGTTTGTCTTGGGCTATACCGGTATTGCTAACTAGCATTAATGCCATAATAATTAGTAACTTTTTCATGATTAGTATGTTTTAATTTCGGTAATTTCTCATTTAGAATAACTCCTCAGGGTTTCTCTTACTGGCCTGAACTGAATTCCTAAATCCGTTTTTGCGAGATCGTTTTTATAAACGACTTGTGCTTTTTCTTTGGGTTCTTTATGATTCAACATTTGGTGAATATCCCATACTTTATAGGTTTCACTCGTTAAAAGGTAATCTTTGCAGTGTAACCCCTTTTTCGTGGCCGCCTGGTATGTGGCATTAGCCACGTCTTCAACATCTACCACGGCAAAAGGAACATTATTATCGTAGAGTGTTTGAATAAAATCATCTGGCGCTAATTTGTTTTTTATAAGAAACTGCAAGCCGGTAGAGGTGGAGTCTTCTCTATTAGACAAAGATTTGCCCATTACCATTACGGGGGAAACAGAACAAATTTCAAATCTAAGTTCTGGGTTATCTGCGATGAATTTCTCAACGACCTGGTTGGCAATAAATTTGGCTTGAGAGTATGGATGGCTATCTTCACTAGTGTACCTGTCCTCTTTTTCATCAAAAGTATCGGAAAAGCTTTTGCCACCCGCCGGCATAGGGAAATTGGTATTCCAGGCTGCAACAGATGCAATAAAAACTACTTTTTCAATATTCGAAACTTCGCTTATTGCTTCAAGAAAATTTTGGGTTCCTTTTATAGTAGGATCAAAAAGTTCAGTTTGCGGGTCTTTCACATCCAGTTGAAAGGGGGTGCCACTGTGAATTACGATCTCGCAATCTTTTATAAAATCTTTTAATGTATCCAGATCCTCCAACTTAAAGGCCCGGATGTTGAGGTTTTCTGAATTTTGAAGATCAAAAAGATGCTGATATTTTTCGCTCTTATGGATACTGGTAACCGAGACTTTTACCTCGTAACCTTCTTCCAAAAATTTCCTGGTTATGTAGCTTCCAATAAAGCCCGAACCGCCTATAATTCCTACTGTCTTCATCATCTCCGCTTTTAGTTAGTAATAGTATAATAACAGCTTAATTCTCGGGTATTTCTTCTGAAGAGCTTATTTCATCAATCTTAGCCTCCTGAATATCTTTTGTCAATTCCGAAACATCCCAGTAACCAAATTCCCGCACTATTTTCTCGTTAACAAATTGTGTGGTGATATGAGTAGGAATGGTATAAACTTTATTATTTGCTTTGTAAGTGCCTTTCCATATTCCCCAAAAATTTACCCAGGTTTCGCCCTTATCGTTAACCACCATCTCATACTCAGATTGAGTAACTGCAAAATCCCAGTTTGAAAACTGGCTCGCATCTTCTTTTTTTTGTGCTAAAAATTGCTTTAAGTTTTTAGCATCTTTTTCCATCACGTTGTTAATTATTTTAGCGGAATCGGCATAATGTGTTTCCATAGTTTTCCAATCCCTTTCTTCATAGGCTTCCAATACCTCCTTGTAAATTTCTATTTCTGGTGATTGCTGAGTGTAGAGTTTGCTTTGTTGATTGCAGGCTATAAATATGACTACTGCGAGCCCCAATGATGCTAATTCCTTCATGAGTGTATGTTTTTCGTTATTCCAGAAATCCTATTACTTTTCCATCTTTTAAAGACCAGTAATGTTTGAATCTCGTGGAGACATATTCACATTCTGTTGATTTGCGCCCATTTACTATGCCAGTAACTATTATCTTATTGTTACCTGATAGCTGGAAACTGAGATTTTTGAATAGGATGCTCTGCCATTCATTTTTTATAATTGCTCTTAGAGAAATGGAGTGGTTAGTTGATTTTGTATCTTCGATTTTATCCCAATTTTTGTGGTTTGTTAAGGCCGCAATCTCATTTGAAGTCACATTCTTATTCTGCAAAACCTCATATACCTGTTTTACAATAACCTGATCACTTTTGTCCTGACCACGCAGGTAGTTTGAAGAAACTAGTATAGTAAATAAAGGGATACAATAAAGGAGTAAGCTTTTCATAGGTGCTGATTTAATTAGCGGTATAAGCTAAATCTGGGCGCATACGGCCAGTTTTAGATTCATATTTATGAACGTATAGCATCATTTCATCAAATAATTTTTCACCTTCTTCTCCTAAAATTTCGTCTGTTTCTTTAGATGTTTTTGCGTATGATTGTGCATCTTTTGCTGAAATTACTACGAGAAAATAATCTCCTGAACTTCCAAAACCATTGCGATAGATCCTGAAGTTTTGTTTAGCAGCTTTTTTTTCGTAGAGGGTTTTAACTTCCATCATTTTAGTTCGAAGACTAGACACATTTTGTGGTGCAACGTGAAAGAAATGCCACTTCCTGTAATCTTCTCCCACAGTATTTGTGGTAACACCATCAGGCATATATGACATATCCTCTATCAAATGCACTATATAATCGCGATGGATATCATAGCATTTATCAAATCGACTAAACATCGCTTTGAAGTTTTCTTCTCCCATTTTTTCAGCTAAAGGAGCCATAGGATTTTTGTCAAAATCGGCCATACTATTAATGGGAGCAATAGTTAAATAGGTTCCTCCCTCAATACGCGCTGTAGCCCAGTCTGCATCTTTAAGATCGTGTTCCTTACAGGCATTAATAAAATCTTTGGTGACGGCTTCATACTCTTTTAACATAGAAGGTTTTACCTGATCTTCATGTATCCAAAAAGCCTGATTAGTGTTTTGACAAAAGAGATTGGCAGTCTGCAATATGGTAACTGTAATAAGAACTGCAAAGAGATTGACATTTTTCATAATTTCCTGATTTAAAATTATTTACAAAATCAATTTACTTCAGTAAAAAATTAGATACAAGCGTGTTAGGATGAATGACCTAAAATCATGTCCTAAACGACATTATCTTTATCTAAGACTAAATGGTCTGCAATTTTTTTAACAGTTCTGGTCGCATACCTTTGGCCATTGGAATGGCTTTTTTAGCAATAACCACGTGAGTGCCTGCTATTTCGTCTATTCTTGAGAGGTTTATGATGTAAGATCTATGGATCCTGAAGAAATGCCTTTGAGGCAGTTTTTTATCCATATCCTTAAGAGTTGTAACCAATAAGTATTCTTTTTCGGTACAAAATATCCGGCAGTAATTACGATCGGCCTCTATATATCTAATGGCTTTAATATCTACCTTCACCATCGTTTCCTGGTGGCGTATAAAAAGGAATTCCTTTAAGACAAAAGTTGAGTTTTCTATTTTAGATTTTTTAGGCGTAGTAGTATCTTTTAGCTGGTTTATGGTAAGCTCAATACTGCGTTGTAAATCCAGCTTCTTAAATGGTTTTGAAATAAAGGCGAAAGGATTGGTAGTTTTAGCGCGGTTAAAATGAACCTCGTCGGCATTAGCGGTGAGATAAATAATTGCTAATTCATCATGGAACTCCCTCATTCTTTGTGCGGTTTCTATTCCGTCTAGCTTACCTTTAAGCTGAATATCTATAAGAACAATATCCGGAAGGTTGTCTCTAAGATGGTTTAAGGCGTCTTCCCCCCTTGGAACAACACCTGACACTTCATAGCCCATTTCAGTAATCTGAAGAGAAATATTTGCGGCAATGATCATTTCGTCCTCAACAATTAATATTTTTACTGGTCGAATCATTGCGTTTTTTTCTAATGGCATAACAGGATTATGAAGAAATTTTTCTCCATAAGATGATAGACAATTCTTCCGATTTATATTTGGGAAAATCTACAGCTATAGGTTAATACATTATTTAGAGGTGGGAGCTTATCCAGATCCTTTATCAAATAGCTTTTAATTTTAGATTTGAATATTCCAATTTAGTGAAAATTCCTGGCAATAAAGTATTTAAACAAAAAAGCAAAGGGAAATTGTCGAAATGAGGTACGATCTAATTATTACATTAAAGATTTTTTCAACTATGATCCTTATTCTAAAGTAGTTGATGTTTATTTACAGTTCGTAGAGCTACATGATGAGTATGTTCGGAAAGAATTTTCAGTATTCAGGTTATATTTAAAAAGAGATCTACCCGGCCTCTCCACCTTGTCTTTAGAAGCTACTGCTATTAAAAAAGATTTTGCTGTCACCATAGCTTTTGAAAGTATGTACAGCGATTATGCCGGACTTAAAGAAAGAGTATCCATATACGCCATTAAAATTGGAGAAAAACTAAGGAGACAGGACAGCAATTGTTACTTGCTCCAAATTTTCTTACTTACGAATCCGTTTAAAAATGATCTAAAGCAGTATCGGGAAAGTATAAGTGTTTATACTCCTTTTCAACTAACTCGAGCATTACACTAGTCAAATCGGCTTTGACTGGTCTCCAGATGATCTTTAAAGAAGGTTATCAGTATAAGAAGGCCGGGATCATTGCCATGAAACTTACTCCTGCCAAACAAAAACAGTTGAAATTATTCTCAGAAGAAAATCCTAAGCAAGAACAATTGATGAAGGTGATAGATCAATTAAACTTCAGGGAAAATGGAAAAATGAAATTTGGTGGGCAGGATCTTGGACGTACCTGAAGATTAAGCAGGAGAGACTGTCCAATAAGTATTCTACTCGGCTAAATGAATTGATTCTGAAAAATTGTAATATATAATTATTGGAGTTGAATTGTCACCTAAAAATAAAAAGCCCCGTAATCACAGGTGATTCGGGGCTATAGAGTGGAGTCGGAGGCACCACAATGGTGCAAAATAGCAGAAGTGGTAAATCCTTGTCTTTGTAGGCTAATATAAGCCTTTACCAATAAAAACAGTCTATTGAAGATTTATAAATGTTTTGTATAGATCTATTGAGTTTGTTTTTATTTGTGTCTAGCCGTACAAGTACCGTACAATTAGTTATATTTGTTTATTCAAATGTTTTACTACATCTATGGCTACCGTCAATTTTCTTTACAGATCAACTAAGCCTAAAGCAAACCTTAACCTTCGCCTTCTCTTCAGAGATCAAAATAAGGATTTCGTTTTAGGTGCTAAAACTAAGGTTGAGGTTTCAAGAGATTACTGGAACAATTACCATACAAAGAGGAGGATCAAGGATGTTGATGTAAAAAACCTTCAGACAGAGGTTAACAATACCTTAGCTGAATTGGAAAATTACCTACTGCGGAAATTTAAAACCACGCCTATAACAGCAATTAGTAAAACTTGGCTAAAAACAACTATAGATAATTTTTACAATCCAGAAGAGAGCAAACCAGAAATACCAAAAGATCTTATTAATTATATCGATTACTATTTAGAGTACCGAAAGAATGAGATTAGCACTAGCAATAAAAAGAAGGTGAATGTCACAAAGAATAAGATGCTGAGGCTGCAAGAATATTTGGGTAAAACAATCCTGATTGAGGAAATCAATGAGGATTTTAAAAAAGCCTACGTAGATTTCAGTAATGAAATAGATTATTCCCAGAACACTCAGCACCGAGAATTAGTTCTAATCAAAACTATCTGTTTTCATGCTCGTTATCTGGGTTTAAAGACGCACCATCAACTCGAAGGATTAAAACTACAAAGGGAAGAGGTTAAACATATCTATCTCAACCCTTCAGAAATAGAAAAGATAAAGAATCTCAACCTCCCGCACGATTATCTTCAAAATGCCCGTGATTGGCTAGTTATTAGCTGTTACACAGGACAAAGGATTAGCGACTTTATGCGCTTTACTCCTGATATGATAAGAGTGGAGAATGAAAAATCTTTACTGGAGTTTAAGCAGCAGAAGACTAATAAATTAATGAGTATTCCCCTCTTAGAACAGGTTAAAAATGTTTTAGATAGGCGAGGGGGGCAATTCCCCAGGGCGATATCAGAACAGCGTTACAACGATTATATTAAGCAAGTATGCGAATTAGCGGGATTAGATGAAGAGGTAGAAGGAAAAAGGCGGGTATGTATAGCCCCTGAAGGAGTAGAGCCCACTAAGAATGATTATAGAGATGTCTTAGACACCTTTAAAAAATGGGAATTAGTCACCTCTCATGTTGGCCGCAGGTCATTTGCGACAAATTATTACGGGAAAGTTCCCACTACTTACCTGATCAACATCACAGGCCACGGGAGTGAAAAAATGTTTTTGAGTTACATTAAGAAGAGCAATAAAGATTTAGCCCTTGACTCCTTCAATTATTTTGAATAATGATGAACTATACTGAAATAGCTAAATTTCTCAATTTTGTATTACAACTGAGTTTTAAAATAGCTACCAAAGACCATCCCTCTTCTCCTTGGCCAGACCAACAAATGGATTCTTTGAAGAATTATGATCTTAATCAGGTGTTGGTTGAGATACATAAGAATTATAAACAATCTTGGGCCGATGAGAGGATTTCAAACCAAATGAACAAAGATTATGAGAGATACCTTTCTATTCTAGAGCATTACCTGAAAAAATTCCCCAAAAAAGAACAAAGAGCAGTACGTGTCAGGTATAACCAAATCAAGGGGTATTTAGATAATCCTACTTTTTTGGATCCCACCATATTACATTCTATGTCTTCTCAGGGAGAAGAAGTTAACTTTATGGAAGATAGGGAGAAGGAGCCTGTACCTTTGATGGAACCTAATGCAGTTAGAAGTTCGGCAGATGTGGAGTTCACCACATCCCAAAGGATATTAAAAGAACTAAATATAATTGCATGGATTTTTGAAAGTCAAAAAATGAAAGCTTCACAAACCATGAATTCCTTTCCTTTATTGCATAAAGATGGACGGTATAGTGGAGTGATAAAAATAGCGTCTTCTGAGCCGCTTTTCAATTTTCAGCACCATATCCAAAAATATACTGAACGTTATGAAAAATTAAGAAATAATAATCTTTTAAAGAAAGAGCTCACCGAAATTAAAGTTAAAATGAGGAAAATTCTTTCATATTATCATGAGGAGCTTTCCCCTGAATCGACCTGCTTCAAGAATTTTAAAATTAACATTCCCGAAGTTCTCAATGAACAAAAGAAATATTGGACCCATCATACATTGTTAATTGTTGTGGACTCAATGGAACCAGATTATATTAATTTTGGCGAAGAATTTCAAGAGGCTTCAGAGTTTAATTATTTTACGTCTAATATTGAACTATCTCAGTATTGTGAAAAGCTGTTAGATTTTATACGGAAAATTACTACTCCCTTTGGCGAAAGAGGTCACGTAGGTACGGATAATAATGTTTTTTCCAGGGTTAGAATTGAAATGGAAAGGAATCGTCGTCTGGAGCAAAAAGAAAAGGAGAAAGAAACATCAACGGATTCTGGGAATAGTGACAATAATCCTTATCCCCAAGTATTCGTAGATATTAAAGCTTATAAAATCTTTGATCGTCTATACCAAAACAAAAAGGATAGTTCCACCCCCTTAGCAGAGTTCAGCTTTATTTACAGGAGAATGTGGAAAGACAACCTGCTCCAAGAATTTCAAAGACCCGAAGTCTTCAGAAAATGGTTAGCCGAAGAAAAAAATTATGCCCTTGTGTTGCCGAGTGCAATTAAAAGGTTAGCGGAGATTGGATATCAACAGATAAAAGAAGAGGCATATCAAAGTGCTAAAGAACTTATAAAGCAGTAAACTTATTCCAAAAGAAAAATACATCGTGCCGTAAAAAGCACGAAATCGAGCCGTTCATGGCACGAACTCTCCCGCAATTTTGGCTTATAATTTAAAACATAAGTCAAATGGAAAATTCAATTATTTTACAAGGTACAACAACAGACAAGTTGTTAGATCTATTCTCAGAGGAATTGGACCGCAAGTTTGAGGCTTTGGCTAAGAATCTAAGTCATCAACAAGCTAAAGACGAACTTTTAACTCGTGAGCAAGCTTGCGACTTTCTGCGCATCAATTCATCAACCCTATGGTCATGGACTAATAAAGGAAAGGTGAAAGCGTATGGTATTGCTAACAGGCGGTACTACAAGAGAAGTGAATTATTGGAATGTTTAACTGAACTAAAAAAATAAGGCTATGAATACAGAGAGTAAACAAAGCCTTATAAAGTCTTTCGCAGGACAGGGGCAAGATAAGCATTTCGAAGCACAAATGGTAAAGGTTTTTAAAGCTTTTAAGGAGCAACCTTCCACTATGCTGATGATCTCAAAGAAAACGGGCGTTTTAAGAGCTAACATCTGTCGTTACGTAGCAACATGGGAAAAAGCAGGTAGAATTGCAGAGGTGAAAACTGATCTCTGTAAGATTACCAAATTTCCCGCAGGATACTATACGACAGATCCAGAACTATTTCCAGAGTCTAACCAAGTAACCCTCTTTGAGGCTATGGATACTAAAAGAGAAATATCACCTAAAATAGAACGCAATGGCAGAGGGTAAAAATTCATTCGTTCTTTATAAAGATATAATTCACACGGTTAAAAAATTACCGAAGGATAAGCAAGCAGATTTATTTGTTACAATCCTGGAATATGTGAATGACCTTAATCCAGATGTGGAAGATCCATTTGTAGATCTTGCCTTTGAGCCAATAAAACAGAGCCTTAAGCGAGATTTAAAAAAATATGAATCTATCTGTGAACGTAACCAGATCAATGGTAAAAAAGGAGGTAGACCACCAAAACCCACAAAACCCAATGGGTTAAATGGCAACCAAGCGGATAACGCTAAACCCAAAAAAGCCGATAGTGATAGTGAAAGTGAAAGTGTAATGGATAGTGAAAGTGAAAAGGATACTATTATTAATAATAGTGCCTTTGCTGAAAATTCAAAAAGCTCTATTCAGTGGTTGGAAACTATTTCCATGCAGCAAAAAGTAAAACCCGATGTAGTGAAAATATACATAGGCACTTTTGAAGATCACCTCATCACGATGGAAGAACAGAAAGAAAGCGAAAAGGATTTTAAAAAGCATTTCGTCCATTGGTTTAATAAACAGGACCTATCCATGCACAGGAAAAATCCAATAGGTAAATCAAATCAAATACAGTAATGGAGTTGAATGGATTTCAAATAGAACAATGGAATGTTCATGGTTTCGACATTAAAGGCAAGACCACTGGAAAAGTTTATTGTACCTGCCCTTTTTGTTCCCATGAACGGAAGAAGAAAAATGATAAGTGCGCAACCGCTTATTTGGATACAGGGTATTTCAAATGTAATCATTGCGGAGAAGAAGGACAGTTGCATTCATACAAGAAAAATGAACAAGTGAAGAAATACAATAAGCCTGAAGTAAAGCCCATTTTGAGCCCACTGAGCGACAATCTTACGAACTACATACAAGATACTCGGAAAATAAGTGTAGACGCTTTAAAGGCCTTAAAAATACGTGAAGCTAAAGAATGGATGCCCCAAACCAAAAAAGAGGAAAACTGCATCTGCTTTGATTACTACCTGGAGGGAGAAGTAATTAACGTAAAGTATCGGGACGGGAAAAAGCATTTTAAGCTATTCAAGGGCGCTGAAAAGATATTTTATAACCTTGACAATATTGCAACTGAAAAAGACTGCATAATCGTAGAGGGGGAGTTTGATGTACTGGCTTTTCATACCGCAGGGTATTCCAATTGCGTAAGCGTTCCAAATGGTTTTAACCTTCAGGGTAATATATCTTTAGACTATCTGGATAACTACCTGAATTACTTTGAAAATAAAGAAACGATCTATTTAGCAGTAGATAATGATGAAGCTGGAAGGAAAGGAGAAAAGGAGCTTATCAGAAGATTGGGAGCTGACAAAGTAAAGCTTGTGAACTTTGAAGATTGCAAAGATGCAAATGATTACCTGGTAAAGCACGGAAAAGAGAAATTAGCCAATCTTATATCCCTTGCTAAAGACGTGAGAATGGAAGGGATTTTTACGGCTAACGATGTACGGGAGAGTATGCTGGACAGCTACAACAATGGCCAGAAAAGAGGGACGACCACCTATATTGAAGAAATAGATCCTGCTTGGACTTGGAGAGAGGGAGAGGTTAATTTGTGGACTGGATATCAAAACGAGGGTAAATCCGCAATGATTAGCCAATTATGTACTATTCGTGCGTATTGGGAGAATGCGAAAGTAGCTGTATTCTCTCCTGAGAATATGCCCTTGGATGATTTCTATACGGATATCATTGAGATGTTTATTGGGAAAAGTGCCGATCCATATTACAAGAACCATTACATGAGCAAAGAAGAATTTCTGGAGGGGATGGAATTTGTTACGAATAACTTCTTTTTGATTTATCCTGAAAAGGATTTTACTATAGAAAGTATATTCGAGAGAGCGAAGTTTTTAGTGAAGAAAAGCGGGATTAGAACGCTGGTTATCGATCCTTACAACACTATAGAACACAGGATGAAATCAGGGGAAAGAGAAGATTTATACATATCCCGATTTATGGCGCAGTTAAAAAGATTTGCGGTCGAATATGATGTTTCTGTTCACTTAGTAGCCCACCAACTAACAGCCCGTAAGAACGCCAATGACGGCAATAGGTACTTTAAACCTGATGCCAATAATATCAAAGGAGGTGGAACTTTCGCAGATAAAGCCGACAATGTAATTTCCATTTGGAGGCCTAATAGAGCAGTAGATTTCAAAGATACTTCCGTAGCATTCTTGAGTCAGAAAATAAAGAAACAAAAGCTAGTGGGCAGACCTCAAGAAGTCACAGATATTGATTTTGAGATTAAGTCTAACCGTTACCTGTTTAATGGCACTTCGCCTTTCTCCAAAATAGATGCCGATAGATTAGGTATTGCATACGCTACGCCACAAGAACAAATCGAAAATTACATACCTCCAAGACCTGAAAACGCATCCCTAGATCAGGCATTTGGGAGTACTGTTAACGATGAAGATAGTGATGTACCATTCTAATTAAGTCGGACCATCTTTATCTTTCCGAAATGCATCGTAAATAATAAAACTTTAAATAAAATGGACTTAACAAATAAACAAATTAGATTCTGTGAAGAGTATGTATTGGATCTTAACGCAACCCAGGCGTGCATACGCGCAGGATATTCTGAGAAAACAGCAAATCGCATAGGTTCCGAAAACTTGTCAAAACTTGACATTCAATATTACATTTCCGAATTGAAAGAACAGATATCCAAGAAAGCAGAAATAACCCACCAAGAAACCTTGGAGCGACTTAAAACCTGGTTTGAATCAGACATTACTGTCCTCATAGGACTTTCCCCTGAGGAAGTAAAAGCTCTTCCCTTGGAAGTTAGGCAGCTAATAGCCTCTTATAAACACGTCAGCAAAACATATTCTGAAGAAGGAAGGCCTGTAACGGAAGAAACAATTGACGTGAAATTTGTATCAAAGGAACGGGCAGCGGATTTAATCAGTAAACACATTGGTTTCTACGAGAAGAACAATCAGCAAAAAAACCCTAATCCTGAACCAGAACTCAACTTGGAGCACCTAACTGTAGATGAATTGCTGATGTTGATTAAGCTTCAAAGCAAAGCCATGGGGGTGAAGGATGAATTTAGTACCGAATAAATATAAATTCCTTATTTAGATTGATTATAAATAACAAAAATTACTTACATTTACCCATGCTAGAGTAACATAATCCTAACGACATGCCATTTACTAAGGAGACAGCCAGTAAAGCAGGAAGTAGTTCATCCCGCAGGGGTATTCCAAATAAGGCTACTTCAGAAATCAGAGAATCCTATAAGCTCCTTATTGAGAATAACCTGGATAACATGACGGCCTGGTTAAAGAGTATAGGTAAAGAAAACCCTGAAAAGGCTTTTGATATCTTGATCAAGATGAGTGACTTCATAGTTCCTAAGCTGTCCAGGCAAGAACTGAAGATTGAACAGGAGAAGCTATCTCCAGAAGAGAGAACCCAAAAGATAGCACAGCTTAAAAAGAAATTATTAGAAGGGTAGTAAGGATGTGTTTAAGCAGAAAACAGAACACATTAGTTTATTTTACACCAAACCGTTATAAGTGCTAATTATACCACTTAAAAGAGCAGTAACAATTAAAAACCCAAAGCAATGAGCACCACACCGACAACAAACGAGATCCTATTTAAAGAAGCTTTCTTTCAAAATCTACTAAAAATAAAATATTTAGCTATCGATCTGGATGATGCAAACCATCTGTTTAAAAACTTCAGAATCTTTCTAGCTGAAAAGGAAATACCAAACTCTCCTAGCTCCTTTACTGAAGCTATGGAGATGACCCGCAAATTTTTTTTACCAGGGGAACCCCTTGATTACCTTCTCGACCAATTGAAGAATAATTATGATTGCAAACAAAGATCGCGAGACAAATTAGTTAACGTTTAATTACAGGGCCCTATCCTAAATCACACAAATACAGAAAATAATGTTCGATAACCGTAATAAATTTATCCTAAGATCTGAACTTGGCCGCATAGAACTAGATCAAGATCCCGATGGATGGGATGATACGAAGACTGAAATAAGCAGAAGCGAAAAAACCTATGGTATATTCGTTGCTATTTCTAATAATCTGAGGTTTACAGGAAGGGCGAAGGAATACCTAGATACAGTGTATGACGCTTATAAAGTTCAGGGCCATGTAAAGTTAACTAAGCTTATAAAACATCCACAGACCGATGAATGGATAGTTGCTCTCAGTGGATATTTGGATCTTACCTCAAGAAGAATAAAAGACGGATATTTTGAGTGTGATTTTTTGGAGGGTGGATTAAGGGAATTATTTACTGCGAACATTAGAGAGAAATTCGAGCTGAACCGAACCACTGATATAAAGGGTAATTCTATTCCAAAGCTAGAAACACACAAACTAACCATAGAAGGCAGGGATATTTACTTACTCAGTAAGTTAGGAAACAAAGATATAGATAAGTTTACTGCCCATAGTGGAAAGTGGAATTCTATAGATGAAGACAGAACTTCATTTCATCCGTTACCGCTTAAGGTAATTGCTAATGCAGACCCTGAAAATATTCAACCTCCTTTTCCTACGTATGAATTAGACGACCGATGGAACGAACCAAGTATGGCCAATATGTTTTATTACAAGGCAGAGCGGGATATGGGGCGTACGAGGTTTTCTATCAACACAAGTTTTAAACTTGATGTGACAGGGAACAGAATAAACGATTTAAACCTGAAATTAGTTTTTGATAGGTACATCTGTGATGATAATGGGGACAACCTGAGATTGCAGGAAGATGGCAGGACCGTTCTAAAAGATTTAGGAGATCCACGAAGTATTAATCCAGATGAACTGATTAGTTATTCTTCGCCAGAGGGTATTGAGTTAGAGCCAAAGAAAAATGAAAGTTTTGCGTTAGGACTTCTTATGGTAGGTCAATTTGGGGGCGGGTTCCCTGTTAGATTTGATGGATGGGCGGATGTTCACTACTCAGGTTATAACGCAGATTTAACCGTTGCTGTGGATTCGTTTTACGAACGTACCGAAGCAAAAGCACTTACTTTATACGAAGTAGGAGAACGATTAAGCGAGATATACACAGGAAGTCCTTGTTTTGAAAGTTCTATTCTATCACAAGGAAAATGGAAGGATTTACTTGCTACTTCTGGAGGACTACTAAGAAACCTCAAAAAGAAAGTAGAGCTTAAAGATGAATTCGGTAACGTTACTGGACATATCCAGGAAGACTGGCCGATAACCTATAGTTGGGAAGATTTTTATAATTCACTCCACGCTATTGAGCCCGTAGCCTACGGTATAGTTACCGAAGGAGCCAAGCAGAAAATAGTACTTGAAAATATAGATTATTTCTTTCAAAGATATGTTACTGTAGATTTAGGGGAAATTCAGGTAGAGGAGAGGAGAACAGCTTCAGATTTTTACTATTCCTCAATTGTCACAGGATATACTAAAGGTGGAAACTATGAAAAGCCTTTGGGATTAGACGAATATAACACGCAAACTAATTGGAATACACCAATCACGGTTCAGAGGAATAAACTACAATTATTAAGCCCATCCCGTACTGATTCTTACGGTGTAGAAGATGCCAGGAGAAGACAATATGCAGTATCTGTGGAAGAAGATAGCCCCTACGACAAAGACAATTTTCTAATAGATGCTACACTTATTCAAGGAGAAAATAGAAGTACAGCAGCGATATTTCGGCCAAGGCTATGGGAGGATGACTTTGAGGGAATACCAACAGGAGTCTATTCTCCTAAGACCGCTTTTAATTTGAGGTTAACTCCAGCAAATAACTTACTACGGCATTCTAAATGGTTCAATGGCGGGTTGTATTCTTTGTCTGATGACTACTTGAGATTTACTTCTAGCGAAGGTAATAGTGAACTTACTACACAATTTCTAGGGCAGGATCCTGTGAAAGAAAACGCTGACTTTCCAATAGAAAAAATGGAAAGGCCAATATTTGAACCAGAATGGATAAAAGCTAAGAAACCTTTTAACCAAAATATCTTAAGTGATATCCAGGGACACACTCGTATTAATGGAAAACCAGTAAATAATTATTATGGAATGTTCAAATACATCCCCTCGGATACAGGCATAGAAGAGCGGGCCTTCATGTTTTCAACTAAAATAGGAGATGAATTTGAATTTAAATTATTAAGAGTTTACGGCTTCTAAAAGACGAACATCACAAGAAATTGACTAGGAGCAACAATCTATAATTATCTTCTCGTAAAAGTGTTCACATAATACTCAACATGAATTGGATCACTGGAGGGACGGTTGGTGCCTTCATAAGTAAAAGTCATGGTGTTGTTATCAGGGAAAGATACAGCTTTGGGGGTAACGCTACTAAAATGCACTTCTCCATTATTATCGTACTCCTCAGAAAACCTGTACTTTCCTTCATTTACTCTTTCCCAGCTTGAGCTCAGGATATCTTCATCCTCGTAAATTACGCACTCCCCGTCAATTTTGTCATAAGTAATAGTATTGTAAGTTCCATCAGGTTTGAAGGTAACAGTAGTCCGGGCTTCGCAGTCGTTAGGATAAGAAACTATTTCAGGAGCATTAGTCGGGTACTCTGTCAATTTCTCTAAGCTCCAAGTGCCGATAATAGGATCTATATCTGATCGTTCTTGAACATCTTCGGATTCAGAGGAGCAAGAAAGAGTTGTTAGAGCTAAAGTGAAAAGTAGTAGTTTTTTTATCATTGTTTCAGAATTTTAGACCTTAACATGTGCGAAGGAAGATTTTGTAACGGGCATTGAGTTATAAAAACGTACTTTTTTACCAATCAGAATCACTATTGAAATCAGATATGTATTGCTTTAGGTCTTCAACAAAAGCAAGAAGCTTAGTTTCACCTTTGGGATAAAAGAATTTATTCATCTCCACAAATCCCGAAACATGTTTTTCCGCTTCACCACTTTTTTTGAGCTTTTGAAATTCAGATAACTTACCTTGCTTGCTGTACCTTTTCTCCATTTGATCTAAAGCGATCTTTGTATTTAATTCTTCATCATTGGTAAAAGGATCTTTTTTATTAAGCATCAATTCATTTATGAATATCCTATAGCGACCTTCCTTAAACTCAGTGTTTAAAACAATATTCAATTCATTTGGGCCAATTATCGGAATATCTCCTTTGGCTAGAATTTGATCTTCTTTATTAATTTTAATTACGTAATTAGAATTATCTGAATAGGTAGCTAAGTATTGTTCAATAGCATCGTGAATTTCGGCAATAGATAGATCTGTTTCAATTACTTCTTCGTAATAAAGGGTTCCATCATCATCTTTTTTTAATTGGCTAGAGCAAAGGAGCGGAAGAATTAAGGTCAGTAGTAGAATTATTTTTTTCATGTGTTTATTTCTTTGGTTATTCTCATTTCGTTTCATTCAAAATTCTTTGTTTTTTAGCAATAAACTCATCCTCTGTAATTATCCCCTTATCTCTTAAATTTGATAATTCATTAAGCTCATTAATGTATCCAGAATTAGATGAGGTTTTTTTATATCCTGCTGTTCTGAATTGCTCCCATTCAGGCCGCCTCCTTAACCACTCTAGATTCGGATCCTTATTAAGTTTATCAAAATTACTGTACCCTAGTGAAACAGCTTTTTCTAAACATAAAAAGGCGCTCTCTTTATCGCTACGGATGGAGTGAAGAGTAGCCAATCTATAGTAAGCTAAAGGGAAGTTGTTGTTGAGATTAACAGCGGTGTTTGCGGATTGGATAGCTTGTTGAAAAGAGCCCTGCCTCATTTCCTTGTCAGCTTTTATTAGATATTTTGTTGCTTCGGATTTTGTACTTTTTTCTGAAGAGACGAGGGCAATTATTAAACCTATTAAAGGACTTAGCAGGAGCGACAAAAAAGTACCTCCCCAGAACCCAACTTTTTTATTACTAGCAATAGCTCCTATTAAAAAAGAAAATATTATCCAAAGAATTATTATTATCATAATTAAGTTATTAGGTCAGGTACCAAATATAGGCACAAATATTAAAGAATGTCTTTAAGGCATACGCAAGGGGAAAATCCCCCCTTTTCACTTGCATGCATTAACCGCATCTGTTTTTCCAGACACCCCCAGGCTCGCCAGGAATCTGACGAAATGAACGACATAAAAGAAGGTTTTGTAACGGTCGTTATGCGAGGAGGAAATGGAACTGAACTTGTGAAAAACTGACATAACTACTCGAAATTACTCGAATTAAAAATCAAAGTCACAATTGGGTAAGAAAAGGTAAGGTTAAAGATCCTAAATTTTGATAAGTTCAAGTTACGACCCCAAAGATAACATGAAGACTTTGTCGGAATCACAACACAGGTGTAGAGAGCAGAGAACTACCCAAAGATTACCCAAAGGGTTTTAGGGTGAAAATATACGTATTTAAGGATATCTAAGAATAAAATCCAGTACGCCCGTGATCTTAAAGACCCTAAGATTACCTAAGGGTAAAAGAGTTGAAAACCTGAAGAAACCTGATAGAACTCAGAAACTTTCGAAAAGAAATTACGCGTAACTAAAATCGTTTTTAACACGGTAAAAAAGAGAAGATAGAATTGGCCTACTGCATTATCTGTTTGAGCATAAAATGTTCTCTAAATTTTTTGTGGAGTTGCGACGCGGACACGCAGAAAGGTTTTTTCGAGGTCACAACGTTGGCACTTAGATGAAAATTTTTCCCTTTGTAAAAGAATACTTTAGGGAAATTAATTGGCACCAACGTGATATATTTTATGTAGAAGCGAGTTGGCTTTCCTCCAGCTTTTTTGTAGCGCTTTTATTTATACATTTGGGTTCAACTTCAATTTCATATTATGAATAAGCTTTTACTCCTATTCTCACTATTGTTTTTGTTTTCTTGCTCTGAAGAAGAATTCAGTAATCTACACACTTTTAAAAATAATACTGAATATAATATAACCATATTTCCGCACGAAATAAACCAGGAATCTACGGACTCTCCTTATTTCGAATTAGCTGTAGCTCCAGGAGAAGAAAAAACCTATAGAACAAATGAGTTTTACGGAATTTTTGATGTAAAGTCTTCGGAGACAGAGAAAGTTTTTGGGATAGATTTCAACTCCCAAGGAGTTAATGTAATTACAGCTTTTAATTATAAAGTTAGATATTCCATAACGGGTAACGCGAGTAGCGCGGATGTTACTTATGGTACTTCTTCTGGAGGAACCCGACAATATACCGTTAATATTCCTTCAAACATCTCCTTTAGAGAATTCAATGATGATTTTAAATATATTTCAGCTCAAAATAATCAAGAACATGGAGGGGTAACCGTTGAGATATTTTATGAAGACATATCAATCGCTTACGATGGGTGTTCAGGGGCATATTGTATAGCCATGGCATCTAACTAAGGCAGAATGGCTTTGGTAATGCCGATAAACTCTAATTTCAAATACTCGTACAATTTCTGGCCTAGCTTCGTTTTACCTGTAGTTCATTTTGTACGATACAACAGCCGAAGTATCAAACTCATAATCACCTCTCATATTTTTTCTTCTAGGATTGAATAACTCTTTGTGATTTAAAACCCAATCATTACTAAACCCTAAGTATTTCGCCACTTCAGAAGTTTTCATCTTCGGCTTGAACGAAACTATTCCAGAAATACTGAATTTATAGTCTTCGAGTGTTTGCAGTACAATTTCTCGTACTTCTTTATCTGTCATGCCTCTGATATTATTTCCTGTAAAAATTGAAGCTTAGGGATGCGGTGTAAACCTTGCTTGTACGTGGTTTTAATTATGCCCTTATCTATCCTGTTCTTTACTGTTTTGGAATGAACATTGAGAAACTCCGCACACTCTTCTATTTTCATACAAACATTATGAGAATCATGGAGCCTTAAAGCTTCTAAAGTCCATTTCTTATACTGCTCTTCTGATCCATCCAACGCAGGACCTTTACCGCTTAAATTAAGCTGAGTAAACAGCTTTTTCTTTTCAATAGGTTCCCAAGGCCTGGATTATATCTAAAACGCTTTCAGCCTTCATTCAAATGGGTTTTATCTATTTCCCCTATTTTAATGTACTTATCACCTTCCTTGATAAAAATAGGGCGCATTCCTTCCTCTGCTGCAAACAAATCCTTTAGTCGCACCCCTAAAGCTTCTGCAATGCTCTGTAATATCTGTGGTTTAGGAAAGGAGTTGCCACTTGCAATATTTGAAATAGTAACATTAGAGACGTTAGTTTTCTCAGCTAGTTCCTTTCCAGTCATTCCTTTTTCTTTAAGAAGCTCTTTGATCCTTAGGTATTCCATGTTTTTGCTAATTATAGATTAAGCTCAAATATAGTAAAATTAAAGTATTGATTAATTATTAAGCTTAAAATTAAAATAAAGTTTAAATATAGTTTGGTGGTTATTAAAGAAAGCATTAATTTAGCGGTATAGAATTAAGGAAAACTTTAAAACAAACCTCATGAAAGCAGCAGAATTCAAAAAAGCAATATCAGAAGCAAAGGAAAGCTTGAAGGGAAAGACTTTAAGAATTGATTTCGTGAACGGAAGTAAGATCGAACGATTAACCTTCTCCTCACTTAGAGCGTTTGGAAATGCTGTTCTTCAACTAGAGGCCAAAGGCGCAGGATTCGGATTTATTAAAGTAGGGAATGACTTCACACAGAAAGGTATTTATAAGCCTTCTCAATTCACGGAAGTATTAAACAGAGGCGTATGGAAGGAAGTTTTCTTTCTGGCCACAACAGTAAAAATATAAACCATTAAAACAATTTATTATGAAAACTACATCCAACTTCAGAACAAGAGTATTCAACTGGGCACACGAACTTGTAAGAGCTACAGGAAAAGCATTTGCCGTTTGTTTGGCTAAAGCCTGGGCTTTGTACCGTCTTCGCAAAAGAATGACTACAGAGACGGTTAAAATAGCTTTTGAAAAAGCCGATGGCTCATTAAAAATCGCCTACGCAACTTTAAAAGGATCTGCTACACGAATCAAAGGCACGGGAACACCCAACTATAAAACTGTAAAGTATCTGGATACTGAGGCAGGTGGTTTCAGATCCTTTAAAGTAGAGAATTTTATTGCAGCATATTAATAACAGAGGGGAGGTTAACGCCTCCCTTACTAAAAGATTAAAAATTAAAGAAATCAATAAACAACAATAAAAAAGCTACAAATTATGAGAATACCTACGGATTTTACCACAGACCAACGAGATGAAACAATTGTTCAGATATTAACCGATGCGATAATATTTGAAAGGATTTACAATGGTATGCAGGAAACATTAAAGGCTGCAAACCCTGACTGTGAAGATTGGGATCCAGTAAGCTTTTATAATGGCTTTGCAAATGTTTGGATATTCTTGGTAATCTATGAACTGCCAGATGAAGTAGAAGAAAGTCTTAAGGATGAACTTTCAGAGGTGTTTTACATGCGCTTTAATGCGGATTTAGCCAAGCCTTTTAAGGATAGAGAGAGGGCAGTGTACTTAGCTGAAAAGATTTACAGTGATTGGAAATTCTGTATTGATAGAACAGATAGTCAGTTAAAAACAGCGTGAACCTGAAATGTATAGACTGTAGAAAATTAACCTCAAATTTAAAAATAAAATTATGTTAGTAGATGAACAACTTAGCGGCAGAGAAAGAATTGAATTGTTAGGATCTGAAAAATGGAGATACATGCTTCTCGACGTAAAAGAATTGGGCTATGAGACCCGTCAGAAAATGAAAACAGTAATAAAAATATTGGATGTATGCCAAATAGTCTCCAGGAGAAACGCCATGTTTAAAAAGTTAGAATTAGGATCCACATTAGACGCTAGTATTATGTATACAGCAATGAACGCTATTTTGGAAGGAAGAGCCTTTGACCAGCAAGAACTAGAATGTTACTTCCTGTTCTTAAGAGAATACGAGAATTTTAGGCATGCTAGTATAGATTTTTTACCTGGAATAGATGAAAGCTGGATAGATCCTGATTTGGATCTGCTTATCCTTGGTTATGATGAAGAGGAAATAAAAAGGGTATGGAATAGTAATGGTGAATTACAAGGTGAAAGCTATTGCGATCTTCAAGACGCTATGGTTAAGTCTACAATAACCATTAAAGATTTTATAGAACAAGGTCAAAAGCTTGTTCAGGGGATCCTGTACCCAAAGAAATCTAAAGCAGCTTAACGGCACTCTTAGTAAGCAACTCTTGATGAAAAAAGGCTGTTAGCGTAATGTTAGCGGCTTTTTTCTTGACATAATGGATACTGACTATGTAAGTTCTATTTTTGCTTCAATAAATTAATAAAATAGCAATTATGAAAGTAGAGCCTTTACAGCCGAAATACATAAGTGGATGGAAAAATCTATGCAACTACTTAGGAGGAGCAAAACTTCAATCTACAATCCAATGGGTAGAAGACATGAACATTACAAAATATAAGAAGGGTAAGAATGTAGTTTTTAAAATAGAGGATATCGATAATGCCTTAATTCCTGTAGAAAGGAAAGAGAAAGAATAAAGGATACAAGTGTAGACGTACTAATTTTTCTTAATTCCTTTGCACAAAAGCGGTCCATTCTCTTTTTCTTCATAGGTTACTGGCTTTGGGATAACGGCTGGTTGTCTATTAACTAGAACGCAATTTTCTTAATTTCTCCTGTAATTCCGCATTATGATCCATAAGCGACTTTTTTTCCTTCTCCAGCCAAATGCACTTGTTTTTATATCTCTTTAGTTCACTATTCTCCTTCCGTAAGTTCATTAACTCCATTTCCAATTCTGGGTTTTTCAGTATCAGTGGTTTTTCACGTTTCCATTTTCTGAAATATTCAGGAAAAGTTGTTCTTATTTTATAGCTCAATTTTTTAGAAGGCTTTTCACGCTCTGCCAAAGAAATTGTTCCTATTGTACAATTAATCTTCTTCGCTAGTTCTTTTTGAGTGAGTCCAGCTCTTAAACGAAATAACTTAACATCTACCAGGTCTTCCATTGACTATAATTATTTAAAGAAACCTTTCAATGCCTACCTCTAAGAAGTCGTTCCTTATAATACTGAATCCTCTCTTCCCTGTACGTCATGGGCTTTGGAGGCGTTGGCTCCTCCTCCTCTAATATAAGATTGGCTAATTCTTTTCTTTCTTTAGAGGTAAGGTGAATGATGTGGTGTTTATTAAAATCATAAATGTCAATCGGAGGATATTTCATTGTATCTAAAATTAGAGTTACACATTATCAAGTGAAAATATAACATTGAACAGGAATTATGATAATGACAGAAAAATAGTTTCTGCGGAGATTTCGTATTTTACTTCCGAAAAAATAGAAATATGTGCTACGAAACCTCACTTACTAAAACCTCTCGACAGATTGAAGCTAGGTATGGACCTATGAAGGTGCCAATGCTTTACGAGCCGTGGTATCATGTTTCAGGGTTTGTCCACCCAAATCTATTTTGCATACCAATGGAGAACCCTAAAGAAATTTATCCCATGGAATGGGGGCTTATTGCACCGTTTGGCGAGCGGGATGTTTTATCCTTCCGAAGAAAATACAATACCCTCAATGCAAAGGCCGAAACGCTACTAACTTCAAAAATGTATCAAGTACCTACCAGGGAAAGAAGGTGTTTAATTATCGCAGACGGTTTTTTTGAACCGCATTATAAGAACCTTAAGGGTTCGGCTACACCGTATTACTGTTATCTGGAAGAAAGAAAACTTTTTACTTTTGCGGGCATCTATAACGAATACAAACCCGATTACTGGAATGTTAGTTTAATTACCAGAGAAGCCAATTCTTTATTTGCGGAAATACATAATAAGAAAAAAAGAATGCCGCTTGTACTAGATCCAGATTTTGAAGGGGAGTGGATCAACCCAGATTTAGATGATAATGATATTCAGGAAGTTTTAGCCACTTCCTTTATGAGGGAGCCATTCAAAGCACATCCTGTTACCAGAGATTTATACAAAAGAGACATTAATACAAACACTCCAAGAGTCATTGAAGAAGTGGAGGATTTAGGCAATTTATTTGATAGGTAAGTACGTCATTGCTATAATAAATATTTCCTCAGGTCCATAGGCTCTCTAAAAACTGAAGATAAATCCCTATATTTAGAGGAAATGAGAAACCTTTGCTTCATATTACTTCTAGTGCCCCTTTTTCTTTCAGGGCAGCAGGTGTTTTTTTCTCCCTTTACTCAAACTTATCCCTCTATTTTCACAAACAGTACCGAAACAGTGAATCGTAGAATAGTCTTTAAACCTGAAACAATAACCATTGCAACAAATACTAAAGAAGGTAAGGAAGTTGAGGTTTTGTATATTCAGGAGGTGGATGTTGTGAATGAAAACATGGTATTTCTTTGCCAGAATAGCAGCAAACTAAAAATAACAATTGCAATACCCCAGGGGCAGGAACCTATCGAAGTGATTGATTACTATTATCGATCTTTGAAAACAAATGAGAAAGTGCAAAAGAGATTCTTGGTTGACCAGATAGAATGAAAGATTTATCCCTTTACGAATTTTTATCATTATCTGACCAGGAACAATATGACGAAATATTTCAACGGGGGGATTATCTGGATATATCCATTGAGGGAGAAAAGAGGTTCGTTCTCTATGCGTTGTACAGGTTTTTTGTTGAAGTAGAGTATAAAAGCAGCACGAATAAGATAGTACATAAAAGAGCCTTTATCACAGGGGATTTGCTCGACAAATATTCTAGTGAAATTTAACCACTAGAGCGGCGGCCTAAATTCTTCTGGATCATATTCCCGACATTTAATCACATCAACTTTAAAATCTCGCATTAGGCCTTTTACGATGATTGGATCAACTCCTAAATCAGCCAAGTGCTTTTCTATTCTTTCCTCGATATGAGCTTTCACCAGAGATCTATTAATACCCACTTGTTCTTTCCTAGTGAATTTATTACCATTGGAGTCATAGACCATGGAACATAGGATAAGATTTACGTATGTACTTTGTGGCTGTCTCCCTTCTTTTTTACCCATGAAGTAATAATCAAAGGTCACTCCGTGATGGGGGTTCTGAATTTCTTCACCTGGCGGATTATCATATTTCGAAAGGCCGTACATATTTTCAATAATAGACTTGTTCTTTTAAATATAAGAAGCTCATTTCGTTTAATGCTCTGGAACCGTCTTAAAATAAGTTCTGTACGCTCATAAGCAGGATGGATTATGTGAAAAAATGGCTTTTAAAGCTCCTTTATGTGTACCTTATTGCACCTATCTGAGAGGGCTATGACGAGTAAAAGCAGGGGTGAAAATAGCAAAAACCCCTTATAATCAAAGAAATAAGCTGCCTTGTCCTTAAACACCATTTAAGATATCAAAATGAATTATTTCCTGAAGGCGTCTTTACCTCCTCCCTTCCTGTTTAGCACCTTCCCTCCCTGGTTGAATCATTATTTATAAATCAGAACCTCATTTTAGAATTGATCTTAAGGTATCCCCTCTCTCCCTGGGGTATAAAAGATAAATGAATTTACCCAGGCGGGTATGTCCAAAAAATTTGCGCCAGAAAATCCTACGGTTTTTTTAATAGCTCTCTTGAGAGAACGTACTTCTTTTAAAGGAGTAGAGGTATGCTTGGACGAGGGTTCGGTTCACGGTGGGACGAGATCTGCGAAGAAATATTTTTCTCAAGATAATTACCCAATCCACTCAGAAATACAATTCTTTGGGTCAAAAGGTTCAATTCTTTCCCTCATTAGTTCTTTGTTGTCGAAATGTCTTGAAATTTGATATGTTTTCTCTGTATGGTCATTGACTTCTCTATTGATGAAATGGTGAATTGTGATGACTCGACAGTTAGGATGTTCAAATATTTTTTTTAACATTACCCGATCAGATAACCCGCAAGAGTGACCTACTACCCACACCTCAAAATGACCTGAATCGATAAAACCTAATAATCTTTTATAGTTGCTGTTTTTGAAATACCCAAAAGATTTTGCGTGTCGTAGCAATTCATTATCATTAAGGTCTTCCATTTGTTTGTAATAAGAATCTACTTCGTCACCATATCCAAAAATGACAGATGCAGGTTCCGTTAATTTTCCGTGGATGTGGTTAACATCTATTTCCATTCCTCTAGCTTTAGAAATATTAAGAAGTTCTCCATAGTTCGCTACAGTATCAGTATAGTTAAAGTTTAATATCTGAATGTTGCCTGGAATTGATCCTTTATGCCTGCCGCACACCCTTTCCCAGAAGCCCTTGATCATTGATGGTTCTAAAACCGTAGGAACAGATTGTACTTTATTTAAATAATCTACCAGTCTTTCTCTTAAAAAGTCCAGCTCCTTGTTTAGATCAATGACCTGTCTTTTGTAGCCTTCCTTCAATTTTCTGGAGCTGTTCTTCTCCAAGATGCTTGAAAGGATTTCATAGTAAATAGATTCTATATCAGCCCAATTGTATGACGTAAGATCTGAGTAGGTTTTATGAAATATTCCGTTGCCTGGTGATCCGTACACCTTAATGGAATATCTCTTTGTAAATAATTTCAACTCATCAAAAGTTTCTATTTTACCTAATTCAGCTTCGTCTCTTCTTCTATGACCATCAATAACTATTGTTATAGGACCATTTTTGTAAGTGCCTTTCTCTGTGTAATTATCCCAATCACATTCATGAAGGGAGGCGTAAATTTCCGCTTTAACTAGATCAATTATGAAATCTTTATAACTAGTTTTAAGTCCGTGGGCTAAATCAAAACCATTGCCTAACAAGATTAATCTATTCATAGGAGGAGAAATAGAAAATTAAGTGCAAAAACACATTACCGTACATAAACCGTACAAAAAAGGAAATAAAAAAGCCGTAAACCCTTATTTATTAAGGATGTACGGCTTATCAAAGTGGAGTCGGAGGGGTTCGAACCCTCGTCCAAACAAGCAATTCAGATGCTTTCTACACGCTTAGTCTTCGTTTGGTTGTCGATGCAAAGCCGGCCGAAAACCACCAACTTTACACGTATCCTCGCTTAAATTTCAGAACTACATCAAGGTCCTGCAGTTCCTATATTTACTTTATCGGTGCCCCTGTTGCAAATGCCGTAAATCAAGGCCTTCGCGGGACATCTCGGCTCCCTGCCTTGCAGGGACTAAGTGTAACCTACTGTAATTCGGTTACGCAGCCAAGGCGTAGTTATTCTCGCCGTTTAAAAAAGTGTGAAATATGAGATTTACGAGCTATATCCCAGCGCTCGACGTGCTTACAACTCAATTAGACTCGCTGTCAAAACCAAGTCGACCCCATTATGTAAAGAACTTATCTTCTTAATTGCATTTTTCATGCCAACCTTTAATCCTTTTAATAATCTGGGCGTTGCCACTTTTTGCTTCCTTCGACAAGCTCAGGAGCTGCAGTGGCCGGGCTTTTCGCTTCAATCTTTTTATTCGTCATTCACAGCATGCCTCAAAAAAAGGATTTTCGCTGCAATCTCTAACGCAAAGGAGAATGGTCAAATTTTTTAAATTTTCACCAGTTCCAGTTTCTTCAATTTGCTTAAGGCTTTTGAAGACCTTTTCAAGTAACTTGCCCATAAATGGAAATTTCACCATCTGCTTTTCATTCCATTTCAAAAACATTAAAAGGAACTTATTTCAGCTTTTGTTTGAGGAAATTCTGAAACCAGTTTAAAATGATGTCCCACAGAAAATACAATATCAATTTTTCAAAGAAATCGGACATTATTCCTATCCGGAGCCTGCAAATATACAGAAAATTAATCATTTTAAGTATTTCGGCTTTGCTAAAGCTTAAAAAGCTATGCTAAAATTATACTTGCCACGCTGCCAGAATCAAATAAAATTTATTTTTCATCTTTGATTAAACTGAAAAACATTTTCCCGAATCTTTTTCAGAAGCGATGCTGAAAATGGCAATTTTCGACCTTACACTTTTCTGATGGTAACTTCATTGGCATTTCAAATTGGTTATCTGGACCATCCGGTTGGAACTCCTTAATGAATAAATTTTTCACTCATGTTTTGCTCAACATTGAACTCCTGAAATATTCAATTCCTCCGGTAAAAAGAATTCCGACGCTGTAGGCCACCAGATCCCAAGCGGAAAAGCTGCTTCCAAGGATGATCATTACGATTTTTGGCGGCTGGTACTGCAAAACTTTTACAATATTGATCAACTGAAAGAATTCTACCGCAAAGGAGAATAGTAAAACGGCAATTAGAGCTCTAAAAACTGAAAGTTTGGTGACTGTCATTAAAAAGCAGTAGATTAAAATCACCACCAGGAAATCCCCGCCATAGGGTCTCACAAAATCATCCTTTACCCATACGCCAATTGCTATTTCAATAATTAGCAGTAAAACGAAAGAGACGAGATATGCTATTTTTGAACTTCTATTTATCCTCATCTATTTGCGGAATCATTTTCTGAAAAATAAAATAAAAACCTGTGAGTATTGCTCCAAAGGCAAATGTGAAAACCCAAACATAATGATGCTGGACAGGAAACCTGATAAAATTAAGGCAATCCTTTACCAGGTTGAATGGATTATTAAATAGATCCCAGGAATTATAGCGGAGAAACCTTCCAAGGTAAATTCCGAAGGAACAAAGAAACAAGATTAAGCTGTTCAATATAAAATTATGCAGGCTGGAAAATTTCCGTGACAATATTAAACTTACTTTTTGCATGGAAGAGAAACCTAGAAACAGGCATAACAGGGCGAATGAAGAAATCATCAGGCTGTCATAAATTTTCATTTCGGAAGTCTTTAAATGAATCAGATCGGTAATTACGTAAAAGGAGTTCGGTAGAAATAGAAGCCAAACTCCCATGATGACAAAAAAGGTGCTTTTATTTTTACAAATGGTTTCCAGGAATTGAGAAAGAAGAAACGGAATACCTGCCAATAACAGGTTCCAGATCAGGAAGAAATAATAAAAGTCAAAGCTTATTAAATACCTCAAGATTACCAGTGAGCAACAAAAACATCCTGAAAAAATAAGTTTATTATTACGCTCTACATATTTTACTAATCGCATATTCAATTGGTTTTTTAGAATTAAAATTCTGTGTTCATAATTCGGGAGCCAGGGATCGAGAGATTACAGTTAATACCTGCCCCGGAAACCGGGACAGATGCAGAATATCTTTAAGCCTTCAGCTTCATAATTTAATCACCCCAGTCGATTTTTCTTGAGGCGTACATCACTCCGGCAAGAATCCCAAATAAACCAATACTTCCTACCAACAGCGCGTAACTTTCCAGTTGAATGATGATGTAGATAAAAACATAAAGCGCAGTAAGGGAGAGACCTATAAAAACCGGGAATTTCCAGCCTTTCAAGATGCTTTTAGAGTACAATGTAATAAGTAAGATTACGGCAGTTCCAGCAATAAGGTAAGCTCTTAAAAAACTGCTGTGTTCTGAAATAGAAATCAGCAAAGTATAGAACATAACGAGTCCAAGGCCAATCATAACGTATTGGAATGGATGTATTGGGATTTTACTTAGCGTCTGAATAAGGAAAAAGAGGAGGAAGGTGAGCCCGATAACCAGAAAGCCGTATTTGGCTGCCCGTTCACTTTTCTGGTATTCATCTACCGGAATCATAAAATTTACTCCAAAAGCATATTCGGAAAGGTTTGGTAAGGAATTTATGAAAGTCTGTGGAAAAGGCCGGTTAATATCGAGGATTTTCCATTTGGCGTCAAAACCTTCAGCAGTCAGCTTGTCTTCATTATACGGAAGAAAATTCCCGGTGAAATTATTTGTTTTCCAGTTTGAACTGATCTGAGTTTCCGTGATCTTTCCGACCGGGACAAAGCTAATTTGGGAACTGCCATTCACCGCAAGTTGCATGCTAAAAGAAACAGGTTTCATTTTTGGAAGTGCCACTTCCTCCAGTGTTTCGCTCTCCATCGAAAACAATTGTTTTTCAGACCTGGAAAGTGTGGGCTGTTCCCGGTATTTAGAAGTAAAATTGTACTGATTGTTCGCAACGCTAATATTCACCTGTTCACTTACTCCCTTTAAATTAGAGATTTGAAATATGACCCTTGACTTTTCCCATAGAATATTATCTTCGGCCACATCCTCTTCATTAAAATCGGGAACAGAAAATTTTCCGGTTAATTCAGTTTTACTTTTGTAAACTGCAGTTTTGTAGATTCCGCGTTTTTTCAATTCAGGATCTACAAGAGCCTTAATGTTGAGCTCTTTTGGGAGGAAATAAGCATATTTTACTTCTTCAAAGCTTTCCGTAGTAACTTCTTTAGTCTGGGAATTGGTAATCGATTTTTCCCGAAAAGTACGGTAAGGGATTTTTAGTACCGGCCCATAAACCAGGACTTCACCTCCCCATTTATCATTTATTTCGGAAACCACGCTTTCCTGTCGTATTGCCCTTTCCCTTATTAAATCCTGAACAAAAAGTAGAGGGATAAGCAGGATAAGAATTAGAGCTCCTATCATCAACATTCTTGCGGTAATAGAGTTTTTGAGCCAGTAGATAATTTTACTGCCGGTGTTTTGTGATGATTGATTGTCCATTTTATGATTGACTTATTTGATGATTTTTGTTATACCGGTAAGCTATTTAGAGACCGGATTTCTTTTTTATATGATGATGGAAGAATCAGTCTTTTTAGAAGCCCATCAATTTTTATACTTCTGCTAATTTTAAAAAAGAAGATTGCAGGTTTTAGTAATAAAATTCCCTTTAAAGCCAGGAAATGGCGCACCTTTTTAGGGCAAATCAGTTTCTGGGTTTCCCTTAATAACTGAAACCGGCCGAAGCCCAAATGTTTGCGGTACTGCCTGAACAGGTCTCGTGTATATTCCCCGTAATACAGGTCCTGGTGCAGGTGGATTTGTCGCATCTTTTCAAAACTTCTAAAAGTTTCCGGCAGGTCTTTTAAGTTCATGTGTTTTCCGACTCTGAAAAAGACTTCAAATACTTCCTGTTTTTCAGCTAAAGTCAGCCTGCGTTCCAGTAATTCAAAAGACCTGATAGAATAATCGATGAGCATAAAAAGGACATCACGGTAAGCCCAATCCGGAATTTTTGCACTACGGCTTTTTTCTACTGAATTATGAATGGCGTTAATATGTTCAATAGCACAAAGGGCTTCATCTTTTTCAGAAAAAACAATCTCCCGTGCGTAGGATACAGTTGAGAAAAGCCTTCCCAGAGGATCGGCAGGTAGCCGCCCGGTAAAGTACAGCCAGTCAACAGCTTTGTTAAGTGCAAACTCAGCCGAGGCACCTGCAAAAATAAAAAGAATGGTATCTGCTTTTCCCCATATCTGCCGTACTATCGAATCTTTATCTACAAAATATTCCATGTTGTTTTTATTTTTTTAAGATTAACTTCCGGCAAAGGGAGAGCCGAAAAGACCAACAGCTAATTCTGCCCAAATGATGAACAAGACCGCGAAAATAACTCCGCAGATAATGAACCGGTTTTTGGTGGTGGAAACTTTTCTCAGCACGAGGTCAATGAGAAATCCCGTTCCCAGAAGTAATATGCCGACCACAAGAAAATCGAAAAGATCCCATACTACCTCATCGCTGAACTGCATAGCGATTAATGGGATTAGCAATAGTGCGCCAACTATTAGTACAATGAATAAAATTCTTTTAGTTTTCATAATAATTGATTTTAGAGTTAATTGAAGTACTTTGAAATTCAAAGTTTATGAATAAATTTTTTTATTTTTTTTTAATTTTTTTTCCTGAAGAAAGTAGCTTTTCGAGGGCATCCAGGTGCTCCTGGAAAGCTTTTCGGCCTTTGTCTGTTGCCAGATAGCGGGTGTTGGGTTTACGATTAATAAATGATTTTTCCACTGTTATATATTGTTGTTTTTCCAATGCTTTGGTGTGGCTTGCGATGTTACCATCTGTTGCGCCCAAAAGTTCTTTCAGCGTTGTAAAATCAGCAGCTTCATTCACCATAAGAATGCTCATAATTCCCAGCCTGATTCGGTGATCAAAAGCTTTATTTATGTTGCTGATTATATTCTTCATTTAGGCCTGTTTTCGCTCGTATTTGTTGTACATCGCAACACCATAGATAATATGAAAAATTCCAAAACCAAGAGCCCAAAAATAAAGTCCGTAGCCAATAAATTGTGTAGCAATAAGGCCAAGCAGCACATTGGCATACCCCAGCGACCTTAAATCCCCAAAGGTATATTTACTCGCGTGGATAAGGGCCAAACCATAAAAGAGTAGCATGGCGGGAGCAATTAGCCCAATAAGATCGTTCTGCAATAGAACCAGGCAAAACAGTCCGCCAGCACTTAAGGGCGCAAAGAAATTAATAAGCAATCTTTTGCTGGTGCTGTCCCATATTCTCTGATTGTTCTTTTTGGCTTTTCGGGTAGTAAGAACGATGGCAGTGGCAATAGCAAGCACCAGGACACAAATGGCAATAATTATCAGATTTATTCTTAAATCAGGATCTTTTACATCAACATTTAAAGAGTTATAGGCCTCTCCATAAAAGCTGCCGTAGCTGGATAAGAGGATTTTTGCAACTACGGCGCCGATTATCGCATATATACCTGCGAATACTCCGGCTAAGCCGCTAAGGGAAATAAATCGTGAAGAGCGGCTCATCATTTCCCTGATCTCACTTAGATCATTCAGATACTTTTTGTTTTCCATTTTAAAGTACTTTGAAATACAAAGTAAAGGATTATTTTTTATTTATTCTTGTTTTTTCCGAAGAATTTATTCTGAACAGGTAAGCTAATTTTATCTTTAAGAAAATTTAGTATGCAGACCGGAATTTTCCTCTTATTTTTCTGGTCCCTTTACTAATGAAAGTCAGGAAATGAGATTAATCACTTACAATATTAAATATGCCAACGAGAATGATGGCGAAAACAGCTGGTCAAAACGGAAAGAGGCGCTAGCCAGCCTTATTCAATTTTATGAACCTGATCTGCTGCCGTTACAGGAGGCAAAGAAGGAACAGCTGGATTATTTTCAGGTTCACCTAAAGCAGTACAATTATTTAGGAGTTGGAAGAAATGATGGGAAAGCCGAAGGAGAATTTACTGCAATACTGTACAACACTGCAAAGTTTGATGTTTTGCAGAACAATACTTTCTGGCTTTCCGAAACTCCTGAAGAACCATCCAAAGGTTGGGATGCTGCTTATCCGCGCATCTGCACGTTCGCTCTGTTTCAGGAAAAGGAAGCAGGCAATAAATTCTGGCATTTCAATACACATTTCGACCATAGGGGGGACAAAGCACGTGATGAAAGCGCAAAACTTCTTTGGCAGAAAATCGAAGAGGTAAACCGGGAAAATTTTCCTGTAATACTTACAGGGGATTTTAATCTGGAACCTGATTCCAAAGGCATCAGGTTTCTTTCCGGAAAGTTGAATGACAGCAAAACGATTACTAAAGAAGCTGCTTTTGGTCCGGAAAAAACCTTTAACGCATACGAATATGGTGAAGCTCCAATCTCAAGGATTGATTATGTCTTTACATCAGAAGGAGTAGAAGTGGCAAAATACGGGGTGCTGAACAATTCCTACGATCAAAAATATCCTTCAGATCATTTTCCTGTAATGGTGGAGCTCAAGCTTAAAAAACCTTTTAAAAACTGAGCCTCTCAAAATGCCAATTTTCGACATTGAGAGCAATTTTGGTTTAAAGTTTTCTTTTTTAATTAATTGTCTCTGGTAAGAAGTTCGGGTTTTTCTGAAATAATTATTAACCAATATTCAGGAAAAAACTTCCTAGGGTTATAGAATTACTAACAAGTAGAATACAAAATGCCCAGAAAGAATATCTTCTTATAGAGAACTCTTTTTTAGTAACTATTCTATTTAGCACAAACAAAAAAAGGAGGAATTGTAGCACCAAAAACGGAATTGTTAGGAGCTCCTGTAAAAACCGATTACTATATTTTCCGACTTCAGCACGTATTGGTTATAAAACAGAAAAATAAAATAACAGAAAATAGAAACAGCCGAATAAAATATGGTTTCCTCATTTATTTTTGAAATCATAGCTTTTAAGTTATTTATTTACAATGGATTTAGTGTTTATAAGCTCGGGGTAAACATTACCGTATAAATGGCTTTTACTGAAGGATCATCTAAAATTCGTTTATAGTCTTCCTAATTGCCACAAGATGGTTCAACAAATTTTCTAAATGGTCCAGGTGAAGCATATTTGCACCATCACTTTTGGCATTTGCAGGGTCATAGTGCGTTTCCATAAATAAACCATCTACTCCGGTAGCAATTCCTGCCCTGGCAATAGTTTCAATCATATCTGGACGCCCACCGGTTACTCCGCTACTCTGGTTGGGCTGCTGCAGAGAATGTGTTACATCCAGAACAGTTGTTGCGTATTCCTTCATCGTTGGGATTCCTCTAAAATCCACAATCATATCGCTATAGCCAAACATCGTTCCCCTGTCCGTTACCATTACATTTTCGTTATTGCAGTCGCGGACTTTTGTAACAGCGTGTTTCATACTTTCCGGACTCATAAATTGTCCTTTTTTCAGGTTCACTGTTTTTCCGGTTTCGGCGGCGGCAACAACAAGATCTGTTTGTCTTACAAGAAAAGCCGGAATTTGCAGAATATCAACATATTCCGCAGCAAGTGCTGCATCGCTTATTTCGTGAATATCGGTTATGGTTGGAACATCAAAAGTTTCGGAGACTTTTCTTAATATTTTTAATGCTTTTTCGTCCCCAATTCCCGTGAAACTGTCTATCCTGCTTCTGTTTGCCTTTTTAAAGGAACCCTTAAAAACGTAAGGAATTTCCAGTTTGCTGGTGATTTCCACAACTCTTTCGGCTATTCTTAAAGCCATTTCTTCACCTTCAATCGCGCAGGGGCCGCAAAGCAAAAAGAAATTATTAGAGTCTGTGTTTTTTATTTTCGGGATAGTATTCAGCTTCATTTTTATAAAAATTGAGGGTAAAATTTAATCTCCAGCGCATCAGAAAATTCAGAATTCCTGGAAAAATCGATTTAAAGATTTCTGAAGCAAAGATAAAATAAATTAAACTTTCTTTCTTCTTCATTGGCAGCAGGATTGATTCTGAAAAATTTTCATTGTTTCTTATCATTTAGGGTGTAGAATTTATTGTAAATTCACAGCAGTGACCCTAATTATTAGATAATGACTATCGAGAACATGTTTCTTCCCCAGCTTCAGCATGAAGCGGTATTAACAGAAAAATTTTTCAGCCGAATCCCGCAGGATAAAATTGACTGGCGGCCTCATCCAAAATCGATGAGTTTTAAAGAACTGGCAAATCATATGGCCGAAATCCCAAGCTGGATCACGGCCACAATGGAGTTGGATGAAATGGACATGGAGGCTTATAGAGCTCCCGACTTTGATACAGTTCCGGAAATAACTAAAGCATTTAAAATTAATCTGACCCAGGCAGAAAATGCCCTGAAAAAACCAGATAAAGAATATGAAAAGACCTGGCGGATGCTAAAAAACGGAAACAAAATTATGGAAATGCAGCGTTTGGAAGTTCTAAGGGTAATGGTTCTCAATCAGCTTCCCCACCATCGGGCACAAATGGGTGTTTACTTCCGGTTATTGGATATTCCGGTGCCATCTACCTACGGTCCCTCTGCAGATGAGCGATAATTGCCAAATTTGAAGGTGGATCTGAGAGCTGTTCTGTATTCAATAAATAAATATCAAATGGGTGCTTATGAAATTAGAAATTGATGCATTCTAGAGCTTTTTTGATCCCTTTAATCCAATTTTGGGGAAAGTTTGCTTTTCTAATAGCTCAATGATTAGAATATTTTCTTTTTAGCATCAAAATATAGCGCTTTGATTTACAGTTTATTGCCTGCATTTAATGGGAATGCCGAATTTTACAATTATCTCCCTTAAGTTTGGTAAATTCCTGAAAAATAGGTGTACATTTGCAGCCTTTTAAAACAGGCTTATATGACAGCTATCAGAAATATCGCAATTATTGCACACGTTGACCATGGTAAAACTACCCTGGTTGATAAAATCATGTATCATTGTCAGCTTTTTCGCGACAACGAAAATACCGGAGATCTTATCCTGGATAATAATGACCTTGAGCGAGAGCGGGGAATTACCATTACTTCCAAGAACGTTTCGGTTACTTACAAAGAGACAAAAATTAATATTATAGATACTCCCGGTCACGCCGACTTTGGGGGAGAAGTAGAGCGTGTGTTGAACATGGCAGACGGAGTTTTGCTTTTGGTTGATGCCTTTGAAGGGCCTATGCCGCAAACTCGTTTTGTACTTCAAAAGGCGATTGACCTTGGCCTTAAGCCTTGTGTTGTAATCAACAAAGTAGATAAGGAAAACTGTACTCCCGAGGAAGTGCATGAGAAAGTTTTTGACCTTATGTTCGAACTTGGTGCCGAAGAATGGCAGCTTGATTTTCCAACCGTTTACGGTTCAGCTAAAAATAACTGGATGAGTGAAGACTGGAGAAATCAGACTGAAAATGTGGAGCCTCTTCTCGATATGGTTATAGAACATATTCCGGCTCCAAAAGTTGACCTTGAAGGATCGCCTCAAATGTTGATCACCTCCCTCGATTTCTCTTCTTTTACAGGAAGGATCGCTATCGGCCGTCTTCAGAGAGGTACGTTAAAGGAAAATCAGCAGGTTTCCCTTGTTAAAAGAGACGGAAGCATTAAAAAGACAAAAATTAAAGAATTACATACTTTTGAAGGTTTAGGCCGTAGAAAGATTGAAGAAGTACAGGCAGGCGATATTTGTGCAATTGTTGGTCTTGAAGGTTTTGAAATTGGAGATACCGTTGCTGATATCGAAAATCCTGAAGGTTTGAAGACTATTGCTATAGATGAGCCTACAATGAGTATGCTTTTTACAATTAACGATTCTCCTTTCTTTGGAAAAGACGGAAAATTTGTGACTTCCCGTCATATTAAAGACCGTTTGTTTAAGGAACTTGAGAAAAACCTTGCCCTTAGAGTTTCAGAAACGGATAGTGCCGATAAATTTATGGTATTTGGGCGTGGTGTACTCCACCTTTCAGTTTTGATCGAAACTATGCGTCGTGAAGGTTACGAGCTTCAAATTGGTCAGCCACAGGTAATTATCAAGGAAATTGATGGAGTTAAATGTGAGCCTGTTGAAGAACTGACTATCGATTTACCTGAAAATGTCTCAGGAAAAGCGGTAGAAATGGTGACGATGAGAAAGGGTGAAATGTTGAGCATGGAAGGAAAAGGTGAACGTATGGTGATCCAGTTTATTATTCCGTCCAGAGGAATTATTGGCTTGAGGAATCAGTTGCTTACAGCGACTGCCGGAGAAGCCATTATGGCGCACCGTTATAAAGAATATCAGCCGCTAAAAGGAGGTATTCCTGAAAGACAGAACGGATCCCTGGTTTCTATGGAAAAAGGAAAGGCTATTCCTTATTCTATCGATAAACTTCAGGACAGAGGTAAGTTTTTCGTAGATCCGGGAGAAGATATTTACGAAGGTCAGGTAATTGGAGAAAACTCCCGTCAGGATGATATGGCGGTAAACATTACTAAGACCAAGAAACTTTCCAACGTACGTTCTTCAGGAGCAGATGATAAAGCGAAGATTGTTCCGGCGATTAAATTTTCACTGGAAGAAGCTTTAGAATATATTCAGAAAGATGAATATGTTGAGGTTACACCAAACCATATTCGTATCAGAAAAATTTTCCTTACAGAAAATGATCGTAAGCGTAACAAAATAATGTAACTGTTACATTGCAGTAGGCCGTCAACAGAGTTTTACTTCTTGACGGCCTTTTTTATACCCAAAAATCACATGGAAATATTAGAGATTTCAGCAACAGAATGGATAGGTTACCTTTCCTCTTTTTTCGTAGCAATTTCTTTCTTTATGAAAAATATCATAAAGCTTAGAATTGTAAACAGCCTGGGTTGCATCTTATTTATTATCTACGGAAGTTTGATCGATTCGTGGCCGGTAATCATTACCAATGCTGTGATCGTTGGGGTAAATTTCTACTACCTTTTCATTAATAAGAAGGACAGACCCGTTCCTGCAGATGAAGTGAAGCCTTAACACTGTAAAAAGTTAAAAAGTGAAGAAGTGGATGAGTGAAGAAGTGAAGGAGTGAAGGAGTGAAGAAGTGAAGAAGTTTATCTTTTATTGTTCTCGAATGCGCTCGAACTGAAACCGATTCCGAACTGAAACCAGACTCCGAACTTCGAACTCCGAACTAACTATAGTCGATAATTGGCCTTTTCAGGGCACCATCTTTTTCAACTAAACGTAGAGCCTTACTTTTTTTGAATTAGTAAAATCGTACTTGTCGGGATGCTTTTTCCGTTGAAGATTTTTAAAATTTAATTCTGAATTTCCTCAATGCCGAAAACTGACATTTTTGAGGCTGCTCTTCTCTTTGGCATAGAATTCAAATGTCTCCTCGAGCAAAGTCGAGGGGTAAGTTAAAAGCAATAAACATTAATTTATAAAAAGCGGCACAATGGATTCTCGACTGCGAACTGACAAAGGTTTCTAACTGAAAGCGACTCCGAACTACAAACTGCAAACAACGAACTTACTGAAGTTGATAATTGCCATTTTAAGGACACCATTTTTTTCTAATAAACATAAACGCTAAACCGACAAAGGTACTTCGAACCACGAACTACAAACTACGAACTAATAGAATATCGATAATTACCATTTTTAGAGCCTTACTTTTTTTGAATTAGTAAAATCGTACTTGTCGGGATGCTTTTTCCGTTGAAGATTTTTAAAATTTAATTCTGAATTTCCTCAATGCCGAAAACTGCTAATTTTAGAGTATCTTTTTTTCTTCGGAATTTGTCCCCTCCAGTGTAATCGGAAAATGTTTACTATCCTGCAAGGTCTTTTTTGACCTTGTAGGTCTAACCAGAGATGGAATTATATTTCCATCACAAACCTACGAGGTTTTAAAAACCTCGCAGGATTTCGTTTTGAATTGTCACATCGAGCTTGTCGAGATGCTTTTTTAAAAACTTTGAACTCCGAACTACAAACTCCGAACTTTAAACTGTTTTCTGCACCACTTCAAAAACCCGTTGTCCGTCGCATTTCAGGGTTTTGGATGGATATTTTAGCAATAAAGCATAATCGTGTGTAGCCATTAAAATCGTATTTCCATTTTTGCTTATTTCCTGAAGTACTTCCATTACTTCAACAGAGGTTTGCGGATCAAGATTTCCGGTAGGTTCGTCGGCGAGGATTAATTCCGGATCGTTTAGAAGGGCACGTGCAATGGCAACCCTTTGCTGCTCCCCACCCGAAAGTTGATAAGGATACTTAAAACCCTTACTTTTCATGCCTACTTTGTCCAGAACTTCGTCTATTTTGCTGTCCATTCCTTTTTGGTCTTTCCAGCCCGTAGCTCTCAGTACAAAAAGAAGGTTATCTTTTATATTTCTGTCCGTAAGTAATTTAAAATCCTGGAAAACCACCCCAAGCTTTCGGCGCAAATAAGGAATTTCCTTTTCTTTCAGCGTTCGCAGGTTAAAATCCACAATATGGCCTTCTCCTTCAGTTAAAGGCAAATCCCCATAAAGCGTTTTCATAAAGCTACTTTTTCCCGTGCCTGTTTTTCCGATAAGATAAACAAAATCACCTTTGTTCACGGTCACGTCAACTTCAGAAAGGATAAGACTTTCACGCTGATAAATAGCTGCATTTTTTAATTCCAGAACAGGTTGGGACATAAATTGTAAAACTAATTAGGTTGTAAAATTATCTGTAAATATACATTTTTCAAAAAGTGGCGGTTTACTTTTTTTCATATTAACATAATTATAGTCCGCTTTCCTCGTTATAAAAAAGACTATTAAATTATCTTTGAACTTCAACCTAAAAAACTATAAATGACAACCAGTAAACCTTTCCTTTTTGTTGTTTTACTACTACTCTCATTTCAAGCCTTTTCCCAGCAAAGTGCTGCTTTTACAAATACCCTGGCCGACTTTAACCGCGCCTTGGAACTTTATAATAATCAGCAATATTTGGCAGCACAAAATCTTTTTGATGATGTAAAAGATGAAACCGAAGATGAAAAAATTGAAGCCGATGCGGCATATTATATTGCAAATGCTGCTGTAAGGCTAAATCAGCAAGGAGCAGACCGGCTTATGGAAAGGTTTGTGACACGTTATCCCACCAGTACAAAAACAAATTCTGCTTATTTAGACGTTGCCGATTATTACTTTAATACCGGTAAATATGCGCTGGCCAGAAAATGGTACGATAAAGTAGATGAAAACGCGATGAGCCGTAAGGACAGGCAGCGTTTTTACTTCAATAATGGTTACGCATATTTTCGCTCAAACGATTATGAGCAGGCGCGGACTTATCTGGAGCGAGTGAGGGATTCCAAAGAATATGGTTCCCAGGCCAAATATTACATCGGATTTATGGCTTACGAAAGCGATGATTACGAAGAAGCCAATGAAAATTTTGAACAGGTACAGGATAACGACCGCTATAGTGAAGATCTTTCGTACTTCCAGGCAGATATGAATTTTAAACTGGGCAATTTTGAAGAGGCCATTAAACTTGGACTCGAGCAATTGCCAAGTTCTAACCGACAGGAAAAATCTCAGCTTAACAAAATAATCGGGGAAAGCTATTTTAACCTTGGACAATACGAACAGGCAATTCCTTACTTAAAGGAATATCAGGGCTTGCGCGGTAAATGGAACAATACCGATTATTACCAGCTTGGGTATGCGTATTACAAACAGGGCGATTACCAAAGTGCGATTTCTGAATTCAATAAAATTATTGACGGAAATAACTCTATTGCCCAAAATGCCTATTATCATCTTGCACAATCTTATCTGAATGTTGATCAAAAACAACAGGCGCTGAATGCTTTTAAGAATGCCAGCGAAATGGAATTTGATGCAAAAATTCAGAAAGATGCCTATCTGAATTATGCTAAACTCAGTTATGAGATTGGTAACTCTTATGAGAGTCCGTCGCAGGTGTTGCTCAATTTCTTGGAAAAATATCCTGATTCAGAATCAAGGCAGGAGGTAGAAACTTTACTTGTAGATTCCTTCATCAATTCCGGAAATTATGAAGAAGCGATGCGGTTGCTGGAAAACAACAGGAATTTTGGTGATAAGCAGGCTTTTCAAAAGGTAGCTTTTTATTACGGACTCGAACTTTATGAAGAAGGAGATTATTACGAAGCACTGGAAAACTTTGAAAAAGCTTTAGCTGAACCACGTGACCCGGTGATTACGGCCAAAGCGACTTTCTGGAAAGCAGAAAGTGAATTCAATGTAAATCGTATAGATGACGCCATCATTGGTTATAAAGAATTTGGCGGAATGACGGCTGCACGCGGTACAGAAGAAATGAAAAACCTGGACTACAATTTGGGCTATGCCTACTTCAAAAAGAATGAATATGCGCAGGCCATCAACTATTTTAAAAGATATGCTGAAAATACGAGTAACGACGGGCCAAGGCGCGACGATGCTTATCTGAGGCTTGGAGATAGTTATTTCGTGAATAGCCAGTACTGGCCTGCAATGGAAGCCTACAACAGCGCAATTGCCAATAATGTGGAAAATAGTGACTATGCCGCTTTCCAAAAGGCAATCAGCTATGGGTTTGTTGACAGGAACGAAACTAAAATTGAAGAATTGAACAACTTCATGAACAAATATGCACGTTCTTCTTACCGGGATGATGCGCTGTTTGAGTTAGGGAATACCTATGTTGCCATGAACAACACTTCGCAGGGAGTCCAGTCTTACAATCGATTAATACGTGACGTCCCCGGCAGTTCTCTGGTTCCGAAGGCGATGTTGAGACAGGGATTGATCTATTACAATTCCAATGAAGGTGATAAAGCTCTGGAGCGTCTTAAAAAGGTAGTTGCAGATTATCCAAATACTCCGGAAGCTATGCAGGCAGTTTCCACAGCAAGAAATGTTTATGTTGATTTGGGAAGAACAGATGAATATGCGAGCTGGGTAAGAAATATAGATTTTGTTGAAGTTTCTGATGCAGATCTGGATAATACCTCTTACGAAGCTGCAGAAAATCAATACCTCAATAATAAAACAACACAGGCAATCAGAGGATTTGAAAATTATATTCAGGAGTTTCCTAACGGAATCCACTCGATAAATGCCAATTTTTACCTTGCTCAACTTTACTTCCGTGAAGGGAATAGAGATAAATCCATGAGCTATTACAGGTTTGTGATTAGTAAACCTAACAATGAGTTTACCGAACAGGCGCTGGCAAGGCTTTCTCAGATTTATTTGGAAAAAGGAAATTATGCTGAAGCTACTCCGTTGCTGGAAAGACTGGAAAAACAGGCAGAAGCACAGGAAAACGTGATTTTTGCGCAGTCGAATCTTATGAAATCTTACTTTGAAGAAGGCAATATCGCTAAGGCTCAGGCTTATGCAGAAAAGGTTCTTCAGAATCCCGGAGCCGAAGAGAAGGCGAAAACAGATGCGCAGGTAATCGTTGCAAGGGCGGCTATGAAAAACGGAAACGAAAGCAGGGCAAAAACTGCTTATACTGAAGTCCAAAAGACTGCTACCGGAGAACTGGCTGCCGAAGCTTTATATTATGACGCTTACTTTAAAAACAAGAGCGGAAATTATGAAGCCTCAAATGCTGCGGTACAAATTCTGGCTAAAGATTTCTCAGGATACAAGCGCTGGGGAGCAAAAGGATTGGTGTTAATGGCTAAGAATTTCGATCAGTTGGGAGATGCTTACCAGGCAACCTACATTCTGGAAAATGTGATTAAAAACTTCGGAAATCAACCTGAAGTAGTCGCTGAAGCCAAATCTGAACTGGCAAGGATCAAAGCAAAAGAATCCAAAACCAACTCTTCAGTACAAAACTAATCATACTCAATTTAATATTTAAGAAACTCCTATATGCGAATTTTCTCAATGAAGGACCGCGCTGCAAATCCAAATAGTATGACTCTAAAAACATATTCTAAATTCAGCTTAATGCTAAATACATTTAACCCATTGGCGATAATAAAAAGAAACCTGGTTTTAGGCTTGTTTTTAATCAGCGGCGTTCTTTTTGCCCAGGATCCCATTGGCAGCGAAACTGTAACGGTGGTAAAACCGTATTCGCCTTCTGTACGCGATGCTTCCAAAATACGGGAAACACCTACCCGGGCAGATTCAGTAAATACAGCAAAGAAGCCGGTTCAGTACAGCATTTTTTCAGTTCCGGTGGCTTCCACTTTTACGCCGGCCAAAGGTCGTGCGACCACTGTGGAAAGGGAAAGACCACCAAAGGTTTTTGACAACTATGCCACTCTTGGTTTCGGAAATTACTCTAATGTTTTAGCCGAATTCTATAGCAACCTGGAAGTAAACCGTACCGATAACTTCGGAATTTTTCTTAACCATAATTCCTCGCAGGGTGGGATAGAAGGAGTTCGCCTGGATGACCAGTTTTATGATACTGAGCTTAATTTAAGCTACACACGCCGGGATCGCGATCTGTCCTGGAAGACAGAAGTAGGAGGGCAGCACCAGCTTTTTAACTGGTATGGGCTGCCGGAAAATCCTGCACTTTCCAATGATCAGGTAATGGATATTGATCCAACACAAAATTACTTTTCAGTTTATGCAGGTGGTGAAATAGACCTTTATGATTCCTTTTTTGATAAAGCAAAAGCAAAATTCAGACATTCAGGAGATTCTTACAGCTCTTCAGAAAATCATTTTGATGCCAAAGGAACGTTTGAAGTAAATATTGCCGGAGAACTTATTACTTCAGACATTACCGCAGATATCGTAAATGGGCAATTTGAAGAGGCCGCTTTGGATGGTACCGCGCAGGATTACACTTTTATGAATTTCGGCTTTAGTCCGAGTTTATTGGTGCTTCGGGATGATCTTACTCTAAATTTAGGAATTGGACTTTTCTACAGTCTTGATCCCGAAAACAGCGACAATAATTTTTATCTGTATCCACAGATTACGGGTAGTTACAGACTTTCAGATCTTTTAACTGCCTATGCAGGGATTGAAGGAGATCTTGAGCAAAATACCTACTACGATTTCTTCCAGGAAAACCCTTATGTATCCCCGGGTTTGGCGATCCAGCCAACAGAGACCGAATATGATGCTTACGTAGGAGCAAAAGGAAGGTTAACCACTTTTCTGGGTTACAATGCACGAGCCGGATATGCTTCTGAGTTCAACAAAGCTTTGTTCCGAAGAAATCCGACAGGACCTCTCGCTTCTATAGAAAATTATGGCTACGGAAACTCTTTCCAGGTCGTTTATGATGATGTAAATACATTTTCATTCTTTGGAGAACTGAATGTTGATGTGAACAGGAATTTTCATCTTTCCCTGAATGCAGAATATCTTGGATATTCTACCGATGAAGAAGCAGAAGCATGGAATTTGCCAAATGTGAAGGCTTCTCTTAATGCCGATTATCAGATTACTGAAAAATGGTATGCAGGTGGAAATATCTTCTTTAGAGGCGAACGTCAGGATTTGACAATTATCGACAACACGCCGGTAGACGGTTCTTTACTTGAAGAAATTGTAACGCTGGACGCCTATTTTGATCTGAATGCCCACCTGGGTTATCGTTTTAATGAGCAACTTTCAGCTTTTGTAAGAGGAAATAACCTGCTGAACAACGATTATGAACGCTGGACGAACTTTCAGGTTCAGGGATTACAGGTTTTGGCCGGGGCAACTTATAAATTCGATTTCTAGAAGAAAAATCACGATTTTATAGAATTAATTGTAAAAGCACCTTCCGGGGTGCTTTTTTAATGGTAAGGCTATTTTGCCAATTTTCGGCCTGTACTGCTTAAGTCATTGCTTTTCAGAAAATTGTTATCTTAATTAAATTCCATTACTTAACAATTAGTAAACATTGGGAACTTAAAATTAAGTTAATATTGCACCCGTAAAAACAAAAATTAAATCCGAATTAAAAAGTAATCTAAAATTCTAAATGGCAAAGAAATTCAGGCGGATTAACCGCGATCGACCCTACTTAAATATCCTCGATTTCTTAGTGCAGGAAAAGACTTTCCTGGCAATTATTATAATCGGGATTATAATGGCCGGAATTTTCACTGGTAACACCCGGGCCGCGATGTGGCTGGGCTTCTTTTTTGCAGCTTATGCAACTGTGGCAAACGATAGTATCCAGTCCCTTGGAACTTTTATTGAAAGTAATAAAGGAAAGCAATGGTGGGTTCTGTGGCTTTATGTTGGCACTATTTTTCTGGGGGTAGTTACCTGGAGCTGGTTTCAGTACGACGGAGATGTGACATTTCAGCGGCTTACCAAACCCGATGGAAGTACGCCATATCCTCATCCTGAGCAGTTTAGTTTCTTCCAGATTATAGCTCCGTTAATCTTATTGATTTTGACGAGGTTACGGATGCCAGTTTCCACGACTTTCCTTATTCTAAGCGTTTTTAGTGCAGATACTTCGGGAATTACCTCTGTGGTATGGAAAAGCTGGACCGGTTATATAATGGCGTTTGTACTGTCATTTTTGGTGTGGTACCTATCTTATAACTTTATTAGGAAATACTTTAAAAGCCGGAAGTTCAATAATAGCTGGACGATTGCACAATGGATTGTAAGCGGTACACTTTGGGGCGTATGGGTGATGCAGGACGGCGCCAATATTGCGGTATTCCTGCCGCGGCAGCTGGATGTATTTCAGTTTGCTATTTTCTCCACCACCATATTTTTAGGTCTTGGTCTTTTATTTTACCTGCGGGGTGATAAAATTCAGCAGGTGGTAAGTGAGAAAACCAGGATTTCTGATATCCGGGCGGCTACGCTGGTAGATTTAATTTATGTTGTCATGCTTATTTACAAACTTTTTATAAGTACTGTTCCTATGAGTACAACATGGGTTTTCCTTGGGGTGATTGGAGGACGCGAAATTGCTATTAGCCTTGCACGTAAAAAGAAAGGAAAAAAGCACCGCAAAAAAGCCGGAGTAATGATTTTCAAAGATTTCTCTTATGCGATGATTGGGCTTTTTGTATCAGTTGCATTGGCCGCAGCTGCAAATCCAGATATTCGTACAGCTCTTTGGGAGGGAATGGGATTTTAAGCTTCCGACTATTTTAAACTAGTAAACGAATATATAATTCTGAAAATACGCCCTTCATCGGGCGTATTTTTTATTTTTACACAAAACGAATAAATGAAAAAGATTTTAATCATGTTGATTCTTGCGGTAATTTCTACTGCATGTTCAGAAGAAAAAGAATCAGCAGACCTGTTGGTTTTTAATGCTGAAGTATATACTGTAGATAATAACTTCAGTAAAGCAGAAGCGTTTGTAGTGAGGGATGGAAAGTTCCTGGCGATTGGTTCTTCCGAAGAACTTCGGGAGAAATTTAAGTACGCAGAGACTTTTAATGCTGAAGGAAAAGCTGTTTTCCCGGGATTTATTGATGCTCATGCGCATTTCTACAGACTGGGACTTCAGCAAAACCGGGTAGATCTTACAGGAACTGAAAGTTTTGAAGAGGTAATTACAAGAATTGTAGAGTTTCAGCAGAAAACCGGATCAGATTTTATAACCGGAAGAGGCTGGGATCAGAACGACTGGAAGGAGAAGGAATTTCCTGTAAAGGATACCCTGGACAGGCTGTTTCCCGATACTCCCATAGCGATAACAAGAATAGACGGTCATGCACTACTCGCTAATCAGGCTGCTCTGGATGCTGCCGGAATTACTACAGAAACTCCTTTTGAAGGGGGCGATATTGAGCAAAAAAACGGCAGGCTTACCGGGATAATTGTAGATAATCCAATGAGCCTTGTTACCGATGCTCAACCAGAACCGACCACAGAAGAACAAACTGCAGCTTTGCTGGCAGCACAGAACATATGCTTTGAATATGGCCTTACCACAGTAGACGATGCCGGAATCGACAAAAGCACGATAGAATTAATAGATAAACTTCAGGAACAGGGTGATTTGAAGATCCGTATTTATGCAATGATCAGCAATACCGAAGAGAACCTAGACTTTTTCTTAAAGAAAGGACTATATAAAACTGAGCGATTAAATGTGCGGTCGTTTAAATTTTATGGAGATGGTGCTTTAGGATCGAGGGGAGCTGCTTTAAAAGAAGAATATACCGACAGGCCGGCACACTTTGGTGCGTTGCTTTCCCCAATTGAAGATTTTGAGGAGACGGCAAGAAAGATAGCAGATTCAGAATTTCAGCTAAATACTCATGCTATTGGCGATTCAGCGAATTCTCTTGTATTGAATACCTATGCTGATTTGCTAAGTGAGAGCGAAGACAGGCGATGGCGGGTTGAACATTCGCAGGTAATCGATGAAGAAGATTTTGAATATTTCAGTAAAAATATAATTCCGTCTGTACAGCCAACACATGCTACCAGTGATATGTACTGGGCTGAAGAGCGATTGGGTGAAGAACGTCTTGAAGGAGCTTATGCTTATAAAAAATTGCTGGACCAGGCTGGAATAATTGCTTTGGGAACAGATTTTCCGGTAGAAGAGGTAAGTCCATTTCTTACTTTTTATGCTGCTGTAACACGTCAGGATACTGAAAATTATCCGGAAGGAGGATTTATGGCGAATGAGGCACTTTCCCGGGAAGAAACTTTGCGGGGAATGACTATTTGGGCGGCTTTCAGTAATTTTGAAGAAGATGAAAAAGGCAGTATTGAAAAAGGTAAATTTGCAGATTTTATAGTTTTGGATCAGGATATTATGAAGGTGGAAGCTGAAAAAATTCCGGAAATAAAGGTGCTTGGAACCTATGTAAACGGGGAGAGGGTGTATTAGTAATTTAACGTACTTAAATATTTTCGCTGTGAAAAAACATTTCAGATGAGTTTGAAGGCTGTTTTTCATTCAACCTTTAACCTTAATATTTTATTTCGGTATCTTTGCAATTCAATAAAAAAACAGAAGAAATGGATAATGGTTTATATGCTAAGTTTCACACTTCAAAAGGTGAAATTTTAGTCAATTTAGAATTTGAGAAGACTCCTGGAACAGTTGGAAACTTTGTTGGTCTGGCTGAAGGAAACATAGAAAATGATGCTTTTCCTCAGGGAAAACCTTACTACGACGGATTAAAGTTTCACCGTGTGATTCCAGATTTTATGGTGCAGGGTGGAGATCCGCAAGGGACAGGTTCCGGAGGGCCGGGATATCAGTTTGAAGACGAAATACATCCCGATCTTAAACATGACTCACCGGGAACACTTTCTATGGCCAATGCCGGCCCGGGAACCAACGGAAGTCAGTTTTTTATCACTCATGGCGCAACTTCATGGCTGGACGGGAAACATACTGTTTTTGGAAATGTAGTGGAAGGACAGGAAGTTGTCGATAAAATTTCCCAGGGAGATAAGATCGAAAAACTGGAAATTATAAGAGAAGGAGAAGCTGCTAGAAATTTTAATGCCGTAGAATCTTTCAGACAATTTAACGGAGCAAAAGCAGAACGTGAAGCGGCTGCAAAAAAGCAGCAGGAAGAACTTTTAGGTGAGATTTCACAGGGTTTTGAAAAAACTGATAGCGGATTAAGGTATAAAATCGAGAAAAAAGGAAACGGCGCAAAAGCTGAAAAAGGAAAGACTGTTTCTGTACACTATAAAGGAATGCTTACCGATGGGACCGTTTTCGATTCTTCTTATAAAAGGAAAGAACCAATCGAATTTCCTATTGGACAGGGCCACGTGATCAAAGGCTGGGACGAGGGTATCCAGATGCTACAGGTTGGTGATCAGGCAAGGTTTGTAATTCCTTCGCATCTTGGCTACGGAGAACGTGGAGCAGGAGGAGTGATTCCACCAAATGCTGCTTTGGTATTTGATGTAGAACTTATGGATGTGAAATAGCTGAATTTGATGCGTGCCGAAAAATGGCAAATATCGAACTGCAGTTTATTATAATAACCAAAAATTTTGAAGATAAAACGTGCTGATTTTTTCAGCACGTTTTTTTATCTTTAAGAATGACTTCAGAGCAACTGGAATTATTAAAATATCCTATCGGAAAAATGTATTTTCCGGAGTGCCGTCCTGAAAATTATATTCAGGATTGGATAGGAGACATCGCAGCCTGTCCTGAAGTGCTTCAAAACCTGGTAAAAGATCTGGAAGACGATCAACTCGATACGACCTACCGACCGGGCGGCTGGACTATAAGACAATTGGTGCATCACATGGCAGATAGCCACAGTCATGCGTATATTCGGTTTAAATGGGCTTTAACAGAGGATAATCCGTTGATAAAGGCGTATGATGAAAAGGCTTATGCTGCACTTTTTGACAGCAAAGAAGCTCCGGTAGCCCTTTCTCTGGATCATTTAAAAGCCCTGCACGCAAGATGGGTATTTTTACTTGAAGGAATGCAGGAAACTGATTTTCAAAGAACCTTTCGCCATCCTGAGAGCAAGAAAGAAGTTCGTCTTCTAATTTGTCTTGCAATGTATTCCTGGCACTGCCGCCATCATTGTGCGCATATCGAGCACCTCATGAAAAGAAGGGATTGGTTATAAAAAAAGGCTGCATAAAATTTTTTATGCAGCCTTTTCTCATTTAAACTCTGTTATTCTTTATTTCGCGTCCGGTTGCGGAGTCATTCTTAGGTAAGGTTTTACCTCTTTAAATCCTTTTGGGAAAATGTTTTTGGCATCTTCGCTGGAAATGGCAGGACTTATTACAACATCTTCTCCACTTTTCCAGTTTGCGGGTGTTGCTACTTTATGATTTGCCGTTAATTGTAAGGAATCAATTACCCGTAACAACTCGTCGAAATTTCTTCCGGTACTTGCAGGATAAGTAATCATTAGCTTGATTGTTTTATCCGGGTCTATAATGAAAACAGATCTTACCGTAAGAGTGTTATCTGCTTTTGGATGTATCATACCATATAAATTGGCAATTGTCCTGTCTTCATCGGCGATAATTGGGAAATTTACAGTAGTATCCTGCGTGCTGTTAATGTCTTCTATCCAGCCTTTATGAGACTCTACTCCGTCTACACTTAAAGCCATGACTTTTACATCACGCTTCTCAAATTTCTCTTTATACTTTGCCGTAACTCCAAGTTCTGTAGTACAAACCGGTGTATAGTCTGCAGGGTGGGAGAATAATATTCCCCATCCATCTCCCAGAAAGTCATAAAAGTTAATTTTACCTTCAGATGTTTCTGCATCAAAATTTGGTGCTTTGTCTCCTAATTTTAAGTCGCTCATATCTATATCTCTTTTAGTGTTGAAGTAATAAAATTAAACAAAAATAAACTGGAAAACCTAGTAAACCGATAGGAATTAACTGAAACTAAATAAGTCTTTTCTATTTGTGACCAGTAAATTATTCTTTCCATTTAATATTACAACCAATACTGGGCTTCTGAGACAGAGAAACTTTTCGGTTATTTAACACAGCATCCATAGCTTCCCGAAGATCCCGTCCGTTTACCGGAATCCCGTTTCCGGGTCTGGAATTATCAAGTTGACCTCTGTAAATAAGCTTTAGTTCATCATTAAATAAAAAGAAATCAGGTGTACATGCTGCTTTGTACGCCCTCGCCACTTCCTGTGTATTATCGTACAAGTAAGGGAAAGAATATTGTTCTTTCATGGCGTGTTCTTTCATTAGAACCGGGTGATCCTGTGGATACTTCTCAACATCGTTGCTCATAATTCCCGCAAATCCGAATCCTGCCTGTCGGTAGTCGTTTGCCAGGCGCACTATTTCATCATTTACATGCTTAACGAACGGACAATGATTGCAAATAAACATAATTACTGTTCCTTTTTCGCCCTTGACGTCGTTTAGTGCGTAAAAATGATCTGTGATGCTATCCTGAAGACGAAAAGACGGTGCCTTAGTACCCAATGGCAACATATTGGAAGGTGTTTGTGACATTTTTTGTTTAAAGTTACGAATAGATACCGAAATTTGGCAGTTTTCAGTAATTTCAGGTTGTAAAAGTAACAGATATGGAGCTGTCGTGGAAGGATTTTGAAAAAGTGGAAATGCGTGTGGGAACAATCGTGGAAGTTAACGACTTTCCGAAAGCCAGAAAACCCGCTTATCAGTTAAAAATAGATTTTGGAGAACAAATAGGCTTTAGAAAATCTTCTGCGCAAATAACCGCCCGCTATAACATTGATGATCTCAAGGGAAAACAGGTTGTTGCTGTGGTTAATTTTCCGAAGAAACAGATTGCAAACTTTATGAGTGAATGCCTGGTGCTGGGAGCGGTGGGAGAGGACGATGATATTGTTCTATTAGAGCCTGGTCTTAAAGTAGCAAACGGCTTAAGAGTGGAATAATAGTCTCAGTACCCAACTAATATTTGACCAACTCCCTACGACAGATAATCGTTTTTGTTGTTAGTCGTTCTTGCTTTCAAAATTTAATAGCTAAAGCTTACTCTTTTTAGAAAAGTCGTGATACAGAATATCCGTTGTAATTGTGCGTTTATATCCTTTTTTGGTAAGTCCTTGTAATAATTTTTTGTCACCAGTCCATGAGTCAGCTTTTAAATAGTCTGAAAATGCTACAAATATAGAGTCATCAACATCAATATCTTTACAGATTTCAGTTGGTTTATTAAAATTTTTGATTGGAAGGATTGAATGATCAAGAATTGTAATTTTTTCAATATCAACTCATAAACTTCAAAAAAATCATCATTGTTTAATTTGGCTATTTTTTGAATTTTTTTCTGATGTTCAAGAATTTCAGTCCGAACATATTTTGGTGCGTAAAAATCATAATTCTTTTTACCACTAATCAAAATCTGACCAATCCGGCTATTTATATTTAGTAAGGCGCTAAAAATGATATTAGAATCAACAATTATTTTAATCATCTAATCCAATCTCTTTTCTTATTTTTTCTAATCTTCCTTTTTTAGCGTCTTTTAATAAATCATTAAGATCTTCTTCTGTAGCTTTTGATTTTAATGTCAGTTCTTCATATCTTAAATAATCGAGAATAGATTGAATTTTCGACACTTTCGTTCCTGCGGAAAATCTTACTACAATTTCGTTATTTTGGCGTTCAACTCTCATCTTTTATTTCAAATTTAAAGATTATTTCGTCATCTAAACTAAGATTAGTATTTAATAGTCGAAAACCTGGAAAGCCATAGGATTTTCTTCTGACAAAACAGCATAAAAAAACCGCCCTCGAGTAAAGGGCGGTTAAAATTTTGAAGATGTAGTTTTTCTAGATATCGTCAAAACTTACATCTGTAAAAGCCTTTGGAGAGGTAGCTGCAGCAGCCGGTACACCGTTGGTTTCTTCCTGCTCCTCAGGTTTAAAATTCTTCTGATGGCGCTCACTAATTACCTCTTCACCTTTTTCATCAAGAATGTAATCTGTCATTTCCTGAAGAATTTCATTAAATCCTGCGAAATCTTCTTTGTACAAGTAAATCTTATGTTTCTTGTAATAAAAGGAACCATCATCGTTAGTAAATTTTTTACTTTCTGTGATGGTTAGGTAGTAATCATCAGCCCTGGTAGCCCTTACATCAAAAAAATAAGTTCTTCTTCCGGCTCTTAGCACTTTAGAGAATATTTCCTCTTTCTCCATCGTTCCCTTGTCGCTCATAAATAAATGCTTTAGTTGGTTTTTATTTGCTCTTCAAAAATCTAAAAATTATTAACATTTAGCAAAGAATTTTCACATTTCTTTTTCATTTAACTGTTTTGCATAGAGCTCTTTATAATATCCTGATTGGTTTATTAATTGGGAATGAGTACCTTGTTGTACTATTCGCCCGTCTTCCAGGATGATTATCTTGTCTGCATTTTTAGCTGAAGAGATCCTGTGGCTAATAATAATTGTAGTTTTCTCTTTGGAAATTTTGAAAAGGTTATTCAGGATTTCTTCTTCAGTTTCTGTATCTACAGCTGAAAGACAGTCGTCAAAAAGCAAAATTTCGGGGTCATGAATTATCGCCCTTGCAATGGAAACCCGTTGTTTTTGTCCACCGGAAAGGGTTATTCCCCGTTCTCCAAGTACGGTGTCATATCCTTTGCTGAAGTTTTTGATGTTTTTATGGACAGAAGCATTTCTGGCAGCTTCATATATTTCCTCATCGTTGGCATCCGTTTTACCAAATTTTATATTGTTACGAATAGAGTCACTGAATAGAAAAGCATCCTGGGGCACATAACCTATACTTTTTCTTAGGCTCTCCAGATTTAAATCCTGAATACTTTCTCCATCAATAGTTATTTCGCCTTCCTCTACATCATAAAGACGGCCAATAAGTTCCAAAATTGTTGATTTTCCGGCACCTGTTTTTCCAATGATGGCCAAAGTTTCTCCATTTTCAACTTCAAAGGAGATATTCTTTAAAGCTGTAATATTTGTATCGTCGTAAGTAAAACTTACATTTTTAAATGCAATAGCTCCTTTTATATTATCGGGAGTATTTTTCCTATTTGTAATTTCCGGTTTTTGGTCTAGGAATTCATTAATTCTTTCCTGGGAAGCCGAGGCCTGTTGCACCAGGGAAGTTACCCATCCTATAGAAGCTACAGGCCATGTAAGCATATTCACATAAAGCAGGAATTCTACAATTACTCCAAGGTTTTCAATTTCTCCATTGAGATATTTTCTTCCGCCTATATAAATTACGAGGATATTACTTATACCGATAAGCAGGACCATAAGCGGAAAGAAGAATGCCTGAACCTTTACAAGATCAAGATTTTTATCCCGGTTCCCGTTGGAAAGTTCTTCAAAGTTACGGTTGGTATGTTGCTCCATTCCGTAAGATTTTATCACCGCAATTCCGCTGAAACTTTCCTGAGTAAAGGTATTTAACCTGGATAAATACTGTTGTACCACAGTACTACGTTTATGAATGGCAACACTTAATTTATAAATGGCAAAGGACAGCACCGGTAGAGGAATAACGGTATAGAGCGTAAGTTCTGGCGCAGCATCTATCATATAGATTAAAACCACCACAGTAGAGGTAAAAGTAGTTACACTGTACATAATAGCCGGGCCCAGATACATCCGCACTTTGGAAACATCCTCGCTAATCCTGTTCATTAAATCGCCGGTACGGTTTTTCTTATAGAAATTAAGGGAAAGATCCTGATAGTGACGGTACACTTCGTTTTTAAGATCAAACTCCATGTGACGTGAAACTACAATGAATGTTTGTCTCATCAGGAATGTGAAAAATGCAGAAATAAGAGTAGCACCCACGATGATCATGATGTTGTAGGCAAGTTCACTGCGAACCACAGAAATATCAGTAATATTTCCTTTTATATAATCCTCAATAACATTGGTAGAATCGCCAATTAAAGGAATATAATAAATGGCAAATATTCGTGCGGCTATAGTGATAATGAGTCCGCTAAGAAGTTTCCATTTATATTTATAGAAATATTTATTAAGATGTTTTAAATGCTTCATTAAGCCTGGAGGTTCAGTGATCCAATTTATTAAAAGTTACTCCTTCAATTTCAGAACCAGTCGGTTTATATGTGTTTGCCTTACCGAAAAAGAACATGAAAAAGATGCATCCGGTTTTTGGGACAACATATTTTAAGTCGTATACAATTTTCGGGTGCAAAGATAAGGGATTATAAGTAGATATGAGTATACGCGTTCGTGTTTTACTGCCACTGATCTACGCTGATCACGCTTGAGTTATAAAGAAATTTGAGAATTAGTTGAATGAGATTTGGAGTACCAATAAGTTTGAATAAGAAAAAATCTATTTTGCAGTAGTCAGTTTTAAATTATTGGTATTTTTGCAGGGCGGAATTAATTCCGCTCTCTTTAATTATAAAAGTTCTTTTACACTTATGTTGACAAGAAGACATATTCGCGTTAAGGTTATGCAGTCGCTATACGCCTTTAATCAAAGCCAAAATGACAGGCTTGCCACTGAAGAAAAATTTCTGAAGAAAAGTATGGAAGAGATGTATGATCTTTACCTGCTGCAGCTAAACCTCTTTACTGAAATAAGGGGCAAGGCAGAAAAATTTCTTGAAAAATCCCAGCAGAAGCACCTGGCTACCCAGGAAGATATAGATCCCAATAAAAAATTTCTTGACAATAAGGTTATCCAGATTCTGGATGAGAACGAACATTTGCGTCAGGCTATAGAAGATCATAAAATTACGCACTGGAAAAGAGATGACGAGTATGTGACGATCGTTTGGGAAGAAATCAAAAAAAGTGAGCTTTATGAGGAATATATGCAAACAAGAAATTCCTCTTTTAAAGAAGATAAGGATTTTGTAATTGAAATTTTTAAGCAGATTATTGCACCCAACGAGAAGCTTTACGAATATCTGGAGGACAAAAAATTAACCTGGCTCGATGACCTTCCATTAATTAATACGGCTATTTTGAAAATGCTTCAGAAGCTAAAAGAAACTTCAGCCGATTCACTAAAGCTTACAAAGCTTTTCAAAAGTCCGGAGGACAAGGAATTTGCTATTGAGTTATTCAGAAAAACCTATCTTAACGATGAGGTTCTTTCCGCAGAAATGCTGGGAAAAACACCTAACTGGGATAAGGATAGAATTGCTGAAGTGGATATGGTTCTTATCAAAATGGCCATCTGTGAATTTATGAAGTTCCCGTCGATTCCGGTTAAAGTAACCATCAATGAATATCTTGAGATTGCGAAGGAATATAGTACTCCTAAGAGTAGCATTTTCATTAATGGGGTCCTGGATAAATTATCCCGGGAGTATAAAACCGAAGGGAAATTAAATAAAATGGGTCGCGGCCTTATGTAGTAAAGAATTTTTATTAATTTTACCCCTTGAATATTTTAAAATAAATCACCATGAAAAAAGGACTTTTAATGATAGCAGCAGTAGGAGCGCTGCTTTTTTCTTCTTGTAAGGATAACAATGCTTCAGACAAAGTGAGAGCAGAAAATGTGGAAACAGCTGCAGAACGTGACGCTCAGGAAACAGTGTATCCGGAGATTTCTTTTGAAGAAGAGGAATTTGATTTTGGAACTATCCAAAAAGGAGAAAACGTAGAGCACATCTTTAAATTTACTAATACAGGGAGAGCGCCTCTTGTTATTACCAATGCTACAAGTTCTTGTGGTTGTACAGTGCCAGATGCCCCAAAAGAGCCAATTGCACCTGGAGAAACTGCTGAGATGACTGTGAAATATAATGGTTCAGGAAATGGACAGGTGACAAAAACTGTTACTGTTTCTGCAAATACTGAAAAAGGAAAAGAGCAAGTGAAAATTAAAGCTTTTGTAGAAGCTGGAGAAACAACTAGCTAGAAGAAAAGTATATGGATAATTTAGCGCAGTTTGCCCCTATAATCTTAATGTTCGTTGTGGTGTATTTCTTTATGATACGACCTCAAATGAAAAAGGCAAAGCAGGAAAAAACCTTTGTCGAAGACCTTAAGAGAGGTGACAGAATTGTTACAAAAAGCGGGATGCACGGCAAAATTTTAGATTTCAGTGAAAAAAATAACGCAGTAATTATTGAAACCGGAGCAGGGAAAATTACTTTTGATCGTTCTTCCATATCTATGGAGATGAGTAAGAAGATGAATGAGCCTGTAAAACAACCGGCAGTAAAAGAGAAAAAATAACTTTCTGCTGTATTGCCTGAAAAGGCCAATGTAAAAATAAAAAACCTGTGAAATAGTTCACAGGTTTTTTTGTGGTGTATTTTTGACGCTTAGTATTTAGCTAAAAAAGTGAATAATGCAAAATGCCAATTTTCATGATTTTTTGTAATGATCGTTTAGACCAGCACCCTTTCTAATTAGCGGAATTATTTTTTCCATCCTTTTCTGTTTTGTGCTTTCCTTCTTTGCTTCAATAATATACTCAGTGTATTCCCTTTGCTTACAATCCGGAAGTTTTGCAAAGTAAGCTTTGAGTTGTTTGTCTTCTTTAAAGGCCATTGTTAGAGCAGGCGGTAAAACCAGTTGCTTACTTATTTCAGGTTTTACAATAAATAATTCCTAATTTTTGTTTTGCTATGGCTTCCGCAGTGTACTGCAGCAAAACTTCAGGTTTAATTTCATCGCCTTTTTAAATTTGATTTGCCGTAGTGTTTTGGTTTTTCCTTCCTGAGCGTTTTCAAGTAAAGTGGTATTTTCTTTAAGAGAGGCACCATTAAAGAACCACATGACACAGTGATTTTTAAAAGCAGCCAATCCTATTACATTCTTGCCTTCGAGGGTATAAACCGGTGCGCCCCATTTTATCTCTTCTTCCAGTTCTGTAGAAAGAAGCATCTTTCTTAAGGCTGAAAGTTCTTCCCGCCATTTTGTATGTATTTCCACATATTGATCTGCTGATTGTACGGGCATAGCTGTAGAGGTTATTAGATTATTTTTTATACTTTTCTGAAGTCAACTCTGCTAGTTTTACAATCACTTCAACGGCTTTCTGCATACTTTCTACAGGTACATATTCATATTTTCCGTGAAAATTATGTCCGCCGGCGAAGATGTTAGGGCAGGGAAGTCCCTTGTAGCTTAGTTGGGCACCATCTGTTCCGCCTCTTATAGGTTTTAAGACAGGTTTCACGCCTACAGCTTTCATGGCTTTTTCAGCAAGGTCAACAATATGTTTTACCGGTTCTATTTTTTCCTTCATGTTGAAGTACTGATCTTTAATCTCTATATTTATACAATCCCGCTCATACTGTGTACAAAGATCCTGGCCCAGATCAAGAATCATTTTTTTACGGGCTTCGAAGTGTTTTCTATCATGATCCCTAATTATGTAATGAAGTTCTGTCTCTTCAACATCTCCTTTCATGTTGCTTAAATGAAAAAATCCCTGTCTCCCCTCAGTATGTTCGGGAGTTTCAAGCCTTGGTAAAGAGCTTATAAAATCCTGGGCAATATAAAGACTGTTGATCATTTTGTCTTTTGCATATCCGGGATGTACACTTTTCCCAATTACTTTCACTACTGCAGAAGCTGCATTAAAATTTTCATATTCAAGTTCACCAATCTGGCTACCATCCATCGTGTAAGCCCATTCAGCGCCAAACTTCTGAACGTCAAATTTATGAGCACCTCTGCCAATTTCCTCATCTGGCGTGAAGCAAACTTTTATTTCACCATGCTCTATTTGAGGGTTATCAAGAAGGTACTGCATGGCTGTCATAATTTCTGTAATTCCAGCTTTGTCATCTGCCCCCAGAAGTGTTGTGCCGTCGGTGGTAATAATCGTCTGACCTTTATATTGAGCCAGATCCTCAAAATAATCGGGAGAGAGAATTATATTTTTTTCCTGGTTTAGAATAATATCATTGCCGTCATAATCTTCTATAATCTGCGGATTCACATTTTTTCCGCTAAAATCTGGCGTAGTATCAAAATGAGAGACAAAGCCAATCACAGGTACTTTATGAGCAACGTTTGCTGGCAAAGTGGCCATTACATACGCATGCTCATCTATGCTTACATTCTGCATCCCCATTTCCTTTAGCTCGTCTACGAGTAAGTTTGCCAAATCCCATTGTTTTGCCGTGCTGGGGGTGGAATTACTGGAGGGAGCGCTTTGGGTGTCAATCTTTATGTATTTTATAAATTTATTAATGAGCCTATCTTTGTTAACCATTACGATAATTTTTTTAAAGAATTTGGACTAAATTGTAATCAATCTTTTCGCCTAACAAAGATAAATGATCGGGAATCCTTTTACCTTAAACTTATGAAAAAACTAATCTTTCTTCTGATTATAACCATATTTACCTCCTGTAAAACAAAGTTTAATACCAATGAGAATACCCGGGAAAGGCTGGGAGTAACTGCTGAAAAGGCAATGGTTGTTTCTGCAAGAAAAGAAGCTTCAGCAATAGGTGTTGAAATTTTAAATAAAGGTGGAAATGCATTTGATGCTATGGTTGCTACCGAAATGTCTCTGGCGGTTTGTTATCCTTTTGCCGGAAATCTCGGAGGCGGCGGATTTATGGTGTATCGTCTTGCCGATGGAGAAACCGGTGCACTGGATTACAGGGAAAAAGCTCCTTTAGAAGCCAGTAAAACCATGTATCAGGATGAAAGCGGAGCAGTTATTTCTGAAAAAAGCAAAGTGGGGGCAATGGCAGTAGGAGTTCCCGGAACGATAGCCGGTATGTTCGCTGTACATGAGAAGTTTGGTTCTATGGCTGTGGCAGAAATTTTGAAACCTGTAATTGCGCTGGCTAAAAATGGTTTTGTGGTAACCGCGAAGCAGGCAGAAACACTGCAACGATACAGCGAGATGTTTGTTAAAGTTAACAATGATAGTATTCTTTTTTCTAAAGATTTTGCTGAAGGTGATACTATTAAGAACCTGGCACTGTCCAATACACTTCAAAGAATTTCAGAAAATGGAAGAAAGGAGTTTTATAACGGCACCACAGGTAAAAAGGTAATAGCTTTTTTGCAGGATTATAATGGTATAATGAAGATGGAAGACCTGGAAAGCTACGAAGCGAAATGGAGGGAGCCTATAAATATTAAATACAATGATTTAAATATAATTTCTATGCCTCCACCATCTAGCGGGGGCATTGTTTTGGGGCAGATTCTCAAAATGATCGAGAATTATCCTATTGATGAATATGGACATAATTCGGTTAAAGCTATTCAGGTAATAACAGAAGCTGAAAGAAGGGCATATGCGGACAGAAGTTTTTACCTGGGAGATCCAGACTTTGTGGAAATTCCAGTAGACTCTTTACTAAATGAGGAATATGCAAAAAGGCGAATGGAAAATTTTAGTTTTTCACAAGCCACTCCCTCCTCTCAAATGGATTATGGAGAAATTTCCGGATATGAAAGTATGGAGACTACGCATTATTCTATTGTAGATCAATATGGTAATGCCATTGCTGCTACTACCACTTTAAACGGGGCGTACGGTTCTAAACTTTATATTCAGGAACTGGGATTTTTTTTGAACAATGAAATGGATGATTTCAGTGCCAAGCCTGGTGTACCTAATATGTTCGGTTTGATTGGTGCCGAAGCAAATTCTATAGCCCCTGGAAAAAGGATGTTGAGTTCTATGACCCCTACAATTGTAGAAAAAAATGATGATTTATGGCTAACATTGGGCTCCCCGGGTGGCTCTACCATAATTACTTCAGTTTTGCAGACGATACTTAATGTGGAAGAATATAAGATGACGATGCAGGAAGCTGTAGATGCACCACGATTCCATCACCAATGGCTACCAGATGAAATATTATTCGAACCAAATGCTTTTAGCTCAAATGTTCTGGAGAGTCTACAAAATAAAGGATACCATATAGATGAAGGAGAGTCTACTATAATAGGAAAAGTAGATGCCATACGAGTTCTGCCAGATGGAACACTGGAAGGAGGAGCAGACCGAAGGGGGGATGATGTTGCAGTGGGCTTGTAGTTATTTCTTAAACTAGTTCAAAATTATGTTTATATTTTAATAGTTTTTGTTAAATCATTAAGTTATATTTAACTTATTAACTAAAGCTAGGAAAATTATGAAAAATAATTACTTGTTAAGTTTTTGCATGCTGCTTATTTGCACTTTAATGCAGGGACAAATTCAGGAAGTTACAGGTACAGTAGTAGATGAGCAGTCACAACCGCTACCTGGAGTATCTGTGGCTATTAAAGGAACCAATCAGGGAACAGCAACTGATTTTGATGGTAAATATAGAATAGCGGCATCTCTTGGGCAGACACTGGTTTTTACTTTTGTAGGTTTTGACGCACGAGAGGTAGAAGTAGATCAGGATGTTATTGATGTGACTTTGGTTTCAGGAATGGCACTTGATGAGGTAGTATTAGTGGGATCGCGCAATCGTGCACGTACCGTTACAGAATCATCGGTTCCTGTGGATGTATTAGATCTGGAGCAAATTTCTGTTTCAGTACCACAGGTTAATCTTAATCAGATGTTAAATTATGTAGCTCCATCCTTTTCTTCGAACACGCAAACTATTTCAGATGGAACAGATCATATTGATCCCGCATCACTTAGAGGTCTGGGGCCAGATCAGGTACTGGTGCTTATCAATGGGAAAAGAAGACATAATTCTTCCTTAATAAACGTCAATGGTACTTTTGGTCGTGGTAGTGTGGGAACAGATTTAAATGCTATTCCGGCTGCTGCTATAGGAAGAATTGAGGTATTACGGGATGGAGCGGCAGCGCAATATGGTTCTGATGCTATTGCCGGGGTTATAAATATTGTGCTTAAAGATGTCGTAAATGAGTTAAGGCTGGATGTCACTACCGGTGCAAACTTTACAGAAAACGCTAATGAGCAGACGGGAGGGGTAGATGGAGAAACTGTAAATGTTGCGGCAAGTTATGGGATAGAATTAGGAGATAACGGAGGTTTTATCACTTTTGCCGGTGATTTTGACTATAGGGAAGATTATAATCGAATGAAGGAATGGGAAGGTAGTATATTTAATGCTTATAATGCAATCGAAAGACAGGCATCTAATGCCGGGATAGACATTGCTAATCTATCTAATGAGCAAATTCAGCAATATGCTCAAAATGTATCTTATTTTGATGCTACTTTACAGGAAAATATAGCAAATGCAGAAGACAGATCTACTTTACAGTCTTTGCTTAATGTAGATGTTACAGAAAATGAACTTGACGCGAGAGGCATGGTGAGGAGCGATTTTAATATGAGAGTGGGCCAATCTGCGCTTCGTGGGGGAAGATTGTTTGCTAATATGTCTTTGCCAATAGATGATGAGGGAACCGAGTTATATTCTTTTGCCGGAATGAGTTCCAGGAAAGGAAATTCGGCAGGATTTTACAGGTTACCAAACCAAAGCAGGACTTACACTCCAATTTATATTGATGGATTTCTTCCAGAGATAAACTCTAAAATAAGTGATAAATCTTTAGCCGTGGGAATTCGTGGAATGGTGGGTGAATGGGACGTAGACTTTAGTAATACCTGGGGGGAGAATGAGTTTCTTTACTTAATTTCCAATACTTCCAATGCCTCCTTGCTAAGAGCGAGTCCAACTACTTTTGATGCCGGAGGATTTTCTTTTGCCCAGAACACTGTAAATCTTGATGTTTCGCAGTTATACGAGGATACTTTTGAAGCTTTGAATGTAGCTTTTGGAGCCGAGTATCGACTGGAAACTTACGAGATTGTTGCGGGAGAACGTGCTTCTTACGAACAATATACTCAAAATGGAGATGTGGTGACAAGGGCAGATCAGATGCCGGCAACAGATTTCTTCGGAAATGCCCGGCCAGGAGGGTCGCAGGTCTTTCCTGGATTTAGTCCAAAAAATGAGCTTTCGCGCCAACGTAGCAGTATAGCTGGATATTTGGATATTGAAGCCGATATTACAGAGGCGTTTCTGCTGACCTTCGCAACCAGGTTCGAAGATTATTCCGATTTTGGTTCTACTATAAACTTTAAGGTCTCATCCCGCTATAAATTAACTGATAATATCAATATAAGAGGGGCTGTAAATACAGGCTTTAGAGCGCCATCATTGCACCAGTTATACTTCAATTCCACTTCTACCATTTTCGATAATAATGGTGATCCTCAGGAAGTCGGGACTTTTTCCAATGATAGCAGACCAGCACAATTGTTAGGTATCCCGCAATTGAAAGAGGAGACTTCAGAAAGTATAAGTGTTGGTTTTACGGCAACAATTCCTGATGCAAATCTCACCCTTACGGTAGATGGATATTTTGTTGCTATTGATGACAGGATCGTATATACAGGACAGTTCCAGGGACCAGGAACAGGAACCGAGCTGGACAATTTATTGACCCAGGCCAATGCTACTGCTGCTTCGTTTTTTGCAAACGCAATAGATACCGAATCTAAAGGGTTAGATATTGTACTTACCCATAATGCCTATTTTTCAGAAGAATTTCAGTTAAAATCTGATCTTGCGGCTACGCTTTCAAAAACCAATCAGGTTGGAGGAATAAATGCTTCCCCTCAGCTGGAACGGGCAGGTTTGGTAAGCACCTATTTTCCTGAAGATAGCCGGATTTATCTTGAAGAAGCCGTGCCAAGAACGAAGATCAACCTTACCAATAATCTTACGATTAACAGGTTTAATGTATTTCTTAGAAATGTCTTTTTTGGTGAAGTGACCGAAGCTGTCACAACCCAGGCGAATCAGCAGGTTTTTGGTTCTAAAGTGGTGACAGATCTTTCTGCGGGCTACTCTTTTTCCGATGCTGTAAGATTTACCCTTGGAGCAAACAACCTGTTTGACGTGTATCCGGATAGGGCCGCACCGGAGTTTGGAAATAGAAGTGAGGGAAGGTTTGATTGGTCAAGAAGAGCGCAGCAATTTGGAATTGGTGGAAGGTTTTTATTCGCCAGGCTCAGTCTTACTTTGTAGAATTTTTTGATATTTATTTCCAATTAATAATTACCCCGACAGCTCTGCTTCGGGGTTTTTTGTTGTTAGATCAAAACAATTGTTCTTCAGTTACAAATAATTCATTGCATAATTATCTATGTAATGAAGGGAGACTCAACTTCAGGTTTAGGTTTTGTAACTGTAGAATATGTAGAAGTCTTTAAAGTAGTTTTCAGAATATAGAATTTAGTCTACTTTTGTACAAACCCGCTACTATGTATACATCAATAATAAGATCTGCACTTTTTAGATATGATCCCGAAAAAGTCCATTATTTCACCTTTAATGTTCTAAAAAAAATAAATAGTATTCCCGGAATTTCTTCTCTTCTGAAGAAAAAATACCATGTAAATGACAGAAGGCTTGAACGTGAAGTTTTCGGATTAAAGTTTAAGAATCCGGTAGGTCTTGCTGCTGGTTTTGATAAGGACGCCAACTTGTTTGAGGAGCTTTCCAATTTCGGTTTTGGTTTTATAGAAGTAGGCACTGTGACTCCCAAACCACAGCCGGGCAATGAAAAAAAGCGGCTGTTCCGCCTTCGGGAGGATGAGGCAATCATTAATAGGATGGGTTTTAATAATGGTGGGGTAGAGGCCATGGTGGAACGGCTAAAAAGGAATAAAGGTGTGCTTATTGGAGGTAACATTGGTAAAAACAAGCTCACTCCTAATGCAGAAGCAGTGGAGGATTATAAAATCTGTTTTGAGGCACTTTATGAGCACGTAAATTATTTCGTGGTCAATGTGAGCTCCCCAAATACGCCAAATTTAAGGGAGCTTCAGGATAAAGAGCCACTTACAAATCTGCTGAATACTCTTCAAAAATTAAACCTGGCAAAGCCGAAGCAAAAGCCGATATTGTTAAAAATAGCACCAGATCTTTCGGATTCACAATTGCTCGATATTATTGAAATTGTGCAGGCCACCGGAATCGCCGGTATTATTGCTACCAATACCACAATTTCCCGGGATGGTTTAAAATCTGAAAATAAGCAGGAAATGGGCGGAATGAGCGGAAGACCTTTAAAAAACCGTTCTACTGAAGTGATCAGGTTTTTATCTGAAAAAAGCAATAAAGCCTTTCCGATTATTGGCGTGGGTGGAATTCACTCTCCTGAAGATGCGCTGGAGAAACTTGATGCCGGGGCAAGTCTTGTACAATTGTATACTGGATTTATTTATGAAGGTCCGTCGCTTGTGAAAGCGATAAATAAGAAGATTCTTGAGCGGGAAATAAAATAAATTCTGAAGATAAATAGGTAGGGAGAGGTAGTAGAAATGGCAATTATCGACAAATTTTAGGACATGCCGATCTTCTGTTTCTTCTTTATAAATCCTAAAATACTATATTTGGTTTTATGCGAGAAATAAAGCTTATTGAGTGTCCGCGGGATGCAATGCAGGGGATTAAACCCTTTATTCCTACAGATAAGAAAGTGCAGTATATCCAGTCCTTATTAAGGTGTGGATTTGACACTATAGATTTTGGAAGTTTTGTTTCTCCCAAAGCTATTCCGCAAATGGCAGATACTTCAGAAGTTTTAAAGCAGCTTGATCTTTCCAGAACAAAAAGCAAGCTTCTGGCGATTGTCGCCAACGTGCGTGGTGCACAAGATGCTTCAGCTCATGAGGAAATCCAGTACTTAGGCTATCCTTTTTCAATTTCTGAAAATTTTCAGATGCGGAATACCCATAAAACAATTTCAGAATCTGTAGAGGTTCTAAAGGAAATTATCCAGATTGCCGGAGACAATAATAAAGAAGTTGTCGCCTACCTTTCAATGGGTTTTGGAAATCCATATGGTGACCCCTGGAATGTAGAAATTGTCGGGGAGTGGACAGAAAAGCTTTCAGCGATGGGGGTGAGAATTTTATCATTATCAGATACTATTGGAAGTTCCACACCAGATATTATAGAGTACCTGTTTTCCAATCTTATTCCGAAATTTAAAAATATCGAATTCGGTGCACATTTACATACCACGCCTTCCAGCTGGCACGAGAAAATAGATGCCGCATATAAAGCCGGCTGCTATCGCTTTGATGGGGCAATCCAGGGTTTTGGCGGTTGTCCTATGGCTAAAGACGAGTTGACGGGGAATATGCCAACAGAAAAAATGGTGTCCTATTTTAATTCGAAAAAGGCAGATACCAGTATCAGGATGGGGAGCTTCGAATCTTCTTACAACGAAGCTATAAAACTGTTTGATACTTATAATTAATTAAAATTATGGTTTAGGTATATTTCATCATTTTATTTTATTTAAAATTAATCTAAATAAATTTGGTGGCTGCACGTCCATTGCTATATTTGTCGTGTTGTTTTAAACCAGTCTAAATAAACTAATATGAAAAAGCTGTTATACCCAGCAATGATTTTTGCAGGACTTAGTCTTGTGTCTTGTTCAGGTGATGATGCAAACGAACCTATTTCCGGAGGAAACGAGGTAGAAGTTCCTGCTAATTACACTTTTGAAAGAAATAATTCTACAGTAAGTTATAGTGGTCAAACTGCGAGACTTCAAATGACTAAGGAAATACTTTCAAATTTCACAAACTTTGAAAGTGCTTCAGAAGAAATGCTTCTGAATATGTTTGCTAATGAAAACTCTCCTTTTGAAAATGCTGCTTTAAATGAATCCGGAAAAAGCGTAAAATCTAAAGTTGCTGCTTCTAATCTTTACTTTTCAGCTAATACAGTAGAAAGTTCGGAAATTAAAAATGATTTTGCCTCCTGGATCAGTGAGCAGATGACTACAGTAAAGATGAACAAAGATGAACTTGCAGAACCCGGCAAGTCGGGGCAGATTGCCCAGGGAACAAGAGTAAGGTATGTAAATGAAAAAGGTCTTGAACTTAATCAGGCTTTTGCAAAGGGCTTAATCGGTGGACTTTTGGCAGATCAGATATTAAATAATTATCTGTCCCAACCGGTCCTTGATGAAGCTGATAATCGTGAAAATAATAATGACGGCATTACTGAAGAAGGAAAAGCTTATACAACTATGGAGCACAAGTGGGATGAAGCTTACGGATACCTTTATGGAGATCCCTCTATTCCTGCTGCCAATCCAAACTCGGTATTAAACGAAAGCGAAGATCATTTGCTTTTCAGCTATCTGGGGCAGGTGGATGCCGATGAAGATTTTGCCGGACTTGCAGAAAGCACGTTCGATGCTTTTAAAGAAGGTCGTGCTGCGATCGTAGCCGGGAATTACGAAGTTCGTGATGAGCAGGTTGAAATAATAAGAGAAAATATCTCGGAAGTTATTGCGGTAAGAGCTGTTCATTACCTTCAGGGAGGTAAAAACGCTTTAAGTGAAGAGAATTACGGTGCGGCTTTCCATGAACTGTCAGAAGGATTTGGATTTATCTATAGCTTAAGATTTACTCATAATCCGGCTACTGATATGCCATACCTTTCAATGGAAAAAATTAACGAATTCAAAGAGCAATTGCTTGACGGAAACGGTTTTTGGGACGTTACTCCTGAAACACTGGATATGATTTCTGAAGAGATTGCTACAGCCTTTGACTTCACAGTGGCTGAGGCTGCTGAATAATAAATAAGCCGGAGCAGGATATCTGCTTCGGTTTTTATTTTTCTAAAACTATGAATGCGATTTTAAGATTTTTATTTATAGCTACCTTATTCTTCACAGCCTGTTCTACGGAGGATAAGGAGGCCGAAAACGGTGGCGATACTGATAGTTTTGACAGGGGGGCAATGCTGGCTAATTGGGCCGATAATATCATCGTTCCTTCTTTTGAAGCATTTCAGGAAGAGACTCAACAACTGGAAGAAGCTGCAAAGAGTTTTGCTGAAAACCCAGATGCTACTGAACTAAGCCTTCTCAGGACGCAATACAAGGAAGCCTACGTCGATTTTCAAACGGTTTCTATGTTTGAAATTGGAAAAGCTGAAGAGCTCAACTACCGGAGTTTTCTGAATACTTATCCGGCCAACAAGGAAAATATAGAATCTAAAATTGCATCAGGAAGTTATAATCTTGAATTGCCATCGAGCTTTGCAGAACAAGGTTTTCCTGCACTGGATTATTTGCTGTTTGGGTATGGTAATGCTGAGGAAACCCTGGCAGTATTTTCAGATAACCAACAGTATATTCAATATGTTATAGCAATTACTGAAAGAATAAACGCGCTAACTTCTGAGGTTACTGCGTCATGGCAGGGAGATTTCAGAAATACTTTTGTAGATAATACCAGTTCTTCAAGTACAGGTTCTGTAGATAGATTTACAAACGATTATGTGATGTATTTTGAAAAGATCCTGAGATCTGGTAAGATTGGATACCCCGCTGGGGCCTTTACAGGAACACCTTCTCCCGGGAATGTTGAAGCCCTTTATGCGGGTAACTCTAAAGAACTTTACCTTCAGGCGATCAAAAGTTTTCAGGATTTTTATTCAGGGTCCCATTTTGGATCTAACGGAAATGGCCCCGGTTATTCCCAATATCTTAAATTTCTGGATAGCTTAAAAGATGGAGAGAATCTTGATGATTTAATAAGTCAACAATTCCAAGCTATAAAGACCCAGAGTTCTAATCTGGATGACGACTTTAATACACAGGTTAAAACCAATAATTCAAAAATGCTGTCAGCATTTGATGAATTGCAAAAAGAGGTTATTCTCCTCAAAGTCGACATGATGCAGGCGCTTTCTATAAGTGTTGATTACGTGGACTCAGACGGAGATTAATATCTGATGCGCTATTCCATTGGTGAATATCTAAAAAAGACTACGGAAGCTGCCCCTTTGGCAGTTTTTCGTTTGTTTTTTGGAATTTTAATGTTTGCCAGTATAGTCAGATTTTGGTTCAATGGCTGGATTGAGAAATTGTATATAACTCCTAAATTTTTCTTTTCATATTACGGTTTTGAATGGGTAAAACCATTGGGTGATTTTACCTATTTACTTTTTATACTTTGCGGTGTTGCAGCTGTAATGGTTGCAGCAGGATATAAATATCGCGTTGCCATTATTTCGTTTTTCCTCAGTTTTACGTATATCGAATTGATGGACAAAACAACTTATCTCAATCATTACTACTTCATTAGTATCCTTAGTTTTCTAATGATTTTTCTTCCTGCTAATGTCTATTACTCTGTAGATGCACTAAAAAATCCTGGAAAAAGATTTCAAAGAGTTCCTCGCTGGTGTATCGATGCCATTAAACTACTCCTCGGGATTGTTTATTTCTATGCAGGTTTAGCCAAGTTAAACTCGGACTGGCTCTTCAGTGCAATGCCATTAAAGATTTGGTTGCCTTCTAAGTATGATCTGCCTGTTCTGGGTGATCTTATGCAGCAAGAATGGCTTCATTATGCTTTCAGTTGGAGCGGAATGCTTTATGATCTTTTTATTCCCTTTCTTCTACTGTGGAAACGCACCCGGCTCTTCGCCTTTCTCCTGGTAATTATTTTTCATCTTCTCACACGTGTTTTATTTCCTATTGGGATGTTTCCTTATATAATGATCGTGAGCGCACTTGTATTTTTTAGTCCAAAAGTTCATCACAGGATTCTGGAATACATTTCTAAATGGTTTAGAATAACAAAAAGAACATTTGATAATTCCAGAACCTTCAAATTTTCAGGGGTTACTAAAAAGGTAAGTGTTGGGATTGTTTCAGTTTTCTTTTTCATTCAGTTGTTACTTCCCTGGAGATATCTTCTTTACCCCGGGGAGTTATTCTGGACTGAAGAAGGTTTTCGTTTTTCCTGGAGAGTAATGCTTATGGAAAAAGCCGGTTATGCACAGTTTAAAGTAGTTAACGGTGAGACAGGAAAGAGATTTTACGTGGATAATTCAGATTTCCTCACACCTTTTCAGGAGAAACAAATGTCCTTTCAGCCAGATTTTATTTTGGAGTATGCTCATTTTCTTGCCGATCATTTTAGGAAAGACGGTCACGAGAATATAGAAGTATATGTTGAAAGTTATGCGGCATTAAACGGAAGAAAAAGCACGACGTATATAGATCCCGATATAAATCTTCTGGAATATGAAGATTCATTCAAACGCAAAACATTTATTTTACCATTCAACGATGAAATTAAAGGTCTTTAGCATATTATTTTTTTCAATTCTCTCTGCTCAGGCTCAGCATACCTTTAGCGGAAAAGTGATTTCTGCTGAAACAGGAGAACCTATTCCTAATGCAGAGGTTTGGAACAAAACAGAGTCTGAAGTTGCAGTGGCAGATGTAAACGGAGAATTTGAAATGGAGGACCTCAAATCAGGTACTTACGATTTTGCAGTTTTTAGTTATGAATATGGCATTGTAGAAAGAGAGATTACTATTAACGGAGACCTTAAAATCGATTTTAAACTTTCTCCGCTCGCAGAAAGTTTAAGTGAAGTGATGATCACAAACAGAAGAGAACAGCTGTTTGCTTTAAGAAAATTGAGGAAAGTTGAAGGTACGGCGATCTATGCCGGTAAAAAAAGTGAAGTAGTCTTAATGGATAAGGTCGTGGGAAACATGGCGGCCAATAATGCACGGCAGATCTATAGCCAGGTGGTTGGATTGAATATCTACGATAATGGTGATGCCGGCTTACAACTGAATATTGGAGGCCGTGGTCTGGATCCTAACAGAACACAAAACTTTAATACGCGGCAAAATGGCTATGATATATCAGCAGATGTTTTGGGATACCCTGAGAGCTATTATACTCCGCCACCGGAAGCACTAAGAGAAATTCAGGTGATTCGTGGTGCAGCTTCATTACAATATGGAACTCAGTTTGGAGGACTCATAAATTTTAAGTTTAAAGAACCGGTTCCCGATAAAAAGATTGAGCTTATCTCGAGACAATCTGTGGGATCTTACAATCTGTATACAAGCTTCAATAGTATAAGTGGTACAATAGGGAAATTCAATTATTATACTTATTACAATTATAAAACAGGGGAGGGTTTCAGGCCAAATTCAGGATATGATTCTCATAATGCGTATGCGCATATGGGCTGGAAATTTAGTGATCGCACCCAAATAAGTTTTGAATATACTTACCTGGATTATTTAGCACAACAGCCGGGAGGTTTAACTGATGCTCAGTTTTATGAAAATCCCGATTTCAGTAATAGGGAACGTAACTGGTTTGATGTCAACTGGAATTTATATGCACTAAAGTTTAAACACCAGTTTTCAGAAAAAACAGATTTCAGCTTAAACGTTTTTGGTCTTGATGCTTCAAGAAAGGCTGTTGGATTTCGGGAAAACCGGGTTTCTCAGGCTGATGATCACGCTTCCCCAAGAGAATTGCTTGTAGACGACTTCTCCAACTGGGGAGCAGAGGCCAGGATACTAACTAAATATGATCTTTTTGATGAAGAGTCAGTAATATTACTGGGAAGTAAATATTACGATGCCGATAATTTTCAAAAACAAGGTTCAGGAACTACATCTGCCAAACCCGATTTTCGTTTTACGGAAGATGAATATCCAAATTACCCAAGGCAGTCGGCATATAATTTTCCGAACAGGAACCTGGCGTTCTTTGGGGAAAATATTTTCAACCTGACCAATAATTTCAGCATTACTCCTGGCTTTAGGGTAGAGTACATCAATACAAAAGCAAACGGCTATTACAAAAGGATTATTCTCGATCTCGCCGGTAATCCCTTAATTAATGAAACCGTAGAAGAGACTAAAGATCTGGAAAGAAGTTTTGCCTTATTTGGGGTTGGCGCGAGTTACAACCTTGATGCTTCGAACGAGTTTTATGCAAATTTATCACAGAATTACAGGTCGGTGACCTTTAGTGATATCAGGATTGTTAATCCGAGTTTTGCGGTAGATCCAAATATTTCTGAAGAAAGAGGGTTTACTTCAGATATTGGGATGCGGGGAAGATTTAACAAATATCTTTCCTATGATGCCAGCATCTTCGGGTTATGGTACAATGATAGGATTGGCGAAGTTTTGGAAGTTAAGGATGGTTTTATTGTGCGCAAAAGAGCTAATATAGGAGATGCTTTTATATATGGTCTGGAAACTTTTGGTGATTGGGATCTGAAAAACACCTTTTTTGAACAGAATAAAAATTTACGTTTGAACCTTTTTATAAATGCTGCGTTTACCAATTCTGAATATACCTCTTCTCCTGAAACGAATGTAGAAGGAAACCAGGTTGAGTTTATACCATACCTCAATTTGAAATCAGGTCTTAATTTCGGTTATAATAATTTCCTTGCAGGCCTTCAGTACACTTATTTATCCAAACAATATACAGATGCGACCAATGCACCACAGGATGTGAATGATAATCAGCGGGGAATTGAAGGAAGTATTCCGGCATATGGCATTCTGGATTTTTCAGCTTCATATAGTCTTGGAAGGTTTAAACTTGAAGCGGGAATAAACAACCTGCTTGATAATTCCTATTTTACAAGGCGCGCCACCGGTTATCCCGGTCCCGGAATCATTCCTGCGCAACCCATAACCTGGTATACCACCTTACAGTTCAGGCTCTAATTTTATAAGGAAATTTAAAATACAGTAATTATTTTCTTTATTGGAATTCTGGTGAGTTAAAATTAATAAAGTCTGTTTTCTCACTTATTCCTCTTATATTTGCACGCAATTAAATCCTTAATTGCTATGACCGCACACGAATCTAAAATCCTTGGAGAAGGTCTTACTTACGACGACGTACTCCTGGTTCCCGCATTTTCTGAAGTTTTACCACGCGAAGTTAGTATCCGTACAAAATTCACCAGAAATATTTCTATTAATGTACCTATTGTATCCGCTGCTATGGATACTGTTACAGAATCCCGTATGGCTATAGCTATGGCCAGAGAAGGAGGTATTGGAGTGCTTCACAAGAATATGACTATTGAGCAACAGGCACTGAAAGTTCGGAAAGTAAAAAGGGCAGAGAGTGGTATGATCATAGATCCTGTTACTTTACCAATTTCGGCAAAAGTAAAAGATGCCAAAGCTCATATGAAAGAATTTAGCATTGGCGGGATTCCTATTGTAGATGGCGAAGGCAAATTGCTGGGGATTGTTACCAATCGTGATTTACGTTTTGAAAAAAATAATGACCGTCCAATTTCGGAAGTGATGACTTCTGAAAATTTGGTAACAGTTGCTGAAGGAACTTCACTGGACCAGGCAGAAGATATTCTTCAGGAGAATAAAATTGAAAAACTACCGGTAGTAAATGAGGACAAAAAGCTCGTAGGTCTAATAACATTTCGGGATATTACGAAGCTTACGCAAAAGCCAATGGCTAATAAGGATAACTACGGAAGACTTCGTGTAGCAGCGGCAGTTGGAGTTACCCTGGATGCTGTGGACAGAGTGGAAGCTCTTGTTGCAGCCGGTGTGGATGCCGTAATTATTGATACCGCCCATGGCCATACCAAAGGAGTGGTGGAAGTACTGAAAGCAGTTAAGAAAAAATTTAAAGATCTTGAAGTGGTGGTTGGAAATATTGCCACAGGCGAGGCGGCGAAATTTTTAGTAGATGCAGGAGCAGATGCTGTAAAGGTAGGAATTGGTCCGGGCTCTATTTGTACTACAAGAATTGTAGCCGGGGTCGGATTTCCTCAATTTTCGGCAGTACTGGAAGTTGCAGCAGCTATTAAAGGTAGCGGCGTTCCCGTAATTGCAGATGGTGGTATCAGGTACACAGGAGATATTCCAAAAGCAATTGCTGCCGGCGCAGATACGGTAATGCTTGGATCTCTGCTTGCAGGGACCAAAGAATCTCCCGGGGAAACTATTATTTACGAAGGAAGAAAATTTAAATCTTACCGCGGAATGGGATCTGTTGAAGCTATGCAGAAGGGTTCCAAAGATCGTTATTTTCAGGATGTGGAAGATGATATTAAAAAGCTTGTTCCTGAAGGTATTGTTGGTAGGGTTCCTTATAAAGGCGAGCTTGAAGAAAGCATACATCAGTTCGTTGGAGGTTTAAAAGCCGGAATGGGTTATTGCGGCGCCAAGGATATTGAAACCCTGAAGGAAAGTGGCAGATTCATTAAAATTACGTCTTCAGGAATACATGAGAGTCATCCTCACGATGTAACAATTACCAAAGAATCTCCAAACTACAGCAGATAGAAATAAATTTCATAGAACAACAAAAAAGCCTCAGTTTTTAGCTGAGGCTTTTTTTTGGCAATTATCGGTATTTTATTGTTCTTCTATATTTTCTGTCGGGATTCCAAGTTCTTCCATTACCAACATAGTGATATCATATTGTTCGGCGGCAAAAGCAAGACTATTTCCACCGGCATTGATTATGTGCGTGTAACCTTCTGCCTGGATAACCTTTTGCATGGCAGCATCAATTTGTTGGTAAAGAGGCTCAGTAAGTTCATTTCTTTTCATCTGTAGCATAACAGAAGCTTTCTGTCTAAAGCCTTTTATTTCATTTTCAAGTCCGATAATCTGAGTTTCCTTCTCTTTTCTTTCTTCTTCAGTTAATGCAGAATTATTTTCCTGGTAATCAGCAATTAATGTTTCGTAACTGCTTATACTTTCCTGTAGATTTCCCTGTAATTCAGTATTATAACCTTCCAGTCCGGTGTTAACTTCTGTGATTTCCGGCATTTTGGAAAGAATAAATTCCGGATCAATTGTACCTGTCTTTGTTTGTGCATTTGCTATTACACTAACGAAGAGAAGTGTAATAATTAAACCAAATTTTTTCATTTTATTATAAGTTTTTTGCAAATATAAGAGGCACAAACAATTAAACATATAGAAAAACTAAAATAGTTTTTATGGACCCTTCCGAAGAAAAAATATTAATTGTTCCAATGTTTCAAATTTTCTGAATTAAGAGAGTGCCCAAAAATGCCAGTTTTCGGCATTACATAAAGAGTATTACTGATTCCTGAGTTGTTTACATTTATTTGGGAAAACTATATTTATGACGATCCCAGAACGTTGGTTTATAATGAAAATTACACTCCTGAATTTTCAATAGGAGCTTAGCTTGCAGAACCTAATCTTATTCTTATTTTTGCTCCATACTTATGGGTAGAAATTTATGGCATGTATTTGGTAGTTAAATTGTAAGCCTAAAAAGCATTAATTTGAATAAAGTTTTAAGTAAGCTTCTCTTTATATTGGTTTTACTTCCACTAACAGGTTGTGACTACTTTAGTGCGGCAGAGGAAAGGAAGATTATTGTTAGGGTAAATGATTCCTATCTCTATGAAGAAGATATTGAAGCCCTTGTAGACGAGAATACATCTCCTGAAGATAGCAGCTTAATTGTTTCAAATTATATAACCCGCTGGGCCACCCAACAACTGCTTATAGATCGTGCGCTGCTTAACCTTCCCGATAAACAGCAGGAAGAATTCAACAACCTGGTAGAAAATTACAGAAACGAGATTTATACCAATGCTTATACAGAGGCTGTAGTATCCAAACAACTGGACACTGCTTTTGAAGAGGATGAAATTGAAGAGTATTACGAACAGAATAAAGAGAATTTTAAGCTTAATGAGGATTTGGTAAAACTCAGGTATATCAACCTGGATAAAAATTATACCAACCTGGATAAAATTAAAAGTTGGATTACCCGTTTTAATGATGAGGATAAAACAGAGTTGGAAAAGCTTGCTCTTCAGTTTAAAAATTACTCGATGAATGATTCTATTTGGGTAAGGACGAAAGCGGTTTATGATAAAATAGGACCTCTTTCTGCAGATGATCGTTCCCGGTTATTAAAAAAATCAAATTATCTGCAGCTTGAAGATTCCCTAAGCGTATATTTGATCTATGTAAATGATGTGCTTAGTCGTAACGAGCAGGCTCCTCTGGAATACGCTTCAGCAACTATAGAACAAATACTGCTGAATAAGCGGAAACAGGATTTAGTAAAAGAATTGGAAAAAGATATTACAAAAGATGCAATTAAAAACAATGAATTTGAAATATATAACTAGAATTACTACAGGTCTAATCCTTATGCTTTTTGTAGTAGAAATGCAGGCTCAGGAGGTTGTTGTTACAGATAGCACAGCCATCCAGCCTAAAGAAGAGGTGGCAGAGAGCATCACCAAGAGCAGCAATGAGCGAAGAAGAGTAGAGGGAATTGCTGCTGTTATTGGAGATTATATCATTCTTGATAGTGATATTGATCTTATGTACAAGCAAATGCAAAGCCAGAACATGTCTACTGCAGATGTAACCGAATGTAAGCTGGCAGGTTCTTTAATGGAGAATAAGCTTTATGCACATCATGCTGTTCAGGATAGTATTATAGTATTAGATGCAGATATAAGAAGTTATATTGATCAACAAATTGCTGAAATGAGCAGGCAGCTTGGATCTGTTGAAAAAGTTGTTGAATATTATAATAAAGAATCTGAAGCTGAACTGCGGAAGGAGCTTTTCGAGATCAATAAGGAAAGGCAGCTTTCTTCCAGGATGCAGCAAAAAATAGTGGAGAGCGTAGAAGTTACTCCGGAAGAGGTGAGAGCCTATTTTGAAGAGATGAAGAAGGATGAACTTCCGATTTTTGGAGATGAGGTAGAAATTGCCCAGATTGTTGTGCGTCCTGAAATTCCTGAAAGTGAAAAACAGAAGGTGATAGACCGCTTAAATGAATTTAAGGCAGATGTAGAGGATAATGATGCTAGTTTTAGAACTAAAGCAATACTTTATTCTGATGATACAAATACCGGCGGCACCATTCTTTCTTTAGGACGAAAAGATAATTTTGTAAAAGAATTTAAAGATGTTGCGTTTAGTCTTCAGGAAGGAGAAGTGAGCGAACCCTTTGAGACAGAATTTGGTTATCATATCATCGAAATTGACAAAATAAGAGGGCAGCAGGTAGACCTTAGGCATATTCTTTTAATCCCGGGAGTTACTAATGCAACTGTAGATGAGGCAAAGGCAGAAATCGACAGTATTAGAAAACGTGTTGGCGAAGAGAAACTGGAATTTGCTGAGGCTGCTAAAGAATTTTCTGATGAGAAGGAGACCCGGAATGACGGAGGGAAGTTAAGAAATCCGAAAACAGGAGATACAAAATTTGAGCAGACAGATTTGGATCCAAAGATTTATAATCAGATTGTAAACCTCAAAGAAGGTGAAATGTCTTTAAGAATAACTGATAGTGATGATACAGGAAAGCCTTTCTTTAAGCTTATTAAGGTTGTAAAACGTATTCCTGAACATAAAGCAAATTATGCCACAGATTACCTTAAAATTAAAGATTTGGCATTGCAGGCAAAACAACTGGAAGCTATAGAAGAATGGCAAACAGAAAAAATTGCAGATACCTATATTAAAGTTAATAGCAAATTCAGGGACTGCACCTATGCCGGTAACTGGTTAAAGAAATAATTTACACTTAATGTCTGACGTTGCACTTGTAGAAAAGCTGGTTGAAAAAAACCGGCAGTTAAAAAAGGAGATTGCCAAGGTAATCGTAGGTCAGGATAAAGTTATACATCAAATTTTGCTCTCTATATTTTCCGGGGGGCATTCTTTGTTAATAGGTGTTCCCGGACTGGCAAAAACACTTATGGTAAACACTGTTGCACAGGCGTTAGGATTGAATTTTAAGAGAATACAATTCACGCCAGATTTAATGCCGAGTGATATTCTGGGATCAGAAATTCTGGATGAAAACCGTCAGTTTAAATTTATTAAAGGACCCATATTTGCCAATATTGTTTTGGCAGATGAGATTAACCGTACTCCGCCAAAAACCCAGGCCGCCTTACTTGAGGCAATGCAGGAACGCGCGGTAACTGTTGCTGGCCACCATTATAAACTTGATCTTCCTTATTTTGTTCTGGCTACGCAGAACCCGATTGAGCAGGAGGGAACCTATCCTTTACCCGAAGCACAACTCGATCGGTTTATGTTCGCTATTAATCTGGAGTATCCTACATACCAGGAAGAGGTAGATGTGGTAAAAAGTACAACTACAGATAACAAGCCGCAGGTACAGGCGCTTTTTAGTGCAAATGAAATATCAGATATTCAGCACGTCATCAGGAGGATTCCGGTAGCAGATAATGTTATAGAATATGCTGTAGGTCTGGTGGGAAAAACACGTCCCCTTGGAGAAACAGCACCTGAACTTGTTAAAAGCTATGTAGATTGGGGTGCAGGACCAAGAGCTTCTCAGAATCTTATTTTGGCAGCAAAGGCAAATGCAGCCGTCAGCGGGAAATTCTCTCCGGATATTGAAGATGTGCAGGCAGTTGCCACTGGAATTCTTCGGCACAGGATAATAAAAAATTACAAAGCAGAGGCAGAAGGTATTTCCGAAGAGAAGATAATTAAGGAACTGCTCTAAAAATTATTACGGTAGCACATTTTGCCTTAACGATACAATTTAAACCTTTTCCAGCACTAATTTCCTCGTTAACTTTTTTTAAATAGATAAAATTAATTTGGAATATCCTGAGTATTTCCACTCAAACTAATAAATTCATAATTTATAGATGATATTTTTATATTCAGGAAATTATTATCTGTAAACAACAACAAGTGGTATATTATTTCTATTAATTTCTGAATATTGCTTATAACTTTCAAAATCCGGCTGAAATTCGTAAATTTGCAGGACTTTTTAGAACAAAAAACTTTTTAGAACATGGCATACGATATTGATATGATCAAAAAGGTGTATAGCCAAATGGCAGATCGTGTAAATAAAGCACGTGAAGTTGTTGGAAAACCTTTGACACTTTCAGAAAAAATTCTTTATTCTCACCTGTGGGACGGCGAAACTTCTAAGGCTTACGAAAGGGGTAAAGATTATGTTGAGTTTGCTCCGGATAGGATTGCCTGCCAGGATGCGACTGCTCAAATGGCTCTGCTGCAATTTATGCAAGCTGGTAAAAAACAGGTGGCAGTGCCAACTACGGTACATTGTGATCACCTTATCCAGGCTAAAATGGGTGCTGCAATTGACCTTCAGAGTGCAAATAAATCAAGCAGCGAAGTTTTCGATTTTCTGGAATCAGTATCAAATAAGTACGGAATTGGATTCTGGAAGCCGGGTGCAGGTATTATTCACCAGGTTGTTCTGGAAAACTATGCATTTCCCGGTGGAATGATGATTGGTACCGATTCTCATACTGTAAATGCAGGTGGATTGGGAATGGTTGCCATTGGTGTTGGTGGTGCAGATGCTGTAGATGTTATGGCCGGAATGGCCTGGGAACTTAAATTCCCTAAATTAATTGGAGTAAAATTAACCGGAAAACTTTCTGGTTGGACTGCTCCCAAAGATGTGATTTTAAAAGTTGCCGGAATCCTTACTGTAAAAGGGGGAACCGGTGCGATTATAGAATATTTTGGCGAAGGCGCGACAGCTATGTCCTGTACCGGTAAAGGTACAATTTGTAACATGGGAGCTGAAGTTGGTGCAACCACTTCAACTTTTGGTTATGACGACTCAATGGCACGCTACCTTAAAGCCACAAACCGTACAGATGTTGCCGAGGCTGCAAATGCAGTTCGGGAGCATTTAACAGGAGATGATGAGGTTTATGCTAATCCTGAACAATATTTTGACGAGGTAATTGAAATCAATCTTTCAGAATTAAGGCCTCACCTTAACGGACCTTTTACTCCAGATCTTGCTACTCCAATTTCAGAAATGGCAGTAAAAGCAAAACAGGAAGACTGGCCTATTAATGTGGATTGGGGACTTATCGGTTCCTGCACCAATTCATCTTATGAAGATTTAACGCGTGCTGCTTCGATTGCGAAACAGGCGGTTGACAAGAAAATTAAAGCTAAATCAGATTTTGGTATTAATCCGGGATCAGAACAGATAAGGTTCACTGCGGAAAGAGACGGGTTACTTCAGATATTTGAAGACCTTGATGCCACTGTATTTACAAATGCATGTGGACCATGTATCGGGCAGTGGGATAGGAGTGACCGTAAAGGTGACGAGAAGAACACCATTGTTCACTCCTTTAACCGAAATTTCTCGAAGCGGGCAGATGGTAACCCGAATACACATGCCTTTGTAGGTTCTCCAGAAATGGTTGCTGCGATTGCAATTTCAGGACGATTGGATTTTGATCCAACCCGTGATAAATTGATCAATGAAGACGGAGAAGAAGTGATGTTGGACGAACCTAAGGGGATTGAATTACCCACAAAAGGTTTTGCTGTAGAAGATGCAGGATATATTGCGCCAAAAGAAGATGGAAGTTCTGTAGAAGTAAAAGTAGCCGAAGACAGTGAACGTCTTCAATTACTGACTCCTTTTGAGCCCTGGGATGGTGAAAATCTTACAGGTGTAAAACTTCTTATCAAAGCTCTAGGGAAATGTACGACAGACCATATTTCTATGGCGGGACCATGGTTGCGCTACAGAGGTCACCTGGACAATATTTCCAATAATTGTCTTATTGGGGCTATTAATGCCTACAATAAGAAAACGAATTTTGTAAAGAACCAGCTTACCGGAGAATTTGACGGTGTTCCTGCAGTACAAAGGGAATATAAAAAAGCAGGTGTTCCTACAATAGTTGTTGGAGATCACAACTACGGGGAAGGTTCTTCCAGAGAGCATGCGGCAATGGAGCCACGTCACCTGGGAGTAAAGGTTGTATTGGTGAAGTCTTTTGCACGTATTCATGAAACGAATCTTAAGAAACAGGGAATGCTCGGAATTACTTTCGATAATGAAGCAGATTACGATCTTATTCAGGAGGATGATACTTTCAACTTTATTGATCTTAAAGATTTTGCTCCCGACAAGCAGCTGACTATAGAAGTAGTACATGCTGATGGCAGTAAAGATACTATTAAGGCAAACCATACCTATAATGAGCCGCAAATTGCGTGGTATAGAAAAGGTTCAGCCTTAAATCTTATAAAAGAACAAAACGCAGCTTAATTTTTGTTTGTTCTCAATTACAAAACTCCCGAAAGTAAATCTTTCGGGAGTTTTTTTATAAAAAAAAGCCCGGCGTTTGCCGGGCTTTCTAATCGGTTATTTTACTCCCCAGTTAAAATAACCAATCTGTTACATTTGTGCTATTAGAAAATTCTCTATTCTTCCTTTTTGCCTGAGTAGCAAATCTGTAAAATCTTTGCAACGTGTGCTCCTATATAGGCAATCGTAGTAAAGACCTATATTAGATAATTCACAATCTTCACAATTTTTCCAGGTATTCTTTCGCAAGGCTCCCGTTAATAAATACTCCATTTTAATGAAAGGAGAAAGGGCAAATACAAAGTGTCCATTGCTTTCCTTTAAATTCTCCAGATAATCCTTCAACTCAAGTTCTATACTTTCTCTTATTTTTATGCGCTCTTGTATTAAACTCTCTATTTCCTCATATTCTTCATTTGTACCATCCCCAAGTATAGCGTAATACATATTGAGTAAATTTAAATTAGAATTGATTAACTTTAAAGCATTATGACATAGAGCGATATAATTCATTTATTGAGTATTATCAGGTTGTAACGGAGCGTAAAATTATGGCAAGGGACTACTTATTTCAAACGACTATTTTCTTTTAACACGTGTTTAACTGAGTCCTGAAGATTAAACCTTTAGATTATCATTATTAATTATAAAGATTTACAGTCTTTAATTAATACACGATCTTTGTTAAAATGAATTTCCCTATAAAAATGAGGGCGAGAACCAGACCATATGAAAGGAAGACAGGAGATAGGTAAAAGAATAAAAGAACTGAGGAGAGAACATAAGTTTTCGCAGAAGTATGTTGCTGAAAGGCTCTTTATTTCTCAGGCAGCCTATTCGCTTATCGAGAATTCACAAAACGGGATCGTAGCAGAGCATATCATTAATCTTAGTAAGTTGTACGATGTAACTACAGATTTTCTATTAAAAGGAGACAAATTTACAATCAAAATGTCAATATCAAATGGATTCGTGCCATATATAACCGTTTCGGCACATGCAGGTTTTATAGAAAATTATGACAGCGAAGCACCTTTGGACAATTATGGCTGGTACCGTATTCCCGGCTTTAATCCCACACAAAATCAAAAACTTTTTGAGGTGGAAGGAAACAGTATGGCCCCAACAATACTTTCCGGAGATGTGGTAATTTGCCAGACGCAAAAAAAACTGGAGAACATACTAGATGGCTCGCTGGTATTAATTATTACTAAAGATTCCATCCTGGTAAAGCGTATTCGCTTAAATGAAGATCCGGCTTCCCTAACTTTGGAAAACGATAACGTTGAAGATGAAAGTGAGAGGGAACAAATGGAGATAAAGAAGCAGGATGTTCGTGAACTAATGATGATTAGAGGTAAAATAAGTAGTGTCCTTGTGCCACACCATGAAATAGCTTCCAAGGGAAAAATTAAAGCTTTGGAAGATGCATTAGAGATGCTTAAAAAAGAAGTCTACAAACTTAATAAGAAAATAGCTACAATTTCACACTAACAGTTTTCCTTCTTTAAGAGCGTCATTCGACATTGTCGCAAACGCTCACCGCACATAAATTCTACTACAATTTCCTTGAAGATTAGCGGCTGTTTTGTTTCTTTACAAACACAACTAAATTTACGTCCTTTCTAAACCAATAATTCCTGTTTAGCGGGCGGTTTTTAATTATAAAGTAATGAAACTATTCAAGAACCAGTGGCTCAATATTATTTTAATTGTGATTCTTTTGGCTCTCCTTATTCCGCAAATCAGAAAACCACTGCAGATTTTCGCAAATAAAGCTTTCGCCTTTAGCCCATCAGTGACAGACGAAGAAGACAGGGAGCAAATTGCCAGTTACGACTGGGTGTTGGAAAAGAATAATGAAGAACGTGTAGACTTTTCAGAATATAAAGATGAAGTAGTAATTGTGAATTACTGGGCGACCTGGTGTCCTCCCTGTATAGCAGAAATGCCCAGTTTCCAGGAGCTTTATGAAGATTATGGAGATAAAGTGGCCTTCTTTTTCATCTCTGGTGAAGACCATGAAACCACAACCAATTTTCTGAAGCGGAACCGCTATAGTTTTCCTACGTACAGGATGCTTACAACAGACCCTAAACCTCTGGACGGATTTACACTTCCCACAACTTATTTGATAGATCGTGAAGGCAACATTATCATCAAAAAAGTGGGCGCGGCAGACTGGAATAGCAATAGTATGAGAAACACGCTGGATGAGCTTCTTAAATCCTGATATTTTTATATTTTTCTGAAGAAGGATTCTATAAATTCGGTACCGAAAAGGGAAAACATAATTTTCATTTCTTCTGAAAGTGAAGTTTCTTCGTCAAGATATTTAAAGATATCTTCCATGGAATTTTTGGAATAGAGCTTACTGAAAATGACATCTCCTTTTTCATTATGTCTTGCCAGAACATCTAAAAAAATAGCATCATAACGGCGGAATTTCTTTTTAATAAGATTTTTCCCCGGAATTAATCCTCTTTTAATATTATCTATGATCTTGTCTACTTTTCTCTCTGTGCTTTTAAAAGAATAGCCTGTACTGGGCTTTACCCAACCTCCTCCTGTGCCAATTTTGGTAATTTTTTTAGTGTTTATTTTTTCAAAAGGGAAATCAGTCATAGGTATTACCCCTGCTTCAACTGATGATACCTTGTAATCTTCAATTTTCAGTATTTCTGAAAGATATTTTTTCAGCATTTCGTCATAAACATCATCTTCCGCCAGGAATGGGGTAAAAAAAGTGAACTCTATAAGTGCTTTTGTGCTGGTTTCTGGTAAAACGTAGGTAAAACTGGTGGAGTTCTTGTGTTTAAGCCGGTAATCCATCATCGTAAAAGTGGAGGGGTCAAAATGGCTATTTTTGGTCTCAATATACCAACCCCTGAACTGCTGGAAGATCTTCGTGTATTTATTGTCATCAAGATATGAAGAGGGTAATCTGCTGTCAAAAAAATGGGTTGCGGAATAATTTTCTTTTTCGCCAATCGCCTGCATGGTAACAGGATCTATTCTGGAAATCTTGTCTCTTAGAAAGACAATGTCAGGAGAAGAATTTAGCTCTTTCTTTATAAAATTGTAAAAATCGAGAGATTTTATTCTTTTGTATTTATATGGGGTAAGATCAAGCGTCAGGTCTTTTTCGGCAGAAAGAAAGATTGTAGAATTCCAGGTTTTGCTAACGATTTCATCCCATTTACCCTGTCCTTTTTCCCAGAAACACCAGGTTTTATCATTGGTATTTTTTTCTGAAGGATCGATAATTGCAATTTTCTTACCCTTGAAGAATATTTCTTTACTGAGTTGATGAGCGAGCTGCAGTCCGGCAAGTCCGCTTCCCACGATCACATAAAAATAGGTTATCCCCATAAAGAAATGTCAAATATTTATTTTTTGAAATACCTGAATGGAACAAAAAGCATTCCGAAGCATTCCCCGTGGTTTTTGCCCAGGTGTTTATGATGCATCTTATGAGCCCGTCTTACGCCCTTTGCATACCAGTGATTTGCATTTCTAAAAATTTTAAAGCGCTGATGGATGAAGATATCATGCACCGTAAAATAAGTGATCCCGTAAGCGAGAATGCCGAGACCCAGCGGTAGACCTGCCCAAAATCCATTGTATTGCCACAGTAAAAAAAATGTAATACTTACCGCCGCATAGAAAACAAAGAATAAATCGTTCCGTTCCCACCAGCTGCTGTGGTCTTTATGATGGTGATCTTTATGAAGTTTCCACAAAATCCCATGCATAATGTACTTGTGGGTAAACCACGCCATACCTTCCATGGCAACAAAAGTACCGAGGAAAATTAAGATCCAAAGCAAAGTATCCATAATTATTTAAATAAGGTTAAATCTATAAGAAATATATGATTTTGCCAAGAGTCCCGCCTTTTGATAATCCGGAACACGAATTCTTTGGTTTCTAATTTCCAGCGACGGTACTTTTTTAAGTTTGTGTAATAACTTTCTATAGTAAACATACGCTGTATAAACTCCAAATTTTGCTTCTACAGGGAGTTTTGCAATGCCGTGTAAGCCTCTGCTAAAATCCTCTTCTATATCTTCTATAATTTTAGATTTACTCAATTCATCCAGCTGCGAGAGATTAACATCCGGAAAATAACTTCTCTGAAGATCCTCATAATCTGCTTTTAAATCCCGCAGAAAATTCACTTTCTGAAATGCCGATCCAAGGCTCATTGCCGACTCCTTAAGGGCATCATACTGTTTTTGATCACCTTTTACAAAGACCTTTAGGCACATTAAACCCACAACATCTGCGCTACCGTAAATGTACTCTTTGTATTCTTCTACGGTAAGATACTCAGATTTTACTAAATCCTGACGCATGCTCTTCATAAAAGAACGATATAACGGTTCTTCTATATCATATTTGTGAACAGTTTCCTGGAAAGAATTTAATATTGGGTTTAAGCTGATTTTTGCTTCAATTGCTTTATAAAGATCCTTCTCAAAATCATCAAAAAGTTCTTTTTTGTTGTAATCATGAAAGGTGTCTACAATCTCATCTGCGAACCGAACAAATCCATAAATATTGTAAACATCCTGGCGAATACCGGGAGCCAGCATCTTTGTAGCTGTAGAAAAAGATGTGCTGTAGGAATTTGTGACGGTTTTACTACAGGCGTGGGATACGACATCAAAAATGGATTTCATAGCATTAAAATTTTGAGTTCTGAATAAGCTCTGCTGCTAATTTTCCGGAGATTAATGAAGGCGGAACACCAGGACCCGGAACGGTTAACTGTCCTGTAAAAAACAGGTGATGAACTTTTTTGCTTTTTAATTTTGGCCTCAGGAAAGCAGTTTGAAAAAGAGTATTCGCGAGTCCGTAAGCATTTCCTTTGTATGAATTGTACTCACTTTTAAAATCATTGATACAAAAGGACTCCTTAAAAATAATATTATTTTTCACTTCTTGCTTCGTCAATTTTTCAAATCGTTTTATAATTTTCTGAAAAAATTCTTCTCGTAATTCCGGAGTATCTTCTATACCCGGTGCTAAAGGAATTAAAAATATTCCACACTCTTTGCCTTCCGGAGCGCAACCAGCGTCAGTGACTGAAGGAAAACTGGCATAGAAAAGGGGATTTTCCGGCCACCGCGGATTATCGTAAATGGCATCTGCATGTTTTTTAAAATCGGTATCAAAAAATAAGGTGTGATGAGAAACATTTTGTAGCTTTTTATCAAAACCAATATAAAAGAGTAGGGAAGAGGGAGCGAAAGTTTTCTTCTCCCAGTATTTTTCAGGATACTGCCTTTTATGTTCAGGGAGTAAAGACTCGGTGTGGTGATAATCTGCACCGCTCAGGATAATATCAGACTTAATATGCTCCCCATTAATCATGATACTTGTTGCGGTGTCCCCATTGAGATTTATTTTGTTTACAGGTGAATTTGTATGTATTTGGACTCCCAGTGATTCTGCAAGTTCCTTAATGCCTTTAATGACCTCGTACATTCCTCCTTTTGGATGCCAGGTGCCCAAAGCAAAATCGGCATAATTCATAAAACTGTAAAAAGCAGGTGTGTTGCTTGCCTTAGCGCCAAGAAAGAGAACAGGGAACTCCAGTATTTGAACAAGTTTTACATTCTCAAATTCCTTTTGAACTTCGCGGGAGATGGTACTAAAAAATTGTCCGAGTTTTTTTGCAGTTTCTATGGAAATCAGCTCCAGCGGAGAAACACCGGGACGATACACCATGTCTTTAATGGCAATGTTATAATTTTCTTCAGCCTGACCTATAAATTTTTTAAGCTTTTTAGAACTTCCCGGTTCTTCAGCTTCAAAGGCATGGTAAATTTTTTCTAAAGTATCACCAATTGTAATTTTCTCACCATCTTCAAAATACACCTGATATGCAGGATTTAATTTTTCAAGATGATAGTAGTCTTCAGGAGTTTTATTAAAGTCGGCAAAGAATCTTTCAAATACATCTGGCATCCAGTACCAAGTGGGGCCAATGTCAAAAGTAAAACCTTCCCTTTTTAACTGTCTCGCCCTTCCGCCAACTTCAGAATTTTTTTCATAAATATGAACATCATTCCCTTCTTTTGCCAGATAACAGGACGCCGCAAGAGATGCAAAACCCGAGCCTATTATTGAAACCTTTCTTTTCATGTACGGAATTAAAGGGTTTTGATAAAATCCTGGATTGAAGGAAAGAATTTTATGTTTGCCGAAAAATTCTTTTTTTGTTCTTCAAACTGTTTTACGCGATTTCCAAAAAGGAAAAGCTCCCTTGGTTTTTCTGAACAAATCTCTTCCTGAAACTCTCTTACGAATTCAACAATATCCTGTGGTGCAATAGTAAAGTAACTCATAAATGTAATATTATCACTTTTATCGAGGAGATACTTTATGTCTGAAATAGGGAGATTTGAACCCAAAAAAATACTCGACTTCTTATTTAAAAGTAACTGATAATTAAGATATAGCAGGCCTACATCGTGGATTTCGTTCTCTGGTAGAAAGAGAACAAAAAGCCTGTCTGAAGTTGGTTTCCTCTCTTGCTTTAGAGCAGCAATGTTTAGGTATATCTTTTCTCTTATAAGTTCTACAATATAGTGCTCGTGTATGGGTTTAATAGTATCGGTTTGCCAAAGAGTACCTATCTCACCTAAAAGAGGAATAAAGATTTGCTGAAATATTTCCTGAAATGTTTTCTCTTCCTGAAGGCTTTCATATGTCCTGTTGAAGAGTTCCTCATCAAAATCTATCATCGCCATTTTAAACGCGTTGATAGCCCGGTTTTCCACACTGGAGGAGGCTGAAATCCTCTTTACCATTTTTCCTATTTCTTCTTCAGAGAGTTTGGAAATCCTGGAAATTTTATATCCATGTTCGTTAAGAAAAGCAATGTTCAATATTTTCTGAAGATTGGAGCTGTCATAGGTTCTAATGTTTGTTGAAGTGCGATCTGGATTGAGAATGTTATACCGTTTTTCCCAAATCCTGATGGTGTGAGCTTTAATTCCGCTAAGATGCTCCAGGTCCTTAATGCTGAAATTTTGTTTTACGAGTTCCATATTTTGTTTAACAAGAGAAGTAAAACTACATAATTTGTCGCTTCTGAAAACCTTCAGAAAGTTAAATGTTTAATAAAAATAAATATTGGTTAAACAGTTTTGTCTTTAATTGAAGTAGGGAGGTAGAGAAACTCCTTACCTGGTGGTGTAAAACTTCTGAAGATCAATAATGGCAATTTTCAGCATATCTCTTTGGAAACCGTGAAATGAGTTTATCTACGGAAGCGAAAACTTATCAGTGAACTCGTGGCTTTTCTTCAGAAATGCTAGTATAGGTCGATAATTGGTGTTTCCAGCATATCTCTTTAGAATTTGCGACAATGAGTTTTATCTACGGAAGCAAAAACTTTTCAGTGAACTCGTGGCTTTTCTTCAGAAATGCCAGTATAGGTCGATAATTGGTATTTTCAGCAAATCTCTTTAGAATTCGCGACAATGGGTTTTATCTACGGAAGCAAAAACTTATCAGTGAATTCGTGACTTTTGTTCAGAAATGCTAGAATAGATCGATGATTGGTTTTTTCAGCATACCTCTTTAGAATTTGCGACAATGAGTTTTTCTACGGAAGCAAAAACTTATCAGTGAATTCGTGGCTTTTCTTTAGGAAGTCTATTGTAGAAAGCAGAAGTAATTCTGTAAAGTACCCGGAGCGGGACTTGAACCCGCACGCCCAAAGGACACATGGCCCTCAACCATGCCTGTCTACCAATTCCAGCACCCGGGTGTAATTGAAATTCTCAATTAAAGGCTGTTAAAGTAGCTTAGTAAATTAACTAAACTAAATTGATTTGGCTGGGGTTTCCTTCGTTTCACTTCACTCAGGATAAACTTCTCGCCCAACAAAATCAGAACTTAAAAAATGTGATCTGGCTGGGGCTCGAACCCAGGACCCTCTCCTTAAAAGGGAGATGCTCTACCAACTGAGCTACCAGATCTAAACAATATTTTAATAACCTAAATGATCTGTTTGCGACTCTCTTCGGTTCAGCTTCATTGTGTTTCGCTTCACTCCAATAAAATTCTCGCCCAACAAAATCAGAACTTAAAAAAGTGATCTGGCTGGGGCTCGAACCCAGGACCCTCTCCTTAAAAGGGAGATGCTCTACCAACTGAGCTACCAGATCAAAATGTGCATTCGGCTTTTCCAGAATGCGGGTGCAAATATAATATCAATAATTTACTTTTCAAGATTAAAATGACATAAATTTGCAAATGTTTTCAATTAACCTAGAAATTAGCGAAGTAGCGTATGAAGATTTTTTTAAATGGCTATATGGGAGCAGGAAAATCCCTCATAGGACATAAACTTTCGGCAGTTTTAAATTATAATTACGTCGACCTGGATGATCAGATAGAACTTATAGAACAAACCGATATCCAGAGTATTTTTAAAAAAAGAGGAGAGCTTTATTTTAGAAACCTGGAAAATAAAGTGTTGCGGGATATCCTGGAGAAAAAAGAAGATATGGTCGTGTCTTTAGGAGGTGGAACGCCCTGCTACGGCAATAATCTTGATTGGATCCAGCGAACTGCCGGAACCAAGACGGTATATCTAAAGGCAACGGTAAATACCCTTAGAGATCGTTTATTTCTGGAGAAGGTACACCGGCCTGTGATTAGTCACCTTCAGACAAAACCGGAATTGGAAGAGTTCCTGAGAAAACATTTGTTTGAAAGGGCTTACTATTATAACCAGTCAGATATAATTGTGAATGTCGATAATCGGAATCCGGAACAAATTGCCCGGGATATCGTAGAAAAATTATAGAAGTTCTACCCGGTCATTCCCTTTTTCGAATTTTAATTTCACAGTTTCATTTAAGGAGGTGGAGAGGGAAATACCTTTAAAATCTGCCTTTACAGGATACTTCTTGTGGTTCCGGTCCACAAGTACAGCTGTTTTAAACTGCTTTAGAGGTACATTAAGGAAATGCCGGACACCATAGATGAGCGTTGTTCCGGAATTTAGTACATCGTCCACCAGGATTACCGATTGATCTCTGTATTCTTCAGGTGTAAGGGAAGTAGTAATTTCAGCCAGGGGATTCTTTTTGTCAATTTTCACTTCGCAAAGCCGCGGTCTAACAGATGAGATAATTTCCAATTCGGCTTTTAAACGTTTTGCAAGTTCGAATCCGTTTTTGGCAATTCCCGCCAGAATAATATCATTTTCGTCAATATTGTTCTCCAGGATTTGATAGGCAATTCTTTTAATTTTGTGTTTTATTTCTGCTTTGTTTAAAATAAGAACCTTGTCTTTCATTACTTCTGTTTTTTTCTAAATATAAAGAATAACTCGTTCCCCCGTCTTGGCGGAATAGAATTATAGCTCTTTTCCAGTACTTCTACTTCGAAATGAGGATTAAAATACGTTAGATACTCCTTTTTGCTTCCACCAAACGGCGGACCGTTTTCTGTTAATTTAAAGTTGAAGAAGAGACCTGAAATTTGACCATTTTCGGCTAAGAGATGAGCAGCCTTTTCAGCATAATCTTTTCTTTGGACTACGGGCAGTGCGCAAAAAAAAGTTTGTTCGAGGATTAAATCGAAGCTACCTTGAAGTCTGAAGAAGTCTACATGTAGTAACTGATTTTCAGGGAAATCCGGTAATCTTCTTTTGAAATTTTGCAGAGGTGCTTCTGCAATATCTGCCACCCAAACATTTTTAAAACCTTTTTTGTATAAATATTCGGCTTCATAGGAATTTCCAGCTCCGGGAATTAAAATTTTTAGTTCCCTGTCTTGAAGCTGATTTATATATTCTTTAATAGGAGTTGAAATTTCACCTATATCCCAACCGGTATCATTTGATGAATACCTTTCACTCCAGTAGCTTTGATTAAGTTTCCTTTTCATTTTTTTTATCTTCAGGAGCAGTTTCGAACCAGTCGTCTATATCCCGGCGATCTTTCTTAGTTGGTCTGCCGGCTCCTTTTTTACGATAGTAGTCCTGGGAGTATTTCAGCAGATCTTTTTTCTCAAATTCCTCTTTTGGGGTAATATCGTGAAGATATAAATTTACAAGTTTTGCACCTACCCGGCTGGGAGGAAGATCGAGAACTTCTACTTCATAATTTACCTGGTTTTTCCTCACCTGGATTTTATCTGCGGGAAAAACTTCTTTAGAAGGCTTAACATTGGCGCCATTCATCTTCACCTTTCCCTGCTTACATGCATTGGTAGCAATGCTTCTCGTTTTAAAATACCGGACGCACCATAAATATTTATCAACTCTCATAAATCGGCTTTAAATGTCATCTTATTCTTTAAGCAAAAATACAAGAATATTGTATCTTGCGCCCTAAAATTATAGACGATGCGGTTAAAGAAGTTATTTCTTATTTGTGCAACAATGAGTATTGGATTTATCTCCTGTAACAAAGATGACGATGATGAGACGCCTACATTTGAAGAAAGAGATAGGGGAGAGCAGGCAATAGAAGATGATGAAAGATTGGTGGAGTTCCTTTCTACTCATTTTTATAATTATGAAGAGTTTCAGAATCCTTCTGAAGGTTTCGATTACAGTATTGAATTCGACACTATCTCGGGAGAGAATTCTGAAAAAACATCCCTCCTTGAATCTGAAGATTTAATGGTAAAATCTGTGACCCGTGATGATGTTGAGTACGATTTATATATTCTGAAAGTACGGGAAGGAGAGGGCGATCGTCCAACTATGGCAGATTCTACTCTTGTTGCTTATACCGGACAGTTGATGAATCAAACTGTCTTTAACGAGAATATGGTGTCGCCGGTGTGGTTTGATTTACCGGGATATATTATTTTGGATGCTAATGGGAGGCCTGGACGTGCGGGAGGAGTTCTCCCCGGCTTTTCTGAAAGTCTTGTGGAGTTTAAATCTTCTACAGGGTATGATGTGAATCCAGATAATACAATCTCGTGGAAGAATGACTACGGAATAGGGGCTGTTTTTGTGCCTTCAGGTCTTGCTTATTTCTCTTCTCCTCCTTCTGGTTCTGGGATACCGGGTTATGCTCCGCTTATCTTTAAAATAAACCTCTATCGGACTGTAGAAGCAGATCACGATAAAGATGGAATCCCTTCCTGGATGGAAGACCTGGATAACGATGGAAATGTATTTAATGATAATACTGACGGTGATAATTTTCCTGATCATTCTGACGCAGATGATGACGGAGATGGTACTCCTACCCGTGATGAAATAGTAATTCGTGAAGATGGTACTTTAGAACTTACAGACACGAACAATGACGGAACTCCAGATTACCTTGACCCGGATTTTTTTAAGTAAATTCTCTGCAAGAAAATAAACAAAAAAAAGAGCCCGAAATAGGGCTCTTTTTTGTTCGGATGTTGAGGGATTAGCTAATCTTAGAAGGCATAGGAAGCACTCAGGATCCATTGTGAAGCGCGGGAATCGATGGTGAAATTATTTTCTGTAGCCATTTCTCCAAAAGTATTGTTTTCCTGAAAAGCTCCTTCGTAGCGCACGTCAATTCCAAGGCGACCCAGCTCCAATCCGGCTCCTAATTGATAACCAACACTAATTTCATTCTCAACATCGCCAATCTGAAGACTGGTATTTTCAAGTTCATTGCTCAATACGTATTGAAAAGAAGGACCAGCCTTGATATTTAGCGGTCCCAGAACATTTACTCCCGCCAGAACCGGAAGATCTATTTTATCTAATTTATAATCGAAGTCACTATACTCAGTATTTAAACTTGTGTATAAAAGTTCCGGCTGAATAAATATGCCTACGATTTCAAATTTGCTAAAAATCCCTACGTGAAACCCTCTCTGGTTCTCTCCGTCTTCAGTGAAGTTTGAGGATAAATCACCTGCCGCCTCCTGATGCCCGTTGTATTCTCCGGTAGCTCCGTAATTTAAGCCTCCTTTAATCCCAAAAGACGCTTCCTGTGCCATGATTATGGATCCACAAAAAAGTAACACGAGTAACATTAATTTTTTCATAATTGCATTGTTTAGTTTGTATGAGGATAACGATAAAATTTCCGGTTTTATTTTCAAAGCAAAAAGCCTTTCAAAAAAATTGAAAGGCTTTTCTTAATATTTATATTTAAAAGGATTTATTTCCTTTTAATAACCTTCTCTGCAGCTTTAATTATGGCTTCAGCATTCAGGCCGTATTTGTCCATTAACTGTTCTGGTGTACCACTTTCTCCAAAAGTGTCTTGTGTGGCTACAAATTCCTGGGGAGCCGGGTGATTTTCAGATAATGTTCTTGCGACACTTTCACCTAATCCACCAAGGAAGTTGTGCTCTTCAGCAGTAACTACACATCCTGTTTTCTTTACAGACTTCAGTATAGCTTCAGCATCAAGAGGCTTAATAGTATGGATATTTATAACTTCAGCACTAATACCTTTTTCTGCAAGTTTTTCTGCAGCCTGTACAGCTTCCCATACCAAATGTCCTGTAGCGATAATGGTAACATCGTTACCTTCATAAAGATGAACGGCTTTTCCTATCTCAAATTTTTGATCTTCAGGTGTGAAATTTGCCACTTTTGGCCGTCCGAATCTTAGGTAAACAGGTCCTTTATGTTCTGCTACTGCAATTGTAGCTGCTTTGGTCTGATTGTAATCGCAGGTGCAAATTACAGTCATACCAGGCAACATCTTCATAAGACCAATATCCTCAAGGATCTGGTGTGTTGCACCATCTTCTCCAAGTGTAACTCCGGAATGTGAAGCACAAATTTTCACATTTTTATCTGAATAAGCCACACTCTGGCGAATCTGGTCGTAAACTCTACCCGTAGCAAAGTTTGCAAAAGTTCCGGCAAAAGGTATTTTACCTCCTATAGTAAGTCCTGCAGACATCCCAATCATATTGGCTTCGGCAATACCTACCTGGAAGAAGCGCTCCGGATTTTCATCTATAAAATCCTGCATTTTCAAAGATCCTACCAAGTCGGCACATAAGGCAACTACATTAGGATTGCTGCGTCCAAGTTCTGTAAGTCCGTCTCCAAAACCTGAGCGTGTATCTTTTTTTCCTGTATCTGTATATTTCTTCATAATAAGCCTCCCCCATCCCCTCCGAAGGAGGGGAGCTGAGGTTAATTTAATTAATTAATAAAAAATCTTTCTTCATTCCTATGATATTCCATACCTCCCCTTTGGGGAGGCCAGGAGGGGCTTTTAATAATCTCCCAGGGTTGCAGGGTTTTGAGAAAGTGCCTTTTCCAGCTGCTCATCATTAGGAGCTTTTCCGTGCCATGCGTGAGTGTGCATCATAAAATCGACACCATGCCCCATTACAGTGGTCATAAGGATACAAACCGGCTTTCCTTTTCCTGTCCGTTGTTTAGCTTCTTTTAAGCCATCAATAACCTGTTTAAGATCATTTCCATTTTCTATTTCCAAAACATCCCATCCAAAAGCTTCAAACTTGGCTTTAAGATTTCCCATTGGTAACACTGTTTCGGTACTACCGTCTATCTGTTGTCCATTTAAATCTACGGTAGAGATAATATTGTCCACTTTATTTCCTGCAGCGTACATAATGGCTTCCCAGTTTTGACCTTCCTGTAATTCGCCATCTCCATGGAGGGTGTAAATTAGGTGCTTATCTCCGTTTAATTTTTTAGCCTGTGCAGCACCAAGAGCTACAGACATTCCCTGTCCCAGTGAGCCTGAGGCAATACGTATCCCCGGTAACCCCTCGTGTGTAGTTGGATGTCCCTGCAGTCTTGAATCGATAAGTCTGAAGGTATCAAGTTCTTTAACCGGAAAATACCCGCTCCTGGCAAGTACACTGTAGAATACAGGAGAGATATGACCGTTGGAAAGAAAGAATAAATCTTCATCTTTTCCATCCATATCAAAATCTGTATTGTGCTCCATTATTTCCTGATAAAGTGCTGTAAAGAATTCAGTACAGCCTAAAGAGCCCCCGGGATGTCCCGAATTCACCTTATGAACCTGCCTTAAAATATCCCTGCGCACTTGTGTAGCAAAATCTTCTAATTTCTTAAAGTCTGACATTATGGTTGTTGTTGTTGTTATGATATTGAAACAAAAATAGGTTATTATATCCCTTTTTCAAAGTTTAATTGAAGGAGTTATAACCTTAAGTGTTAAAAGCACACATAAATTATCAATTGTCACAATTCTTTCTTTCCAACAAATGTTGAGTATCTTTGCGGCACTTAAATGTATATATGGATTTTGAATTATTATCTGTCGATCCCGGCAGTAATGCCAGAGCTGGTACTATTACAACAGATCATGGTAAAATTGAAACACCTATTTTTATGCCCGTTGGCACCGTTGCTTCTGTTAAAGGAGTGCACCAAAGGGAATTGAAAGAAGATATTAATCCTGACATTATTCTTGGGAATACCTACCATCTCTATTTAAGACCTCAGACCGAAGTGCTTAAAAAAGCCGGAGGTCTTCATAAATTTATGAAATGGGACCGAAATATTCTTACGGACAGTGGGGGGTATCAGGTTTATTCTCTATCTGCACGTAGAAAAATAAAAGAGGACGGTGTAAAATTCAAATCCCATATAGATGGTTCTTACCACACCTTTACGCCAGAAAATGTGATGGAAATCCAGCGTGTAATTGGTGCCGACATTATAATGGCTTTTGATGAGTGTACCCCTTATCCCTGTGATTATAAATATGCCAAGCGTTCTATGCATATGACGCATCGGTGGCTGGATAGATGTATCACCCATTTTGAAAAAACTCCGCCACTGTATGGTTTTAATCAGACGCTTTTTCCAATAGTTCAGGGAAGTACTTATAAAGACCTTAGAAAACAATCTGCAGAATACATTGCATCTGTAGGAGCTGAAGGTAACGCCATTGGAGGGCTTTCTGTTGGAGAACCAGCAGAAGAAATGTATGCAATGACAGAAGTTGTAACAGATATCCTTCCGAAGGAAAAACCGAGATATTTAATGGGTGTAGGTACTCCGATAAACATTCTTGAAAATATCGCGCTGGGCGTGGATATGTTTGATTGTGTTATGCCGACCCGAAACGCAAGGAACGGAATGCTTTTTACGGCTCATGGAACTATAAATATTAAGAATAAGAAGTGGCAGGAAGATTTCTCTCCTATTGATGATACGGCTATGACCTATGTTGATACCGAATATTCAAAAGCCTATTTACGCCATTTGTTTACTGTAAACGAAATGCTTGGCAAGCAAATTGCTACCATACATAACCTGGGCTTCTACCTGTGGTTGGTACGGGAAGCCAGGAAACATATTATTGCCGGAGATTTTGCCACCTGGAAGAACCAGATGGTGAAGCAAATGGATAAACGCTTATAACTTGAAGATATTAGACTGGTACATACTAAAGAGATACCTGGGCACTTTTGTTTTGATGCTCTTACTTTTTATTCCTATTGGAATTACAGTAAACCTCGCTGAGAAGATCGATAAGATACTTGAAAACGAGGTACCTTTCGTTGAGGTGGCAAAGTATTATCTGGATTTTACTATTTATTTTGCCAATCTCCTTTTTCCGCTTTTCCTGTTTTTATCGGTAATCTGGTTTACCTCAAAACTCGCGAATAATACAGAAATTATTGCCTTTTTAAGTAGTGGTGTTTCCTTCTGGAGGTTTTTGCGTCCTTATCTTATTGGAGCTTCCATAGTATGTGTCGGTGCGCTGGTGTTGGGGATGTATCTTGCGCCAAGAGCAAGTAAAGGTTTTAACGAATTTAAGTATGAATACCTCAAAAGGGGAGCCCAGGTTCAGGAAACACGTGATGTTTACCGGCAGATCAATGATGATGAATACATTTACGCAAGTAATTTTCAACCAAAAACAAAAACTGCGAGAAACTTTACGCTGGAACATTTTAACGGCAATAAACTGGAATTTAAGATAAGTGCTTCTTATCTGGAATTTAATGAAGCAGATTCAACTTATAGCCTTACTAACTTCGATAAGAGGATTGTAGGAGAGAATGGGGATGAGATCATCCACGAGAGAAACGTCGACACTATTCTTCCATTTGAATTTGGTGAGCTTACACCGGAATCCTATATCGCAGAGACTTTAAATTATACTGAATTAAACGATTTTATTGAGACAGAACGACGTCGTGGTGCCGGTAACATTAACAGGTATCTTGTTGTTGCTTATAAAAGATGGAGTCTTCCGGTGTCAGCTTTTATTCTTACCGTGATTGCGGTTGCAGTTTCCTCTAAAAAAAGGAGGGGAGGAATGGGCGTAAATCTGGCGGTAGGGATAACCCTGGCTTTTATTTTCATCTTTTTCGATAAAGTTTTTGGTACAATGGCAGAGCAATCTACCTTTTCACCACTACTTGCAGTGTGGTTTCCGAATATAGTTTTTGGTGTTTTGGCCATTTACCTGCTGTTTACGTCTAAGAGATAAGCGCATATCGTGCACTTGAAATTTAAACGGAAACTATAGAAATCTTCCTTTTAAAGTTTGTTATATTTGTGGGCTAATTAAAAAACACCATAATTCTTATGGAATATTTGGATTTTGAATTACCCATTAAAGAGTTAGAAGAACAATACGCGAAGGCCTGTAATATAGGAGAGGAGAGTAATGTTGATGTAACTGCTACCTGTAAACAAATTGAGAAGAAGCTCAGGGAAACCAGAAAGGACATATATAAGAATTTAACTGCATGGCAACGTGTTCAGTTATCACGACATCCAAGCCGGCCCTATACATTAGACTATATAAAAGCCATTTGCGGTGATACTTTTCTTGAACTTCATGGGGATCGCAGTGTAAAGGATGATAAAGCCATGATTGGTGGCCTTGGAAAAATTGATGATCAGAGCTACATGTTTATTGGTCAGCAAAAGGGATATAATACCAAAACAAGGCAGTATCGTAACTTTGGAATGGCAAACCCCGAGGGTTATCGTAAGGCACTCCGCCTTATGAAATCTGCTGAAAAATTTGGTATTCCCGTAGTATGTTTAGTAGATACACCTGGTGCTTATCCCGGTCTTGAAGCCGAAGAAAGAGGACAGGGAGAGGCGATAGCAAGAAATATCCTGGAAATGACACGCTTAAAAGTACCGATAATTGTTGTGATTATTGGAGAGGGCGCAAGTGGAGGTGCTTTAGGTATAGGAGTTGGAGATAAAGTAATGATGTTGGAAAACACCTGGTATTCTGTAATCTCTCCGGAATCCTGTTCGTCCATTCTCTGGAGGAGCTGGGAATACAAAGAAGTTGCGGCAGAAGCATTAAAACTTACTGCTAAAGACATGAAGAAACAGAAACTTATTGATGAAATAGTGAAAGAACCAATTGGTGGCGCACATAGTGACCGGGAGGAAATTTTTGCAACTGTAAAAAAATCTATATCGGACTCTTATGATGAGTTTAAAAACTTATCACCAGCAGATTTGGTTGAAAAAAGAATGGACAAATATTTAGCAATGGGTGTTTTTGAAGGCTAATACATTCTATACCGCATCACGAATATAATCCGGAGCTAAAGTTTCGGATTTTTTTGTCCTTTTCAACAAAATAATTAAGTTTTCAACAGGGCAATTGTTCATTACCGGTTAATTAAGTTGACCGTTAATTCATAAGGTTGTCTTAACATTTTTTTTACTTTCGTTATATGGAAAATATCACTGCGCCGCAAAGTTTTGGTTACAAACAAAGTAATGTCGTTAATTTAGAAAAAGGGAAATTGCCTCCTCAAGCTGTTGATTTAGAAGAAGTTGTGCTTGGGGCGATGATGATTGATAAAAGGGGAGTAGATGAAATCATCGACATCTTAACTGCAGAAGCTTTCTACAAAAGTTCTCATAAGCTCATATTTGAGGCTATACATAAGCTGTTTGAAAATACAGAGGCGATTGACTTATTAACCGTTTCTAACCAACTTAAGAAAGACGGCAATTTTGATAAGGCTGGAGGCGATTATTACCTGATTCAGCTAACCCAGAGAGTATCATCTTCAGCGCATATTGAATTCCACGCACGTATTATTCTTCAGAAATATATACAGCGAAGCCTTATAAAAATTTCTAATGAAATTATTGAAGATTCTTACGATGAATCTACCGATGTTTTCGATTTGCTGGACCAGGCTGAAGCAAAATTATACGAAGTCACACAGGGTAATATAAAAAAATCTACAGAAACTGCGCAAAGCCTTGTAATTCAGGCGAAGAATAGAATTCAGGAGATTTCCAATAAAGAAGGTCTCAGTGGTGTTCCTTCAGGATTTGAAAAGCTGGACAGGTTAACTTCAGGATGGCAACCCAGTGATTTAATTATCGTGGCAGCACGTCCTGGTATGGGTAAAACGGCTCTTACCTTGTCTATGGCGAGAAATATTGCAGTGGGACAAAATATGCCCGTAGCATTTTTCTCCCTGGAGATGTCTTCAGTACAGCTTATCACCCGTTTAATTTCTTCTGAAACCGGATTGTCTTCAGAAAAATTAAGAACCGGAAACTTAGAAAAGCACGAGTGGGAACAGCTAAACGTAAAAGTGAAGGATCTTGAAAAAGCGCCTTTATTTATAGATGATACCCCGTCTTTGTCAATTTTCGACCTCAGGGCGAAAGCACGACGTCTCGCTTCACAACATGGAATCAAATTAATTGTTGTGGATTATTTGCAGTTAATGACGGCTGGAGGAAGCCAGAAGGGAGGAAACCGGGAACAGGAAATTTCTACAATTTCCCGTAACCTGAAGGCGCTGGCTAAGGAACTAAGTGTTCCGGTTATCGCACTTTCGCAGTTGTCCCGTGCCGTGGAAACCAGGGGAGGTAGTAAAAGGCCGCTTCTTTCTGATCTTAGGGAATCTGGAGCGATCGAGCAGGATGCCGATATTGTTTCCTTTATTTACCGGCCCGAATATTATAAAATTGATGAATGGGATGATGAAGAACGTACTCCTACAGATGGCCAGGCAGAATTTATTGTGGCGAAACACCGTAATGGCGGACTCGAGAATATCAGGTTGAAATTTATTGGACATCTTGGTAAATTTGATAACTTGGAGGAGTTTGATTCTCCATTTGAATTTCATTCGAAAATGAACAGTGGAGGGGAAGACGAAAATGATTTTGGTAGTAAAAATTTACCCAGCCCAACGGCAGATGAAGCTTTTGGCAGCTCTATGAACGATGACTTTAATGATGACGATAGCGACGTGCCTTTTTAAGAATAGAAAAACAACAATAGCAGAAAATAAATCCGCCGGAATTCCTTTTAAACTGAAGGGGTTTCTGGCGGTTTTTTTATGGCTGATAATTGCCAATTTTCAGGGTTGGTCTTCCAATATTCTTATCCCTATGGATGCCGATGGGCAGGCAGATCACCTAAAAGCCTACGGAATTACTTATTATTCCCTCGAAAAGCAGCTTGAAGTCCGTTGGCTTTTAAACTACCGGGGAGGTTCTTTTCTTATTTCAGATACCGAAGACCTGCGAAGAGAATGCCAGATTCGCGGAGTTTCTTTTGAAGTCATCAGCGATAGTAAAACGGAGCAGATCCTGGAAGAAATCAGCAGTCCGTCACAAAATATGGAAACTGTAGAGCTGGAAAAAGCTCCAAAAATTGCAGTTTATTCCCCGCAGGGTAACAAACCCTGGGACGATGCGGTTACGATGGTACTCTCTTATGCTGAAATTCCTTATGAAACGATTTACGACAGGGAAGTTCTAAATGATGCGCTGGTTTTATACGACTGGCTGCATTTGCACCACGAAGATTTTACGGGGCAGTATGGCAAATTTTACCGCGCTTTTAAAACCACGCCCTGGTACATAGAAGATAAAAAAGAAGCCGAAGCTTTGGCTGCAGAACTGGGTTACGATAAAGTTTCTGAAGAAAAACTGGCAGTGGCGCTTAAGATTAGGGATTACGTAGTGGGCGGCGGCTTTATGTTCGCGATGTGCAGCGCGACAGACAGTTTTGATATTGCGTTGTCTGCAGAAGGTGTGGATATCGCAGAACCAATGTTCGATGGTGACCCCAGCGAACCCGGTTACCAGTCCAAAATCGATTATTCCAATACCTTCGCTTTTACAGATTTTATTCTTGAACGCAGCCCGATGGTCTATGAGTTTTCCTCTATAGATATGACCCAAAAAAGGCAAATATCGGCCGAAAGTGATTATTTCACGCTGATGGATTTCTCTGCAAAATGGGATGTGGTGCCAACGATGCTTACCCAGAATCACACCCGTTTGGTGAAAGGTTTTATGGGACAGACCACCGCTTATAATCCTGAAAATATTAAAGCCAATGTGCTGGTAATGGGGGAAAGCAAACTCAACGGCGAAGCCAGGTATATCCACGGAATAAAAGGCAAAGGATTTTTCACATTTTATGGCGGCCACGATCCCGAAGATTATACGCACAGGGTTGGAGATCCCAAAACCGAACTGGAATTACACCCAACTTCGCCGGGATACCGACTTATTCTGAATAATGTGCTCTTTCCGGCAGCCAGGAAGAAAAAACAGAAAACCTGATCTTATGAAGATTGACGCGCATCAGCATTTTTGGCATTTTGATCCTGAAAAATATTCCTGGATTAGTGATGAGCATATTCGCAGGGATTTTTTACCGGCAGATTTAAAGCCGATGCTCAAAAATGTCAATTTTGAGGGTACTATTCTGGTGCAGGCGCATCAATCTGAAGAGGAAACAGAGTTTTTACTGAATTTGTCAGCTGAAAACAATTTTATTAAGGCTGTTATAGGTTGGGTAGACCTGAATTCCGAAGAAATTGAAGCTTCTTTGGCCCGTTTTTCTGAAAATAAGCTGTTTAAGGGCGTAAGAAACACGGTTTATGATGAAAAAGGAGAATTTATGACAGATCCTGCTTTTCAAAGCGGAGTATCAAAATTGGCAAATTTCGGCCTTATATATGAAATCCTTGTTTTCCCTTATCAGTTAACCGGAGCCATAGCTTTAGCTGAAAAATTTCCTGATCAGAAATTTGTTTTGAATCATCTCGCAAAACCCGATTTTTCAAAAGCACCGTCAGAGCAATGGAAACAGGATATTCAGCAGTTGGCAGCAAATAAGAACGTGTTCTGTAAAATCTCGGGATTACTCAGTGAAGCCGGAAAAGATTGGAATTCTTCAGATTTTTCTCCTTTTCTTGATGTGGTGGTTAAATCCTTCGGAACTGAAAGGCTGATGTTTGGCTCTGACTGGCCGGTTTCCTTAAGCGGTGGAAGTTACAACGAGAGCGTAAAGATCGTAGAAGATTATTTCTCAGCCTATTCAGAAGAAGATCTGAAAAAGGTCATGGGCGGTACAGCATGTGAATTTTATAATATTTCCTAAGTGGATCCTGCTGGATAATTTATCTTATAGGTTATTGGAAGCTTTTGGTGGGATCATATGGGTGACAGTAGGCAATACGAGTTCAAGATTTAAATTGCATATATTTGTATCGTGGTAAATAGAGTGGAAAATATAAATTCTAAGTTAATTGAGTGGGCAATAACCAGAGCTGGTTATGAACTACATGATTTTTTTGTAAAATTTCCGAGAGTACGAGAATGGATAGATGGTACTAAAAATCCGACTATTAAACAATTAGAAGATTTCACTCATAAAGTTCACGTTCCATTTGGATATCTTTTTTTAAATGAACCACCAGAAGAAGAATTAGAAATTCCTTTTTTTAGAACTGGAAATCAAGAAGAACAAAATGTTTCTTTAAATACATATCATACTGTCCAAATGTTACAGGATAGACAAGCCTGGTTAAAGGAATATTTGGATGAAAACGGATTTCAAGATTTAAATTTTGTTGGTAAATTTAAAGTTAATGAGAGCTATAATGATATTGTAGATGACATAAGAAATCAGCTGGGGCTAGAAGAAAATTGGGCAAGTAGACATCAAAATTGGCAGGATACTCTAAATTATATTACTTCCAAGATAGAAGAAATCGGAGTTATAGTAACTTTTAATGGAGTGGTAGGAAATAATACTAAAAGAAAAATTAGTGTAGATGAATGTAGAGGATTTGTTTTAGTTGATAAAAAAGCTCCGTTTCTATTTATAAACTCTGGAGATGCTAAAGCAGCTCAAATGTTTACTTTAATACACGAATTAGCACATATTTGGCTGGGAGAAAGTGCTGGTTTTGACAACAATTTCATGTTACCTGCTAATGACCCTATTGAAATTTTATGTGATAAAGTTGCTGCCGAATTTTTAGTACCAAAGAGTTATTTCATTGATCAATGGAAGAAAATTCAGGATTTTAAAATTTTAAGCCGACATTTTAAGGTTAGTCCAATCGTTATTGCTAGGCGAGCATTGGATCTAAATTTAATTTCCAAAGATTCCTTTTTTAGTTTTTACAATAGTTACATAAGTGAATTTAAGGCTAAAAAAGAGCAACAAAGTTCCGGTGGAGATTTCTATGCAACTTCTAAGAAAAGGGTTAGTCCGAGATTTGCTAATTATGTTAACAAAGCGGTAAAAGAGAATTATCTCCTTTACAGAGATGCTTACAAATTGACGAATTTAAAGGGTAATACCTATGATAAATTTATGAATGAACATCTTTATCAGGTATGAAGAAATATTTACTCGATTCGAACTTCTTCATACAAGCCCATAGATCCATTTATCCCCTTGACATAGTACCAAGTTTTTGGAATAAGACTGAAGATTTAGCTTCAAGAGGAATAATTATTAGTTTAGATAAAGTAAGGGCAGAAATTTATGATAATAGTTCCCACGAAGATGATTTGAAAGATTGGTGTACCGCCAAATTAAATGATAATTTCTTTAAAAGCTCAGAACATGTTTTGTCAAATTATATAAAAATAGTTCAATGGGTTAATTCAATGAGTAATCATTTTAATGAACGTGCTATACAAGAATTTTTAGAAACTGACTTAGCAGATCCCTGGCTCGTCGCGTATGCTATGGAGAATGATTTAAAAATTGTTACTTATGAAGTCAGCCAACCAGATCGTAAAAATAGGGTTAAAATTCCGGAAGTCTGTAATCAGTTTGGTGTCGAATATGTTGACACCATAAAAATGATGCGAGAATTACGAGAAAGTTTTTAGTCTCACACTGCCGGCAATCTCGCTTCATTGCTAATAACGAACATTGGCGAAAAAGTGTAATTTAGAAAATCAATTAACAATAGGTTAAGCCGACAAATCTGCATCCAAAACTCCGCACAACTTGTCGTCATACTAGTCCGCTATACCACTAACAAACCAAGAAAATCAATTTCTGAATAACTATGAAATTATTAAACTATCTAAAATATTTATTTATAGTAGTAAGTGTTACAGTTTTTGCTTTATATGTCCTGGATAATGACTATATAACAAAACCCATTCTTGTTATCGGTTATATTCTTATTTTCCTTGTGCCTATAATAAACAAGTACAACAAGCAGCGGACTTCTCAGTCACCCAGAGGGAAAAAGGAAAGGAAGAAGTGACTTTTTCGAGATCTGTAAAAAATTGCTTTTAAGCTTACTACCGCTCACCGGATTTTCAATGAAAGCTAACTTTCCTCGTCAAGATATATCTTTTAATGCACCATTAAACATCCTATTCATATATTAGCACTAAAACAGAAAGTTTAAATCAAAATAAATATAGATGGAAGTTTTTCAGAAAGAAATAAAATTATCTGCAAAAGGAAGAGGATTTCACCTGGTGACAGAGGAGATCTTATCAGGATTTCCGGAGATTTCCAATATTGAAAGCGGGATGTTCCAGGCCTTTATCAAGCACACTTCCGCAGGTTTGACTATAAACGAAAACGCCGATCCTACGGTGCGGGACGATTTCGAAAGCCATATTAATAAGATGGTTCCTGAAAATCAGCCGTACTACAGGCACACTTTGGAGGGATCTGATGATATGCCGGCGCATATAAAAGCTTCGTTGATGGGAACTTCAGTTCAGATACCCATAACTAATGGAAAACTGAATTTAGGGACCTGGCAGGGAATTTATTTGTGCGAGCATAGAAACCATGGTGGGACGAGAAAACTTGTTCTTACCGCCTTCGGCGTAAGTCGTAATCGGTAAATTAATACAGTAAAAAAATAATGACTGTAGCCTTACTGGATATTTCTCTGCCACTGGAGAATCCGGTGCTAAAATTCCTGGTTATCCTTCTTATTATTTTGTTCACGCCAATCCTGCTGAACAAAATAAAGATTCCAAACCTGCTGGGCCTTATCCTGGCGGGAGCAGTTATTGGCCCTAACGGACTTAACCTGATGGAACGCGATAGCGGAATTATTCTTTCGGGAACTGCAGGGCTGCTCTATATTATGTTCCTCGCCGGGCTGGAAATAGATCTCGCCGACTTTAAGAAGAACACTAAAAAGAGTTTCGTATTTGGGATGTTTACCTTTAGTATTCCAATGATAATGGGAATTTTTACCGGCCTTTATATTTTCCAGTTTTCGGTATTAACTTCAGTGCTTCTCGCGAGTATGTTTGCTTCACATACTTTGATTGCTTATCCGCTAGTAAGTAAACTGGGCGTGGCCAGGAACCGCGCTGTGAATATCACTGTAGGAGGAACAATGATTACCGATATTCTTGCCCTCCTGGTGCTAGCGGTAATTGTTGGGATGACCAAAGGGGAAGTGAACACTGCGTTCTGGTTGAAACTGACTGTTTCAGTTCTGACTTTTGGTGCGATTGTAATGTTTGTCTTTCCCGTTATAGCACGTTGGTTCTTTAAAAAATATGATGATAACGTCACCCAGTATATTTTCGTCCTGGCGCTAGTTTTTTTTGGAGCAATTTTAGCTGAAATTGCCGGAATTGAAGCGATTATTGGTGCATTTCTATCCGGATTAGCCTTAAACCGACTCATTCCCCGCACTTCACCATTGATGAACAGGGTGGAATTTGTCGGGAATGCGATCTTTATTCCATTCTTCCTTATCGGAATCGGGATGCTTATAGATTTCAGGGTGTTCTTCCAGGGATGGGAGGCGATTTGGATAGCCGCGGTTATGACCATCGTGGCAACTTTGGCAAAATTCCTTGCGGCATGGCTTACGCAGAAAACCTACAGTTTCTCTATTGATGAACGCCGGCTGATTTTCGGACTCAGTAATGCCCAGGCAGCTGCAACGCTGGCAGCCGTAATCATTGGCTATAATATAATTTTAGGTGAATCAGAAACCGGGGAGCCTGTACGACTGTTAAATGAAAATGTTCTTAACGGAACGATTCTAATGATCCTGGTGACTTGTACAGTGGCATCTTTTGTAGCACAAAAAGGAGCCCGGAATTTAGCCTTATCAGAAGTAGGATTATCAACAGGAGCAACAGCAGGGGAGAGGGGTAATTCCGAAAAAATTCTTATTCCGGTTAGTAATACCGAGACCCTGGATGAACTCATTCATCTTGGGCTATCCATAAAATCTGAAAAGAAGAGCAAGGGACTTTATGCTCTCACGATTATCGATAATAATTCTTTAAATCCCGAAGCTGAAAAAAAGGCGAGAGAAGTTTTGCATCGTGCGGCGGTTACAGCATCGGCAACAGATAATCATCTGCAGGAGCTTCTTAGGTACGACCTGAATATTGTAAACGGAATTGCAGGTGCGGTTAAGGAAAACGGAATAACCGATCTTATTATTGGTCTTCATGTAAAAGAGGGAATTTCCGATTCCTTTCTTGGTGAACTCACTGAAGGGGTTTTAGCGAGATGTAATACCACAACTCTAATCTATAAACCTGCACAGCCATTAGCGACGATAAAGAAACATATTATCGTTGTTCCGGAAAATGCAGAAAAGGAGATCGGATTTCCGTTCTGGATAAATAAAATCTGGAACATTGCTGAAAATTCTGGTGCGGAACTGGTTTTCTATGCAACTACAGAGACTTTAAAGCTGATTAAAAATATTCAGGTTTCACATGCTGTGGAATGTTCTTTTCGGGAGTTTATTGATTGGTCCCGATTTGAAGATATATCCAAAGACGTTGGAAAGAACGATAACTTAATAATTGTGCTAAGCCGAAGAAACAAGATTTCATATCAGCAGAAAATGGTAGAAACTTCTTCTTATCTTAACAACCAGTTTAAAAATAACAGTTTTATCCTTATCTACCCGATGCAGGAGGTTTAGGAAAGCAGTAGTTAGCAGGAAATTTATATTTAGTGAATCTTACTTTCGCTATTCACTAGTAAGAAATAAAAAATCCGGCTCTTTGCAGAACCGGATTTTAGATATAAGAGAGTATAATCTGTTATTTAATTACTTTACTTTGTCAACGATTGCTTTAAACGCTTCCGGGTGGTTCATTGCCAAATCGGCCAAAACCTTACGGTTTAGATCGATTCCGCTGGCTTTTACTTTCCCCATGAATTGTGAATAAGACAATCCTTGCTGACGGGCAGCAGCGTTAATACGCATAATCCATAATGAACGGAAATTACGCTTCTTGGTTTTACGGTCTCTGTATGCATAAAGCATCGCTTTATCTACCGCATTTTTTGCTACTGTCCAAACGTTTTTACGACGTCCGAAGTAACCTTTTGCTTGCTTAAGAACCTTTTTTCTTCTGGCTCTCTTTGCAACTGAATTTACTGATCTTGGCATATTTTAATTGTTTTTGTAGCAGGCGGCCGGTAACCGGCACTTTTAACTTAAACTTCAAACTGTCGCACTGAGCCCAGTCGAAGTGTTGCCCAACTCCAGGGTTTTTAAATTGTTTAAACCGTTAAGAGCTTCAGTTTACTTTAAACGTAATTGAAGTTTAACATTATCCTTATCTGCATCATGTACCAAGGTACTGTGAGTAAGGGCAAGCTTACGTTTTTTAGACTTCTTTGTTAGAATGTGGCTTTTAAACGCGTGCTTTCTTTTAATTTTACCGGTACCTGTAAGCTTAAAACGCTTTTTGGCACTGGATTTTGTTTTCATCTTAGGCATGCTGTCCTTCTTTTATAATTAAACTCTCTTAATCTTTTTCAAATAGAAATTTCTTCTTTCATCTCTCCTTTGGAGAGGTCGGAATTTCTTTTTTGAAATTCCGGGTGAGGAAATTATTTCGTCTTTCTTGGAGACAGAAACATAGTCATACGTTTACCCTCAAGCTTTGGCATTTGTTCAACTTTCCCAAGCTCTTCAAGGTCTGTGGCCAATCTCAATAACAGGATTTCACCTTTATCTTTAAAAACAATAGACCGACCTTTAAAGAATACAAAAGCCTTTAATTTCGCACCATCCTTCAGGAATTTTTCAGCATTACGCTTTTTAAATTCGTAATCATGGTCGTCGGTATTAGGCCCGAATCGAATTTCTTTGACTACAACTTTAGTGGCCTTTGCTTTCATGACCTTTTCTCGTTTCTTCTGTTCATAAAGAAACTTCTTGTAGTCCATCGCTTTTACAACCGGCGGTTCAGCATTTGGTGATATCTCTACCAAATCCACACCTAATTCTTCAGCGATTGCTAAGGCTTCCTTAATAGGGTAAACGTCCATTTCCACATTATCGCCAACAAGCCTCACTTTTTCAGCGCGGATTTTATCGTTGATTCTGTGTTCGTCTTCCTTTCTCCTTGTACTGGGCCTTTTCGATTTTTTTCTTCGTATTGCTATGGCTAATCTATTTTTGGTTAAACTTCAAACGTCTTAAGCGTTTTTCTTATTTCATTATTTACAATTTCAGCAAAAGCTTCTACTGGCATTGTGCCAATGTCGCCTTCCCCGTGTTTACGTACAGAAACCGTACCATCATTCGCCTCCTGTTCTCCTACGATCAGCATATATGGATATTTCCCAACTTCAGCTTCACGAATCTTCTTCCCGATGGTTTCATTTCGGTTATCCTTACGGGCGCGAATTTCGTGATTTTCCAGCAAAGTTAAAACTTTTTGGGAGTATTTTTCATATTTCTCACTGAGTGAGAGTATAATAGCCTGTTCCGGCATTAACCATAGCGGGAAGTTCCCCCCGGTGTGTTCCAGCAGAATAGCAACAAAACGCTCCATACTTCCAAAAGGTGCTCTGTGTATCATGACAGGGCGGTGACTTTCGTTGTCACTTCCCTTATATGTCAGGTCAAATCGTTCCGGTAAATTATAATCTACCTGAATGGTGCCAAGTTGCCAGTTCCTGCCAAGCGCATCTTTCACCATAAAATCCAGCTTTGGACCGTAAAATGCAGCTTCTCCCGTTTCTACTACATAATTTAAGCCTTTTTCTTTCGCGGCTGTAATAATAGCGTTTTCAGCTTTATCCCAAACATCATCACTTCCAATATACTTCTCCTTGTTTTCAGGATCTCTTAAAGAAACCTGAGCAGTGAAATTTTCAAATCCTAAAGAATCGAATACATATAAGGTAAGGTCTATTACTTTTTTAAATTCATCATCTAACTGATCTGGAGTACAGAATATATGTGCATCATCCTGGGTAAATCCTCGTACCCGGGTGAGTCCGTGTAACTCCCCGCTCTGCTCATAGCGGTAAACCGTACCAAATTCCGCAAAACGCTTTGGTAAATCCCGGTAACTCCAGGAAGTGGCGTTATAAATTTCGCAGTGGTGAGGACAGTTCATCGGTTTCAGCAAAAATTCCTCTCCCTCATTCGGAGTTTTTATTGGCTGAAAACTGTCTTCCCCGTATTTTGCATAATGCCCGGAAGTTACATATAGCTCCTTTTGACCAATATGCGGACTCACAACCATCTCGTATCCCGCAGTTTTCTGTGCTTTTTTCAGGAAATTTTCAAGACGTTCACGCAAAGCAGCACCTTTTGGTAGCCATAAAGGTAATCCCTGTCCTACTTTTTGCGAAAAAGTGAAAAGCTCCAGCTCCCGTCCTAATTTACGGTGATCCCGCTTTTTAGCTTCTTCCAGAAGTTCCAAATACTCTTTTAACTCCTTTTGTTTTGGGAAAGAAGTACCGTAAACCCTGGTAAGTTGAGGTTTCTTTTCATCGCCACGCCAGTATGCACCGGCAACACTCATCAGTTTTACCGCCTTAATGATTCCGGTATTCGGAATATGTCCGCCGCGGCATAAGTCAGTAAAAGTATAATGATCACAAAATGTAATCGTTCCGTCTTCAAGATTTTCAATCAATTCAACTTTAAACGGATTATCCTGTTTCTTATAATAATCAAGAGCATCTGCCTTGGAAACTTCCCGCATCTTAAAATCGTGCTTTCCGCGGGCAATCTCTAACATTTTGTTTTCAATTTTTCCGAAGTCATTTTCAGAAAGCTTATGCTCCCCAAAATCCACATCATAATAAAAGCCATTTTCGATGGCCGGCCCGATTGTAAGTTTAGAACCTGGATAAAGTTCCTCGATAGCCTGCGCCATCACGTGAGAAGTCGAGTGCCAGAAGGCCTTTTTTCCTTCATCGTCATTCCATGTATATAAGGTAAGGGCGCCGTCTGTAGTCAAAGGCGTAGACGATTCCACAATTTTGTCGTTAAATTTCGCCGAAATCACGTTTCTGGCCAATCCCGTACTAATACTGTTCGCGACATCCATTGGAGTAGCGCCTTTTTCAAATTCTTTGATACTGCCGTCTGGCAAAGTTACCTTAATCATGTCTCATTTTTAATTAGAAGAGCAAAGATAAGCCGTTGAACTTGGTTGCGCAATATAGAAGTTGGGGAAAATATTAATCTGGGCGTTTCCGCTCCCAGAAAAGGTCGCGGCCGGGCTATCCGCTAAATCTTATAGCGGTTTTTGGAGTGGGGGGACCAGTAAGGTATATAATAATGAGTGCCGATAATTGCCAAATTTGGGCAAATATCCCGCTATAAGGATACCGCTGCTATCCCTAACGCAAAAAAAGTGAAAAAGTGAAAAAGTGAAAAGTCTAAAAGGTTAAAGTGTTGTATTTTTTTCCACGCATATAGCTCCTTCCCTTTTTTCAAGGGATGGTGGCTTAATCCGCGAAAGCGGATAAAGCCGGAAC
>NZ_JAVRHO010000070.1:0-856 GCF_031846515.1 Autumnicola lenta
GAGACGTTGTACACAATGCTATGAAAAAACTTATACTTCAAACATTAATTTTGACAATAATAATTGGATGTTCTCCAAAAATTAAGTCAATAACAGAATATGAAAAAAAAGATGATAAACTGGCAAAAAATAGAGTTGCGGATTTTGATAAAAAGGGGAATAAAATTCTGTCAAGAAATTTTGGAAATCAAAGGAGCAATAGGATTGTCCGAACAGAATTTTTGAATGGTAAGAAGTTCAAAGAAACTGACTGCGATTACTTCGCAGAACAAGATACTTGTGTGGTTAGACAATTTTCAGTTTATGAATATAAACCAGATGAGAATTTAAAAATACAAACGATGTATGAATCTGATTCTGCTGTAAGGTTTATAAGGAAATATTATAAGGAGGGAAATGTAGAAGTTATTAAAACCAACACCTGGGAAATGTTTCCGACTAAAGATCCGAATCCAGAAAAAGCGATGAAACTTACGGATTCTGTGTATTATGATTCCAAAGGTAGAGAAGTAAAGCGTCTTCACTATAACGAAAGCTTCAAAAAGCCGTGGATAGAAAAATATACCTATTCGGACAACGGTTACACTAAAGAAATAATAGGAACCCAAATGGACACTATAAGATTCTATAATTATTCAGAACTCGACAAATTGGCTAAGAAAAAAGGAATTGATTTTGAATTTAGGGACACTACAGATTACAAATACAAGATTGATTATTACTAAAGCACAGTGTACAACAACATATAAAAACAATGCTTAAACCTGTCTCAAATCGAGGCTCCGTGCTCGCCAGCTCAGCGGATTGTCCTGCGGACAATCACGCTCGCCCGCGCACAGTTTTTATACGAGACGTT
>NZ_JAVRHO010000071.1:0-842 GCF_031846515.1 Autumnicola lenta
AAACAATGCCAAAAAACAAATGAACTACTACACTGGAGCATATTACTTTATTAAGTTAAAACCTGTCGATTATGGAACAATAAAAGGTTCTAAAATCTTCACTTGTAGTCGGTGCATAAACGACTCTTATTTTGACGATTGGGCAATTTCTTGGGCAACAACAGACAAGAAGGAACTTGATGAAACTAAAGCTATATTTAGTTTAACCGATAAAAAAGTTGAAGAAATTCAAACTTGGGCGGACAAAAAGCTGGACGAAAAAAAACTCGGCTGGATAAACACTTTTTCGGACTTAAGAACATTGACCGAATACAAAGAAAAGTTCTTCCCAAACGAATTGAATTTTCAAATATTAAGTATTTCTTTCCCAGAATCTGAATTGGACGAGGCTATAGAACTGACTCAACCGCCAGACGCTCAAGGTGGAGAAATGGGAATTCACACCAAACTGAAAAATAAAGAAATTGAGAATAGTGGAGGAACGTTTTTAGGCTTTGACATAATTGGAATTGAAGTTGGTGGAGATTTTCACTCTTTTCATTGTCACGACCTCTCAACTGATTTGAAAGAAAAGTTCGGTCTCACAATAAATGAATTTGGACTTATTGAAAATTTTGAAAATTGGGATGAGTTAATGGAATTTATGAATGACGAATCCAACGGGTTTGAACCTGTTCCTTGGTTTTATGTAAAAGTAAATCAATTAGAAAACAAAAAAAGCACTGTTTACAACAACGTATAAAAAAAATGCTCAAATCTGTCTCAATTCGAAAGTCCGTGCTCGCTTGCAACGCCTGATTGTCCTGCGGACAATCAAGCTCACCCGCGCACTGTTTTTATAC
>NZ_JAVRHO010000072.1:0-833 GCF_031846515.1 Autumnicola lenta
GAGACGTTAGGCAAAATGCGAAAACAACAATATGCGAAAAACCACAATTATATCGATTATACTTTCGATTTCATTAGTTAGTTGTTCTGGTCTATTTAATTCCTACAAGTCTGAAATAGATGGTGTTTATATTCCCAAAAATTTAGAAGATGCTATTTCAGAAGTTAACGGATTTTATCCTGATTCTCTCAAAACTGAAATAAGAAAACTATCGGAAAATGAATTTGTTGGACAATATCATATGGGAACCGGTCTATATATGCGGAACAATTGGAACCTTTGGGGCGGTTCGAGATTAAGTAAATACTTTAAGCGCAAAGGAATTAAACATCCTGATGATATGTCTGGAATTATCCTTACAAGCTTTCATCGAAGATTAACAGGAAAGGAGATAAATTTTAGAGAGCAGGTTTCAGAATATAAAGAGTATTGGAAAGAATCAAAAAAATTGCACAATAATGCAAAATTGCCAAGACAATCAAAATATCCTGCTGATAGTCTGGAATTTGGATATATGAAATGGTTTGAAAATAAAAACAAACCTTCGCTTTTGCATTTACAGACAAATTCCACAACTGATTCCCTTTGGATATTCGAGTATCAGTATGGATGGAAAAAAATAACGAAAGAGACAGCAGAAAAATTAAAACATCCAAAGCACAAAACAGACTCAATCTTAAACTTAGTTTATAAAGAGTAAAGCACTTTGCCTAAAAACGTATAAAAAAAATGCTCAAACCTATCTCGAATCGAAACTTCCTGCTCACTGGCTTAGCGGATTGTCCTGCGGACAATCAAGCTCGCCAGCTCGCACAGTTTTTATACGGGACGTT
>NZ_JAVRHO010000073.1:0-692 GCF_031846515.1 Autumnicola lenta
ATGCACAAGTTAAAAAAATGAATATAAAAATAGTCTTCTCCATTTTTCTTATACTCTTATTCAATACAGGAGATTGTATTTCCAAAAAAGCAATTGAACTGGAAGAATATCGCGTTCAATGCACAGAAAAAGAAGAGCCCTCTAATAATGAACTTGACCCAGTTCTGATTAAAACTTGTACCTATAAAAATTTCCAAAGTGTTCGGACAGGGAGCGCTGACTATAAAGGAAGATACTCCTATAAATATGACCTCTACAAAATTGACGACAACGTAAAACAGAAAGTTAAAAACTCTGACTTATTCAAATCTGGTGCGGATAAAGTTGAAAAGAAAATAAATCAAGACCTACGGCAAGAGTATCAAAAGAATTTAAACAATCCACACCTTAAAGACTGTATGGAATGGATAGACTTTCGTCATTACGAACTGGACGAAATTGGAATGGCTTTTACTGACAGTAATGAAATCGAATTTTATATAAACTATGAGATAGGCGGAGCTTGCTTTAATGTGGCTCATTCGGTACTTCAATATAAACTATCAGATTTCGCACAATATCTGGAATAAAACCTGTGCATAACAAAATATAAAAACAATGCTAAAACCTGTGCCAATTCGAAAGTACGTGCGTGCTTGCTTCGCCTGATTTTCCTACGGAAAATCACGCTCGCCTGCGCACAGTTTTTATAT
>NZ_JAVRHO010000074.1:0-679 GCF_031846515.1 Autumnicola lenta
ATGCGAGGAGTTCACGATCCTGTCCAGAATAGCGTCTGCAATAGTTCCTTCCCCAATAATATCATACCAGGCCGATACAGGTATTTGTGATGATATAATAGTAGAAGCTTTGTTGTACCGATCATCGATGATATCCATGAGGGTTTCCCTGGCGTGGTTATCAAAACTCTGCAGGCCAAAGTCATCCAGGATCAGTAAATCTGCTTTAAGCAGTTTCCCCAGTTCCTTAAGATAAGTGCCATCCACTTTACTCAGTTTTAATTTTTTAAAAAGACGGGCGGTGTTGGTGTAAATGGTTTTGTATTCCATCATACATCCCTGATGTCCTAAAGCCTGGGCCAAATAACTTTTACCAACCCCCGAAGCCCCGGTAAGGATAATGTTTTCCTTTCTGGTGATAAAATCCAGGGTACCTAAGCGGGTGAACATATTCTTGTCCAGGTTTCGGTTCTGGGTGTAATTCACATCGGCCAGATTGGCCTGTTGTTTAAAGCCGGCCTGCTTTAAAAGCCGCTCTATCTTCCGGTTCTGCCGGTCTTCCCATTGGTGATCGATCAGCAGAGCGAGATATTCATCAGCAGTAACCTTATCTATGCGGTTGTCCTTTAGGTGTTGCAGGTGCAACTGGGCCATAGCCCCCAGGCGCATTTGTTTTAGTTTTTCAATAGTCTGATTGTTG
>NZ_JAVRHO010000075.1:0-658 GCF_031846515.1 Autumnicola lenta
CCTGTCTTCAGCGTTGCAACACCTTAAAATTTTTCTCGATTATTTGATATAATTCTGCCTGCTCATCGTCCATCTTTAGAAGCCTTGACTTAGTATGTTTTGAATCAGGAAGGGTGTAAGTAATTTGATAAATATTATGTGTTAGCTCTGCTGCTCTCTTTAGGGATATCTTCGATTTTTCTTGGTATAGCAGCCTTTCCAGCTCCTTGTAAATACTGTAAGCAGTAAATGAGATGCAGATATGAGCTTCGATTCGGTGACGTAACCGGTGGTAAATTGGACGGATTCGCAAGTCTGTTTTTGACATTCTAAAGGCTTTCTCTATATGCCATAGATTCTTGTAATTTTCTACAACAAGCTTATCTGATAATTCTGTATTGGTTACATATCCTTTAAGTCCGTCCCAGGCATTGTCTTGCCAAAATTTTTCATAATCGATTTCAATGGTCACCTCCCCCTGCATTCTTAAATATTTATTGTAGCCTTTATTGTTGATGTTAGATTTGGTGAGCTTTCCAGATTTAATCCGTTTTTCCAGGCGCTGCAATCCTCTTTTACGATTGTGTTCATCTTTTGCCGCCCTACTATTGGCATAGGTAATGATCAGGCGAGTCTTATCCTTCTTTGGTATTTGGATCATCTGACCATCGATAAGCTT
>NZ_JAVRHO010000076.1:0-640 GCF_031846515.1 Autumnicola lenta
TTATCAGGTGCACCCCATCAACAAAAAGTGCCTGCATCAGTTCTTTGCCGATATAACCCTTGTCTGCAAACAGCTTACCGTATATGTGCTTGAGAGAACTTTTGTCCTTGAGTGGCTCCCGGTCGTCCACATTTGCCTGGGTTATGCTGAAGTTGATGATTTCCCCCTTGTCGTTGATAATGATATGTAGCTTGAAACCATGGAACCACCCCATGGTCGATTTTCCCGTGGTGGCGATTCCGTCGAATCCCTTGTTACGCTTTATGCGCTTGTTCTTACAGACCCTTATCGGAGTGGAGTCAACAAAGGATATACCCGTGCACTGGCCAGGGCAACAGGTTTTTAGAAAGAGGGCCATTGGCATCAGGTTGGCCTGCATGAGTTCGGTAAACCTGTTATAGGATACCGTTTGAGGAAAATCATCCTTCATATGCACCTTCACATAATACTGATAAAAATGCTTGAACGTCCTAAAACCGCTCAACTGGAAGATGATGGAAATGGTAATGACCTCGCTCCTGGACATTATCGGTGGACGTTTGGAGGGGTTACCCAAAAGGTGGTTCTCGACGATCTGGTCATATTCTTTGCAAAATTCGTCCACAAAACAAAAAATTTCGGTAATTTTAGAATAGATTAT
>NZ_JAVRHO010000077.1:0-591 GCF_031846515.1 Autumnicola lenta
GAGGATATAATAGTAGAAGCTTTGTTGTACCGGTCATCGATTATATCCATGAGGGTTTCCCTGGCGTGGTTATCAAAACTCTGCAGACCAAAGTCATCCAGGATCAGTAAATCTGCTTTAAGCAGTTTTCCCAGTTCCTTAAGATAAGTACCATCCACTTTACTCAGTTTTAATTTTTTAAAAAGCCTCGCGGTATTGGTGTAAATGGTTTTGTATTCCATCATACACCCCTGATGTCCTAAAGCCTGGGCCAAATAACTTTTACCAACCCCGGAAGCCCCGGTAAGGATAATGTTTTCCTTTCTGGTGATAAAATCCAGGGTGCCTAAGCGGGTAAACATATTCTTGTCCAGGTTGCGGTTCTGGGTGTAGTTCACATCGGCTAGGTTGGCCTGTTGTTTAAAGTCTGCCTGTCTTAAGAGCCGCTCTATCTTCCGGTTCTGCCGGTCTTCCCATTGGTGATCGATCAGCAGTGCCAGGTACTCATCGGCAGTAATGTTCTCTATGCGGTTGTCCTTTATGTGTTGCAGGTGCAACTGGGCCATAGCCTCCAGGCGCATTTGTTTTAGTTTTTCAATAGTCTGATTGTTA
>NZ_JAVRHO010000078.1:0-580 GCF_031846515.1 Autumnicola lenta
AATGAACCACTATGGACTCCAAGTCCATAGTTTCGGGCTGGTGACTTAAAGTCACCGCAAGGTCATTTCTCTATTATAAAATTACTTCCTTCACCATCGTCAGGTCTTCTATGATGCTCTAGATACTCATTAACCATTTCATCGGTAATATTTCCAGTGCTCCAGCATCCATAGCCTATGCCCCAGAAGTGCCTGCCCCAATATTTCTGTTTGAGAACGGGGAATTCTTGTTGGAGCTTTCTTGAACTTCTCCCTTTCAGCTTCTTGACCAAGTAGCTTACACTTGTCGAAGGACGGTATTCTATGTGCATATGAACGTGTTCCTTAGAGACAACACCCTTTAGAATTGTGACATCTTCTGCATCACAAATTTGCATAAGTAAGGTTCTGCAACGAACTTGTATATCTCCTTTTAAAACCGGATAACGGTATTTTGTACTCCAGACTAAATGTACTGTTAAACGAGAAACCGTATGTCCACTTGTTCTTTGTTCCGGCATTTAACAAAGGTAGGTTTTTTTAGAAGCTAAAGCGAAATGCACTAAAGTACATAGTTTTAACTATTTTTGAGACCAATAAA
>NZ_JAVRHO010000079.1:0-579 GCF_031846515.1 Autumnicola lenta
AGTAAAAATCACACCTTCTAAGAAGGTGGCTTTGGCTAGCCCCCATAGGGGGCCTTGAAGATCATTGCTAAAAATCAAACTTTTGTTGCTCATTTTCAATCCTCTTCTCTTCTTGCTCTTGATACTTTACATATTTCTTTATCATATCCTCGTCTAAGCCGACTGTGTTGACAAAATATCCCCTAGCCCAAAAATGATTGCCCCAATAAGGCTTCTTCTTTAATTTTGGATAACTCTTGAAAAGCTTAATGGCAACTTTGCCTTTTAGAGTTCCCATCAACTTTGATATAGAAACCTTGGGAGGAATAGAAACCAACAAATGAACATGATCTTCCTGAACGTTTAATTCCTGAACTTCACAACTTTTCCACTCACAAAGCATCTTAATATCATTCTCTATCAAATTCTTGATTTCTCCCTTCATTATACGAAGTCTATATTTAGGAACCCAAACAATATGATATTCACACTTATAGACTACGTGGCTAAGTTTCTTGTATTTACCCATAAAACAAATATAGGCATAGCCCTAAGAACATTACCACCTGCAAAGCAGGTGGATTTTTAAGTTAAATTAAA